>JAVLCJ010000024.1:0-35085 GCA_031580875.1 Roseovarius sp.
AAACCCAAACCCATCAGCAGGTGCAAAGAGTAGCTTAATCTACGCCAGATCCTGTCCAAGGATCAGGGAGTAGCTCACTCAAGGCGCATCTGATGGACCCTGAGCTGTGCGCCGTGTTCTGCACGGAATATGCTGCCCAAATGAACCGTATGCGTTCGGAAAAGAACGCGAGGCTCAACAGCTTTCGAGCGGAACTCGACCGCCTTGAGGCCGGTCGGAAACGCCTGATCGAGGCGATCAAGTCGGGCGTGCCCGGCGCAGATGTCAAAGACGAAATGATAGCGATAGGCGAGCGTAGGAAGATCGTCGAAGCCGAACTTGCCAACATCGACGAAGAGCCAGTGCTGCTTCATCCGGCTATGGCATATCGCTATCAGGAAGAAATCGAACGCTTGCTTCACACGATCAACGACGATGAGTGTCGTGCCGAAGCAACCGAGATAATCCGGTCACTTGTGGACCGAATCGTCCTTACTCCTAACGAGGACGGCTCCGATCTACAGATTGATCTGCACGGTGACCTTGCAGGGATCATCTCGATAGCCCGTAAGGGCGAGGAACCGCTGGAAACCAGCGATTTTGAAACCATGGTACTGAAGTTGGTAGCGGAGGAGGGACTTGAACCCCCGACACATGGATTATGATTCCACTGCTCTAACCGACTGAGCTACTCCGCCAAACCGCGCGGACAAGTATGACAGGCCTTTTGTGGCGTCAAGCCCTATTTCCCGCTTTATCGCCCCGTTCCTTCCCGCCGCGGTTTACCGGCCGGCGCGGGTCAGCCGCGCCAATCGAAGAAGCCTTCGCCAGCTTGCGCCAGAAGATCGGCCGCCATGGCACGCCCGAGCGCGGCGCCGTCCTCCACCGGGGCATGGCGTTCGTCGCCCAGCCTTTCGCTGCCGTCCGGGCGCAGGATCTCGCCGCGCAGGCGCAGCGTGCCACCGTCGAGTTCCGCGAGTCCGGCAATGGGCGTTTCGCAGGACCCGTCGAGCGCCGCGAGAAAGGCCCGTTCGGCGGCAAGCTGTTTGCCGGTCTGTGCATCGTGGATCGCGGCCAGCATGTCGGCGGTGGCGCTGTCGTCCTCGCGTCGTTCGATCGCGATGGCGCCCTGCGCCACGGCCGGCAGCATTTCTTCCGGCGCGACGGCGTTGCGCGCCACCTCGGGCCGGCCCAGACGATTCAACCCCGCCATCGCGAGGAAGGTGCAGGCGGCCACGTCGTCATCCAGTTTGCGCAGCCGCGTCTGCACGTTGCCGCGGAATTCCACCACTTCGAGGTGCGGGTAGGCGACCAGCACCTGTGCCCGCCGCCGCAGCGACGAGGTGCCGACAATGGCGCCCTCGGGCAGTGCCGCCAGCCCCTCGGCCCGGGGCGAGACGAAGGCGTCGCGCACGTCCTCGCGCGGGAGATACGTGTCGAGCACCAGCCCCGGGGGCTGCTGAACCGGCATGTCCTTCATCGAGTGCACCGCGATGTCGATGCCGCCATCCAGCAGGGCCTGTTCGATCTCGCGCGTGAAAAGGCCCTTGCCGCCCAGTTCCTTGAGCGGCGTGTCCGAGGCGATCAGCGCCTTGTCGTCCCCTTTCGTCTTGATGACGACGATCTCGAAGGCATCCTGCGGAAGGTCGAAGGCCGCGGCCAGCCTGTCACGGGTTTCGTGGGCCTGCGCCAGGGCGAGGGGAGAGCCGCGCGTCCCGATCTTGAGCGGTTTCGCGGGGGAAGGCATGTCAGGTTTCATACAGGCGGTTTAGACGCGGCAAATCGGTGTGGCAAGCAGCCCGTGCTTGACATCTTGCCGCCGGGAAGGGACCACGACGGGCAAACGGAGGATGCGAATGGCTGCCAACAAGACGATTCTGCGCGCGCTGGCCGGTGAGGCGCTGGATGTACCGCCCATCTGGATGATGCGCCAAGCGGGCCGGTACCTGCCCGAATATCGCGCCACGCGTGCCGAGGCGGGTGATTTCCTGTCGCTTTGCTACAACAGCGAGCTGGCAACCGAGGTCACGCTTCAGCCGATACGCCGCTACGCGTTCGATGCCGCCATCCTGTTCGCGGACATCCTCCTTGTGCCGCAGGCGCTTGGCGCCGACCTGTGGTTCGTGACCGGGGAAGGGCCGCGCCTGTCGACGGTCACGGCACAGGCAGATTTCGACCGTCTGAAACCCGCCGCCGAGATACATGACACGCTGAACCCGATCTACCAGACCGTACGCAACCTGTCCGGGGCGCTGCCGGGCGATGTCACGCTGATCGGCTTTGCCGGGGCGCCGTGGACGGTCGCCACCTACATGATCGCCGGGCGCGGCACCCCGGACCAGGGGCCGGCCCATGCGCTCAAGGCCGAGGATCCGGCGCTGTTCGATGCGCTGATGGAGCGGCTGACGGAAGGCACGATCGAATATCTCTCGGCGCAGATCGCGGCGGGCGCGGAATGCGTCAAGCTGTTCGACAGCTGGGCGGGGTCGCTGTCGGGCGCGGATTTCGACCGTTACGCGACGGCGCCGGCGAAACGCATCATCGGCGAACTCAAGGCGCGGCATCCGGGCATCCCGGTCATCGCCTTCCCGCGTCAGGCGGGGGAGAAATACGTGGGTTTCCATGCCGCCACCGGGGCCGACTGCGTGGCGGTGGACGAAACCGTCACCCCCGAATGGGCGGCAGCGAACGTGCAGGTGTCGGGCTGTGTTCAAGGCAATCTCGCCTCGTCGCACATGGTGACGGGCGGCGAGGCACTGGTGCGCGAGACGCGGCATATCGTCGACGCCTTCCACGGCGGGCCGCATATCTTCAACCTCGGGCACGGGATCACGCCGGATGCGGACCCGGACAATGTCCAACTGATGATCGACACGGTCCGTGGCGGGTGATCGCCGCCCTAGGCGGGAGTGACGTATCAGTCCGCCGGCGGTGCCGCCCGCGAGAAAGTGCCGGGCAACGGGGATACGAGGGTCTTGGTGTAAGGCGCCTCGGAGTGGTCCATCACGCGATCGACCGGTCCTGTCTCGACGATCCGGCCATTCTCGAGCATGGTGACGCGATGGGCCATCTGGCGGACCACGGCGAGGTCGTGCGTAACGAAGAGATAGGCCAGCCCGCGGTCGCGGACGAGGCGCTTGAGCAGGGTCAGGATCTGTGCCTGCACCGAAAAATCGAGCGTCGACACCGCCTCGTCGCAGATCAGCTCGGCCGCGACGCGAGGGCGCGGGCGATGGCGATCCGTTGACGTTCCCGCTCGATAGCTGCGCCGGGCGACGGTCCAGATAGGCGTGTGTCAGGCCCACCTGTTTCAGCAAACCCGTTTTCGCCGCGTCCGTCCCGTCGGGCCTGCCGTCGGCGCGCAGGATCTGGTCAAGGCACTTGCGGATGCTGTGGCGCGTGCTGAGCGTGGCATGGAGACCCTGAAAGAGACGAATTGCACCGCGCGGCGGAAACCGGCCAGCACCGCGGCGGTGCCCGTGGCCGGGTCGGCCACGGCTGCCCCTTCCAGCGTGTCGCCCGCGCGCTGGAGCGGGTTGAGCATCGTGAACGGGTCTTGGAACATCATGGTGATGCGCCGGCCCCTGTGCGCCGCCCCGCACCGGGGCGCAGAAGGTCCGTCGCGCCGAGGCGCATGTTGCCCGAGCCGTCTTCGCCGGCGATACCGATGATTTCGCCCCGCGAGAGCGAAAACCCGAGGTCCCGCAAAAGCGTGTTCCCAGCCGCGGTGCGGACGATGAGGGTCTCGACGGTCAGGACCGGTCCGTTCATTTCGCGGCCGCCTCCCGGGTCGGGTCGCCCAGCATGTTGATACGGCCGGAGGTGACCACGATCATGGCCGCGGGCAGAAGCAGCGCCGCGTAGGGGGGGAAATAGCGGCGTATCTGGATGCCGGGACCCTCGTGCGACATGAATGCGTAGACCATTGGGTGTGGTCGAGTTCCCGCACGCTGAGATTGATCCCGAGCGGCTTCACGTTCCGGGCCAATGTCAGCATGATGGATGACATGTATGGGGCGGTGGACGAGATCGGCACCGACATGTCGAAGCCGTCCACCTAGGAAGCCCGCGGGCCAACCCTGCGCGCCTTCATGAAGTATCGTGCGCCGCCGACGGCGCTGATGTGCAGCACGGACATGTTCGCCACCGGGACGTTGCTGGAGGCCCGGCGGCCGGGGCTGGACGTGCCGGGCGACCCGCCCTCATCTGGGTCGCGGCGCACGAACTGATCGGAGGTCGGAGCTCCGCCCGCCCCCGGCGCGACGCCTGAGCCCCTGATGACAAGGCGGGTTCCGGTTGCCTGCCGCCCGATCGCGCGAAGCCGGAAATACATTCGCCAAAGCAAATGTATTCGTTCGCAGACTGGTATTCGAGCTGCGGGGAACTTCGGTAGGGTAACAACATGGACGCAAGTCAGGTGGGCGGCAATTCCGGATGCGCAGTTTGAACCAACCCCTTGGCGGGAACGAAATGCCGCGTTTCGGCGGGCCGGCGACGATGATGCGGCTTCCGGCGCAGGACAGCGCGCAGGGCCTTGACGCGTGTTTCGTGGGCATCCCGTTGGATATCGGCACTTCGAACCGCCCGGGCACGCGCCTCGGGCCGCGCCAGATACGCGACGAAAGCCGGATGCTGCGCCCGTACAACATGGCCACGGGCGCCGCGCCCTTCGATCACCTTCAGGTCGCTGACGTTGGCGACGTGCCGATCAATACCTTCGATCTCAAGAATTCCGTCGAAATCATCGAGGCCCATTACGACGATATCCTGTCGGCCGATGCGATCCCGTTGACGCTGGGGGGCGACCACACGCTGACATGGCCGATCCTGAAGGCGATGAAAAAGGTTCATGGCCCGGTGGCGCTGGTTCACGTGGATGCCCATGCTGATATCAACGAAGCGATGTTCGGTGAAAGGGTGGCGCATGGCTGCCCCTTCCGCCGCGCCTGGGAGGACGGCTGCCTCGACAACGACCGGGTATTCCAGATCGGGCTGCGTGGCACTGGCTATTCCCGCGACGATTTTGATTGGGGCCGGGCGCAGGGCTGGACGGTGGTGCAGGCCGAGGAGTGCTGGTACCGGTCCCTTGCGCCCTTGATGCAGCGGGTGCGGGAAACGGTGCGGGACAGGCCGGTATACATTTCCTTCGACATCGACAGCCTTGATCCCGCCTTCGCGCCCGGTACCGGAACGGTGGAGCCGGGCGGCCTGTCCACATGGCAGGCGCTGGAGGTCGTGCGCGGGTGCGGCGACCTGAACATCGTGGGCTGTGACCTTGTCGAGGTCTCGCCGCCCTTCGATCCGTCGGGGAACACGGCGCTGATCGGTGCGAATTTGCTGTACGAAATGCTCTGCGTGCTTCCAAATGTACCGCAGGACACAACAACACCCATAAATCAGGGAGACTGACCATGATGAAAAGACGCGAATTCATAACCTCGACCAGCGCGGCGGCTCTGGGAACGCTCGCCGCGCCGTCGCTATCGCTGGCGCAGGGCGGCACGCTCAAGGTTGGCACCTACGGCGGGTATTTCGAGGAAAGTTTCAAGAAGCACATCTACCCGGATTTCACCGCCGCCACCGGGATCGAGGTGGACTCGATCGCCGAACCCACGGGCGAGGCGTGGCTTGTCCAGCTGCAACAGGCGGCGCGGGCCGGCCAAGCGCCGGCGGATGTCTCGATGATGGCGCAGGTGCCGCGGATCCGCGGTGAGCGTGCGGGCCTCTGGGCCAAGCTGGACCGGGGCGCCATGCCCAACGTCGAGAACCTGCCCGATCACTTCATTCACGGATATGACGGTGACGGGTTCTACGGCACCGGTGCCGTTGCGTGGTACATTTCGCTTGTGACCAACACCAACGTGTATCCCGCCCCCCCCGAGAGCTGGAAGACATTCTGGGACCCGGCAAACGAGAACCGCCTCGGCCTGCTGGCGCTTGCATCGAATTCCTTCCTGCTGGAGATCACGGGGCACTGCTTCTTTGGCGGCACCGACATCCTCGCCACCGAGGAGGGTGTGCTCGAAGTCATGAACAAGCTGGCGGAAGTGAAGCCCAATGTCCGACTGTGGTACCGGGACGAAGGGCAGTTCCAGCAAGCGCTGGAAACCGGCGAAATACCGATGGGCCAGTATTACCACGACGTGACCGGGCTGGCGGCGGCCGATGGCAAGCCCGTGCGCTCGACCTTTCCGACGGAAGGCGCGGTCCTCGATGCAGGGTCGTGGGTGGTTTCCAAGGCCTCCGACGCCATCGAGGCCAGCCAGGTCTTCATCGACTACATGTCCCAGCCCGAAATCCAGTCCAAGCTGTCGCGCTTTGTCGGCACCGCGCCGACGATCCCGCGCAGCATGACGGACCTGACGGACGAGGAATTCGCCGCCGTCTCGTCGGAGGTGCCGCCGATCCTGCCGCGGTATGAACTCTACGTCGACAAGGCCGACTGGGTTAACCAGAAATGGTCCGAACTCGTCACGGGTTGAGGCACCCGGTCCGCGACCGGCCCGGGACCCGCCCGGGCCGGTCATCACAAGAAGGATACCCCCATGACCGAGCTGTCGCTGCGAGGCATGACCAAGCGTTTCGGGCGCTTGGCCGCGGTTGAGGATGTCAGCCTTGAGATCCCCGACGGGACATTCGTTTGCCTCCTCGGCCCGTCGGGCTGCGGCAAGACCACGCTCTTGCGCCTGCTCGCCGGACTTGAAGTGCCGAGCGATGGACGGCTCATCGTCGCGGGGGAGGATCAGACGGCGGTTCCGCCGGAAAAGCGCGAGTTCGGCATGGTGTTCCAGTCGCTCGCGCTGTTTCCGCATCTGAGCGTTGCGGAAAATATCGCCTACCCGCTCATGATCCGCGGACGGCCAAGGGCCGAGGCCCGGGCGCGCGCGGAGGAGTTGCTGGACCTCGTGCAGCTTTCCGGCCTTGGCGACAGGCGGATCCACCAGCTTTCGGGCGGCCAGCGGCAGCGGGTGGCCATTGCACGGGGTCTTGCGATCGACCCGCAGGTTTTCCTGCTGGACGAGCCGCTTTCGGCGCTCGATGCCAATCTGCGCGAACACATGCAGGTGGAACTGCGCCAGCTTCAGAAACGCCTCGGAGTCACCACGATCGTCGTGACACACGACCAGAAAGAGGCGCTGACCATGGCCGATGTCGTGATCGTCATGAACGAGGGACGGGTTCAGCAGGTCGGTTCGCCGATGGAAATCTACCGCGATCCGGCCAATGCCTTCGTCGCCGGCTTCATCGGCACGTCCAACCTGCTTCCCTGCACGCTTACCGCCGATAACAGCATCGAGGTTTCCGGCTTCAGGTTCGCGGTGGACAAGTCGGACCGGATCAAGAGCGATCCCGGCACCGGTCTTGTCCTTTCGGTGCGGCCCGAGGACGTGCGGCTGGGGGCGGCGGACACGGGGCTGACGGCCAAGGTCACTTTCATTCGCGACCTCGGCGAAAGCATCCAGTACGTGCTCGAGCAGGGCGATCATGAAATCACCGCGCTTTATGCGCCAAGCGCCCGGCCCGATATCGGGCTCGGCGACGAGGTCGGCGTGGCGTTCGCGCCGGGCAAGCGGGTGGTCCTTCCGTCATGAGCACGCTGTCCCGGAAACCCACATCGCGGTGGCTGCCGGTCGTGCCCACGGTATGGCTGCTGGTGTTTTTCCTCGTGCCCTTCGCCATCATGCTGTCGGTCAGCGTGGCGCACCGGGTGCCGGGCGGTTTCTACGAACCGGGTTTCGAACTCGACAGCTACCTGCGGTTCTTCTCCGTGTTCTTCGGGCGCATCCTGCTGACCTCTGTCCTGATTTCGGCCAGCGCGGCGGCGATCTGCGTTCTGCTGGCCTTTCCGTTCACCCTCAGCCTTGCGCGGATGAAACGGCGGGGGCAGACGGTCGTGCTTGTGATCCTGTTGTCTGTCCTGTCCCTGTCCGAAGTCATCATCGGTTTCTCGCTGTCCACCCTGTTGTCGAAAACTGCCGGGGTCGGCAACCTGCTGTCCTTGCTCGGGATCATCGAGGAGTCGCGGGCCTATACGCCCAGCCTGTTCGCGCTGATGACAGGCATGTGCTATCTGGCGCTGCCGTATTCGGTGCTTGTCCTTTACCCGCCGGTGTCGCGGCTCGACCCCGAACTGGGCGAGGCGGCCCGGATGATGGGCGCGAGCCCGTTCCAGACATTCAGGACGGTCACGCTTCCGATGTTGCGCAAGCCGATGGTGGGCGCGCTCATCCTCGTTTTCGTGTTCACGCTCGGCATCTACCTGCTGCCACAGGTTCTGGGCAAACCGCAGCACTGGACATTGTCGGTGCACATTACCGATCAGGCGATCTTCCAGTCGAACCTGCCCTTCGCCGCCGCCATGGCCGTGCTGCTGTTGCTGGTGTCGCTTTTGATGGTCGGCCTTTCCCTGCTGCTTGGCCGTGACAAGGCGGGTGACACATGACGCGCCGCCTGCAGGTCATCTATGTCGTCGCGATCCTGCTGCTGCTGGCGGCGCCGATCGTTGTCGTGGCGGGCATCTCTCTGAACGGGCAGCAGAGCCTCCGATTTCCGCCGCAGGACCTGTCGCTGAAATGGTACGCCGAGCTTTTCCGCAATTCCGACTGGCTGGTGCCGCTGCGCAATTCGCTCGTCATCGCGGCTGTTTCCAGCCTGCTGGCTGTTGCCGTCGCGCTGCCGCTGGCGCTGCATGTCTGGTCGCGGAACAACTGGTTCGCGCGGGCGCTTTACGTGCTCGGGGTCGCGCCATTTATGCTGCCGCCGGTGATTTCCGCGCTCGGGTTCCTGGTGTTCTGGGTGTCCGTCGGCATGTACGGCCAGATGACGGCGACGATCGTGTCGCACGCGGTGTTCCTGGTGACCCTGCCGGTCGTCACGATCAGCCTTGGGTTGGCCACGGTGGATACATCGCTGATCGAGGCGGCCCGGACAATGGGCGCGACGCGCGGGCAGGTCCTGCGGACGGTCATCCTGCCGCTGCTGACGCCCTTCATGATCTCGGGGTACGCCTTTGCATTCGTGCTTTCGCTGAACGAGTACATCATCGCCTACATGGTCGCCGGGTTCACCGTGGAAACCCTGCCGATCAAGATCTTCAACTCCCTTCGTTACGGGTACACGCCCATCATGGGCGTTGTCTCGGTGATCTTCGTGGCGCTTGCCGCGCTGGCGTTCGGCCTGATCGGGCGCTATGGCAATCTTCCGCGTCTTCTCGGGGCGGAAAGGATCGGCAATGACTGATCTGCCCGAGACCATGGTGGCCGCGCTCTGCGACGCGCCGGGCCAGCCGTTGCGGCTTGACCGTGTCCCGGTGCCCCAGCCCGCCGCTGGCGAGTATCTGGTCATGATGGAAAGCTGTGGGCTTTGCCATTCCGACCTCCACGTTCAGCAGGGCGAAGAGCCGATGCCGGCTGAGGCCTTTCCGCTGATCCTCGGGCATGAAGGGGTGGGGCGGATCGTGGCCGGGGACGGGCCGCTTGGCGTGGGCACACGCGTCGGCCTGCCGTGGCTATACGGGGCATGTCTTGACTGCGATCCCTGCCTGCGCGGCCGGGAAACCTACTGCCCGCAACAGAAGGCCCGCGGCCTTGATGCCGCCGGGGCCTTCGCGGAGTTCGCGCTTCTGGATACCCGGTTCGCAACGCGTATCCCCGACGAGATCGACCCAGTCACCGCCGGCCCGCTGCTGTGTGCCGGGCTCACTTCATGGTCGGCGCTGGCACGCTGCGAGCTGCGCGCCGGCCAACGCCTGCTGGTGGTGGGTGCGGGCGGGCTGGGCCAATATGCGATCGCGATCGCACGGGCGCAGGGCCTGCGCGTGGCGGTCGCCGAACCCGACGAAAGCCGCCGGGCAGAGGCGCGGGCCCTCGGGGCTGACCTTGTCGTGCCGCCGGGCGCGGCGCAGGACATCCGCGACTGGGGCGGCGCGGACATCACGCTCAACTTCGCGCCCACCCTCGCCGTTTGGGACCTGATCGCCGAGGTCGCGAACCCGATCAGCCAGATCGTGGCGGTCGCGCTCGTGCATGATCCCGTGCCGCTGTCGATGATGTGGTTGATCGATGGGGGCCACCGGGTCATGGGGTCGTCGGTGGGCACGCGGGCGGACCTGCGGCAGTTCCTCGACTTCGCGCGGGATCATCCGCTCGCGGTCGATCACGAGGTGCTGCCGTTCGAGCGTGTCACGGAGGGCCTCGATCGCCTTGCCCGGGGCGATGTGCGCGGGCGGATCGTGCTCGATTTCGGAAAGACGGAGACAGGATGATGCTCAGACTGGCCATGTGGCAGGGGGTGGGCGTGCCCAATGACCGCGTTAACACGGTGCGAGAGGCCGAGCGCGTTGTTTCGAATGCCGCCGAGGCGGGGGCGGACCTCGTGGTGTTCCCCGAGGGCTACCTGACCGGGTACCATGTTCCCGGGTTGAAAGCCGCCGATCTTGCGGATGTCGAAGAGGCACTGGCCGCCGTCGGCCGGATCGCGGCCGAGCAGGCCGTGGCGGTGGTGATGGGATCGCATTTGCTGTCGACCGACGGGGTGCGCAACGCGGCGGTGGTCTTTTCGGCAGCCGGCGAGGAACTGGACCGCTACTACAAGCGCCTGCTGTTCGGGGCGTGGGAGAAAAAAACGTTCGTGCCGGGCAACCACCCCGCGCGCGTCCAGATCGGCGGCCTGCGCATCGGCGTGCTGATCTGCTATGACGTCGAGTTTCCCGAACTCGTCCGGGCAGAGGCACGGGCCGGTACCGATCTGGTCGTCGTGCCGACCGCGCTCATGGCGCCCCATGAACGCATCGCGCGCCAACTGGTGCCCGTCAGGGCGATGGAGAACCAGATTTTCCTTGGCTACGCCAACCGGATCGGTTCGGAGTCCGGTCTGGAATTCGTCGGCCTGTCGTCGATCAACGGGCCCAACGGCGAAACGCTCTCGTCCGCCGGGAAGACGCCGAAACTTCTGCTGGCCGATCTTGATCCGGGGCTGCTGCAGCGCGAACGCGCCGAGAACAGCTATCTCGATGACCTCGAGCTTTTAAGAAGCCGCTGACCGTTTGAAGGGTCAGGTACGCGCGTAAAGCGACAGGAGCTCCTTGCGGAACAGCTCTATCGTCGCGGGCAGGGGGCCCTTGCGGGTCAGCAGGTTCATCGGAACGTCGAGATTGGGGTCGTCGAAGGGCAACCGGCGCAGCTTGCCGGCGTCCACGTGGACCTTTGCGGCATGTTCCGGCAACAAGCCAAGGAACGCGCCGCTGAGAACCAGTGCCATCTGTGCCTCGATCTCCTGAACGAAGACGTCCTTTTCCGAAAGCTGCCAGCCGCGCTGTCGCCGCCGGCTCCAGTAACGGCGATGCGCCCATGCAAAGCCGGTGTAGTCGCAGCCTGAAATGGTATCGTCCGGCTGGTCGAACAGGGCGTGGGGCCGGCCACAATAAAGCCCATGACGTTCGTGGTAGATGGTCTGGTACTCCAGCCCGCCGACAACGTTGTCGAAGCCGCCGATTCCCACGTCGAAGCTGCCGTCGAGGATGCCGCTCAGGATATCCTGCGGCCGCTCGACCGTCAGTTCGACACGAACCGCCGGCGCGGTTTCGACGAAGACCCTGATCGCCTCGGGCAGGTGGAATGCCGGATCACTGGCGAGGCAGTCGACCATGGCGATCTTGATGTTGCCCACGAGGCTGCCGCGCAGCTCGGCCAGCTTGCTTTCGTGGGTGGCCATGGTCGCCAGCAGCGACTGGCTCATCTCGTGGACGATCCGGCCCTTTTCCGTCAGCAGGAATCCGCGCCGCCCCCGCTGGCAGAGCTTGACGCCCAACCGCTCTTCCAGCGCGGTGATGTGGTTGGAGATCGTTGGCTGGCTGAGGCCAAGTTCGACCTGCGCGGCAGAAATGCCGCTGTTTCGAACGACGCTGTTGAAGACAGCAAGAAGATGCAGTTCGGTTCCGGTGATTTTCATGGCTGTATAGAACCAAGCAAGTGATGCCCTTAACAAGTACCCCGGCACGGGATTACGTGATCTTTAAGCAGGCACGGGACATCGCCACAAGCGGCGGTTCCCCCGGCCGGGCGCGGCACGGCGGCTGTGCGTTTCGGTCAAGTTCGTCAACAACATGGTGCGTCTCAAGCGTGAGACCGCGTGCTTGGGCCGAAGCAGCACGGAAATCCCGGACACGGCAATGTGTCGGATCTGAAGGATTGGGTGCGCTTCCGGGTCGCGGCACTGGCGTATTCGGGGAATGATGAATTGCCGGCGACGCTGGGCGCGGAGCACGGTCTGACAGTGTATCGTTGCTCGGTCTCACGGCTGCCGTTGATGGCTCAAGGCCGCCGGGTACAGAGCCGATAGAGCGCCAAACGCGCTAGAAATCGAGGTTCTCGACGTTGAGCGCGTTCTGCTGGATGAATTCGCGGCGGGGCTCGACGACATCGCCCATGAGCTTGGTGAACAGGTCGTCGGCTTCGGCCACGTCGTCGATCCGGACCTGGAGGAGCGTGCGCGCCTCGGGGTCGAGCGTCGTTTCCCAGAGCTGATCCGGGTTCATCTCGCCCAAGCCCTTGTAGCGTTGGAGGGTCAGGCCCTTTTCGCCTTCCTTGAGGATCGCGTCGAGCAGGTCGAGCGGCCCGTGGATGGTCTGGCTGCGTTCCTTGCGCACGAGCGTGGCGGGCTGGACGTAGATTTCGCGCAGTGCATCCGTCATCTGGCCGATCATGCGCGCCTCGCCCGAGCGCAGGACTGGCCCGTCGATGGTCCGCACTTCTTCCACGCCTCGGACAACGCGCGACAGGCGCAGGCCCTTGTCCTGTGTCGGGCGCCCCTGCCAGCCGCGCTCGTATTCCACCGCGATCAGGTCCAGCCTTTCGGCCACGGCATCCGCCACGCCCTGAAGGTCGGCATCCACCCGACCGGGCACGAAGGCCTCGGCAATGGCGGCCTGTTCAAGGATGTGGCGCGGGTAGTGCGTCGGAAACGCGTGCAGGATGCGCCGGGTCTGCCGGGCTTCCTCGACCACGCGCACCAGGTCCTGGCCGACGATTTCCTCGCCCGAGCCGAGGCGCAGCACCGCGTCCTCGGTTCCTTGCGCGATCAGGTAATCCTCGAGCGCCGGTTCGTCCTTGAGATAGACCTCGGACTTGCCACGCATCACCTTGTAGAGGGGCGGCTGCGCGATATAGAGATATCCGCCCTCGATCAGTTCGGGCATCTGGCGATAGAAGAAGGTCAGAAGCAGGGTGCGGATATGCGCGCCGTCCACGTCGGCATCGGTCATGACGACGATCTTGTGGTAGCGCAGTTTCGATATATCGAACTCGTCCCGCCCGATCCCCGTACCGAGCGCCATGACGAGATTGCCGATTTCCTGGCTCGACAGCATCCGGTCGAAGCGCGCGCGTTCCACGTTGAGGATCTTGCCGCGCAGGGGCAGGACGGCCTGCGTGGCGCGGTCGCGCCCCGTCTGCGCGGAGCCGCCCGCACTGTCACCCTCGACGAGGAAGAGCTCGGTCTTGGCCGGATCCTTTTCGGAACAATCCTTGAGCTTGCCGGCAAGGTAGTTGACATCCATCGCCGTCTTGCGGCGGGTCAGTTCGCGGGCCTTGCGGGCAGCCTCGCGGGCCAGCGCGGCCTCGATGATCTTGCCGACGATCTGCTTGGCCTCGTTCGGGTTTTCCTCGAACCATTCGGAGAGTTTCTCTGTCACGAGACTTTCCACCGCCGGGCGGACCTCGGAGCTGACCAGCTTGTCCTTGGTCTGGGAGCTGAATTTCGGATCGGGCACCTTGACCGACAAGACGCATGTCAGCCCCTCCCGCGCGTCGTCGCCGGTGAAGCTGACCTTTTCCTTCTTCGCGATGCCGCTATCGGTGGCGTATTTCTGGATCGTCCGGGTGAGCGCGCCGCGAAAGCCCGCCATGTGGGTGCCGCCGTCGCGCTGCGGGATGTTGTTGGTGAAGGGCAGCACCGTTTCGTGGAAGCTGTCGTTCCACCACATCGCGATCTCGACACCGATGTCGTCACGTTCGCCGGTGATGAATATCGGGTCGGGGATCATGGGGGACTTGTGGCGGTCGAGATACTTTACGAATTCACGCACGCCGCCCTCGTAATGCAGATCGGCCTCGAGCGTTTCCGCGGGCCGTTCGTCGCGCAGGATGATGCGGACACCGGAGTTGAGGAAGGCCAGTTCGCGTAAGCGTTTTTCCAGCGTCTCGAAGCTGTAGTCGAGATTCGAGAAGGTGTCCGTTGAGGCGAGGAAGCGCACCTCGGTCCCGCGCCGGCCATCGGCGTCGCCGACGACTTCCAGGTGCTCGGCGGTCTCGCCGCGCTCGAACCGGGCGACATGTTCCTTGCCCGCGCGCCAGATGCGCAGCTCGAGCCAGTCGCTGAGTGCGTTGACCACCGAGATACCGACGCCATGCAGCCCGCCCGATACCTTGTAGGAATTCTGGTCGAATTTGCCGCCCGCATGCAGCTGGGTCATGATGACCTCGGCCGCTGAAACGCCCTCTTCCTCGTGCATCTCGACGGGAACGCCGCGGCCGTTGTCGCTGACCGAAACGCTGGAATCGGCGTGGATCGTGACGGTCACCGCGTCGGCATGGCCGGCAAGAGCTTCGTCGATGCCGTTATCGACGACCTCGTAGACCATGTGGTGCAGGCCCGATCCGTCATCCGTGTCCCCGATATACATGCCGGGGCGTTTACGAACCGCCTCCAACCCCTTGAGAACCTTGATGGAATCGGCGCCGTATTCTTCTTTTGCCGGTGCAGTTTCGGCCATGCGTGATTTCCTTCGCACTTTTTTGATTTTATACGATTTTATGGGGGCAATGTCACGGGCCGCACACAATATTTTGTGCCGAATATGGCCAGGTCAGCGGGCTTTCGCGGGCGGGGCGGTCATGTCAGCGCGATCAGCCCGGCCACAACGATCAGCAGCGCACCCGAGGCGAGGTTGGTACGGCGCAGGGCGCCGGGAGAGGCCAGCAGGCGCCGCACCCGGCCGAGGAAAAGTGCCAGCGTCAGGTTGCCGGCCAGCGGCACGATGAACGAGATCGTCACGATCGCGGCGATGTCTGGCGGCGTCACCCGCGTGAGGTCGAAAAAGCCCGGCAGCATGCCCATGTAAAACAGGATCGCCTTGGGATTGCCGAGGATCACCGCCAGTCCGGCCATGAAGCCGGCCCAGCGTCCCGGCCGGGTCAGGCGGCTATCGGCCGTGATCGTCCGGTCGGCATGGCGGATGAGCAGCAGGCCCATCGCCGCGAACATGATCACCGCGACCCATCGCAGAAGGATCAGGAAGCCGTCGACCGCCGAGACCAGCCAGCTGACACCCAGAACCGCCAGCAGCGGCCAGAGAACGTCACCCACCGCCACGCCGAGCGCCAGCGGCCACGCCGCGTGGAAGCCGCCGGACATGCCGCGTGCCATGAGCGCCAGCCAGACGGGACCGGGCGTCAGGAAAAGCACGAGGATCCCGCCGGCATAAAGCCAGAGTTCGGCCATCGAGAGCGTCATGATTCGTCAGGCAGCGTGAGGCCGCCATCGGCGTCGAGCGGCCAGAAAGGGTTCATCGCCGTTTCCCAGATATGGCCGTCGGGGTCGGCCCAATAGCCCGAGTAACCGCCCCAGAATACCGCTTCGGGCGGTCTGAGCGCGGTGGCCCCGGCGGCAAGCGCGGCGGCGTAGGCGGAATCGACCTCGTCTCGTGTCGGGAAATTCTGGGCGAGCGTTACCGCGCCGGTGCCGAGCGTCGCATCGGGCCGGCCTTGATCGGCGGCGAGGGCGGCGCGGCCGAACAGGCCGAGCACGAAACCCCGCAACTGGTAGAAGGCGATGCCGGGCTGTTCCTGTGCCGGAGACCAGCCCAGTGCGGCGTAGAATGCCTTGGAACGGTCGAGATCATTCACGCCGAGGGTGATGAGGCTGACACGTTGCGATGGCATGGTCATGGAGCTGCCTTTCGTTTCACTTGGCTGTTGTCGCCGGTTTCGGTGACTTCTAGATGCTGGGTACGACAGCCCAGCTCGGCGAAGAGTTCGGCGCCAGTGCCGGTCATCCATGCCTGTGCGTCGAGCGCGCAGATTTCGTCGTACAACGCGGCGCGGCGGTCGGCGTCGAGATGGGCCGCCACCTCGTCCAGCAAGAGGAGCGGTGCCGCGCCCGTATCCCGCGCCAGCGCGCGGGCGTTCGCGAGAATAAGAGAGACGAGAAGCGCTTTCTGTTCGCCGGTGGAACAGTCGCGCGCCGGCACGCCCTTGGCCGCGTAAACGCCATGAAGGTCGGCCCGGTGCGGCCCGATCAGCGTGCGCCCGGCAGCCAGATCGCGGAAGCGGCTTTCATGCAGGGCATCGCGGAAATCCGATGGCGTTGCAGGCATGGCGCCCTCGGTCATGGTCAAGTCGAGCTCGGCGGTCGGGAAGGCCGTTTCGGCGCGTTCTTGTGCCGTCCGCAGGCGCTCGAGCGCGGCGTGGCGGGCGCGATGGATGGCGTAGCCGGCTTCAGCCATCTGCCGTTCGAGCGCAACGTACCAGTGCCCGTCGCGAACCTGATCCTTGAGCAGCCGGTTCCGTTCGCGCATCGCCTTTTCATAGCTCAGGGAGGTTTCCGCGTGATCGGGCTCGAAGCTCATTGTCATGCGGTCAAGGAAACGCCGCCGGCCCTCGGCGGCCTCGATCCAGAGCCTGTCCATAGCGGGGATGAGCCATAGCACCCGGGCGATGCGGCCGAGCGCGGTTTGTGCGGCGGGCTTGCCGTCGATCCGGGTCTGGCGTGGCTGGCCATCCTCCGACCAGATCTCGATCTCGTGAATCTGATCGGCCGCGTGCAGGATACCGGTGATTTTCCAACCGAGGGATTCGGGCCGGCGGGCCATGTCCTGGGCCGAGGCCCGACGCATCCCGCGGCCCGGCGAAAAAAGGGAGACCGCTTCAAGCACGTTGGTCTTGCCCGCGCCGTTGGGGCCGTGAATTGCCACCGGGCGCGCATCCAGCGCCAGCCGTGCGGATTTGTGCGACCGGAAATGCGAAAGTGTCAGGGTCGAGAGGTGGAGGCCCGGCATGGGAGGTGAGTAACCAAATACCAAACATCATTCCAGAAGCAAAAAGCCCGGCATCTTGGCAGGGCTTGACTGCATCAGGTCACAGCTTGGTATCGCCGGAGGGCCTGATGGCCTTGCAACAGAAAGGTCTTGAAGCGGATGTTTCCAGTGCCGCGCCCCTCAGGTTCATATCTTGACCGGTAAAACCGTCTGCTCACACCCGCATCGGCATCACGACATAGACGGCGCTCGTGTCATTGCCTTCGCGCATCAGGGTCGGGTCACCCGAGGAATTGAACAGGAACACCGCGTTTTCGCGGTCAACCTGGCTGGCGATTTCCAGCAGGTACTTCGCGTTGAAGCCGATCTCCAGCCGTTCGTCCCCGTAGGCGACGGCAAGTTCCTCCTCGGCGGCGCCGCTGTCTGGGGCGTTGACCGACAGAACCAGCCTGTCCTCGTCGAGCGCGAGTTTCACGGCGCGGGAGCGTTCGGAACTGACAGTGGCGACGCGATCCACCGCCTGCGCGAATTCGGCGGCGTCCACTTCCATCTTGCGGGTATTCCCTTGCGGGATGACGCGGGTGTAATCGGGAAATGTGCCGTCGATCACCTTGGAGGTCAGGGTGATGTCGGGCGTGGCGAAACGTACCTTGGTTTCCGAGACGGAGACGGCGATCTCGGTGTCGTCGTCATCAAGCAGTTTGCGCAGCTCGCCGACGGTCTTGCGCGGGACGATGACGCCCGGCATGTCCTCGGCGCCCACCGGTAGGTCGGCATCGATCCGGGCAAGGCGGTGGCCGTCCGTGGCCACGCAGCGCAACACCTGCCCGCCTTCTGCGTCGGCCACGTGCATGTAAACGCCGTTCAGGTAATAGCGTGTTTCCTCGGTCGATATCGCGAACTTGGACTTGTCGAAAAGGCGGCGCAGGGCGGGCGCCTTGGCCGAGAAGTTGGCCGTGTATTCCGAGGAGGCCATGACCGGGAAATCTTCCTTGGGAAGGGTCGCCAAGTTGAAATTCGAGCGCCCGGCCTCGACCGTGAGGCGCCCAGCCGTGCTATCATCCGTGAGGGTGACAAGCGCGCCGTCGGGAAGCTTGCGCACGATTTCATGAAGCGTGACGGCCGAGACGGTGGTGGCGCCGGCGCGCTCCACCTGCGCCGGGGCGCGATCGACGACCTCGATATCGAGGTCGGTGGCGCGGAAATGCACGGAGTCGCCCTCGGCCTCGATCAGGACGTTCGCGAGGATCGGTATGGTGTTGCGCCGCTCCACGACGGATTGCGCTTGTGCCACGGCCTTGAGCAGCGTGCCGCGTTCGATGCTGAGTTTCATGCCCTCGCTCCCTGGTCAGGTATCGGTCTGGCGCCGGGATGGGCACGGTAGCAAAAGCCCCCGGCCGCGCAAGCCTTTTGTTTCGGATGTTTTCGGGGCATTCACGCCGGCCGTCAAGGGGCGTGCCGGCCCTCGCCGTCACCCTTCGAGGGTGCGGCGCAGCAGTCCGAGGTCCTCGTCGATTTGGCCATCCTGCGTACGCAGTTCCTCGATGCGTTTTACCCCGTGCATGACGGTGGTGTGATCGCGCCCGCCGAAGCGGCGCCCGATCTCGGGGAGGGAGCGAGACGTCATCTGCTTGCACAGGTACATCGCCACCTGCCGCGGCCGTGCGAAGCTGCGCAGGCGCTTGGGCCCGATCATGTCGGAGAGGCGGATGTTGTAGTGCTCGGACACCTTGCGCTGGATTTCCTCGATGGTGATCTTGCGATCCGACGCGCGCAGCACATCGGCGAGGCAATCCTGTGCGAGATCGAGGGTGATGGGGCGGCCGACCAGCGAGCCGAAGGCGAAAAGCCGTGTCAGGGCCCCTTCCAGCACGCGGACATTGGTGGAAATGCGGTGCGCAAGGAACTCCAGCACGCCGTCGTCCAGCACCAGGTCGGGATATTGCGGGCGTTGATGTTCCACCTTGGATTGCAGGATGCCGAGGCGCAATTCGTAATCGGTGGGATGCAGGTCCACGACGAGCCCGCACTGCAAGCGGGAGCGGATGCGTTCCTCGAGATTCTCGATCTCGCCCGGCGCACGATCGGCGGAGATCACGATCTGCTTGTTCTGGTCCACCAATGCATTGAAGGTGTGGAAGAATTCTTCCTGCGTGCTGTCCTTGCCGGCGATGAACTGTACGTCGTCGACCATGAGCACATCGACCGCGCGGAACATTTCCTTGAAATCCATCATCCGGCGATCGCGCAGGGCCTGAACGAACCGGTACATGAACTGTTCGGCAGAAAGATAGAGCACGGACAATTCGGGCCGATTCTGGCGCAGTTCCCATGCGATTGCATGCATCAGGTGCGTCTTGCCGAGGCCCACGCCGCCGTAAAGGAACAGCGGGTTGAAGGTCACTGGGCCGCCTTCGGCCACGCGTTTCGCGGCTGCATGGGCAAGTTCGTTGGGTTTGCCGACGACGAAGCGTTCGAACGTGAACCGCTCTTCCAACGGTGCCGTCGGGAGGTTCCCGTTTGCGGTGCCGGCCCGCTCGCTTGTTGGTTGTTCGGGCGTAGTGGCGGTTTTGGTGGTCGGTGACACCTGCTTGTCGGCAGAACGCGTGACAACCTTGAAGTGTATGCGCCGTATCTCGGGCGCACAGGTATTCATCTGGTACAGGATCAGGTCACCGAAATTCTGCGACACGTAATTGCCCATGAAGCTGGTGGGGACGGTGAAGGTGGCAACACCCTCCTCGACCCCAGATAGTTCAAGCGGCTCTATCCACGTCTTAAAGTTGTTTTGCCCGACAGATTCGAGCAGTTGTTGCCGGATTTGGCCCCATTGTTCCTTGGTCATTCATCCCGTTCCGCGAATTTTCCGACCGCCTCGTGGACAGTGGAATTATGGCTCTTCTGCCTGCGTTCCGCGCCGGGAATACCACACACGTGCAGGTCAAGCTCCCGCTTGCGACGTAGCCGCGCCGAAGCGGTGTCATAACAACCCGACCTGACCAACAAAACAAACGAGCTCGATGGCGGTAGTCCCCACAAGCCGCCTTACCCGTTCGTTACTTACCCGTGCATACCAGATGGACAAAGCCACACGTGAAGCCTACGACAGCCTCTGAAGGGTACGTCCCTTCAACGTTGGCGGCAGCTTGTCCCCCCAAGCGTGAATCGCAGGATTAAAGTAGCAAGTTGTCTGGCAGAGCGGCAACCGTTCTTAGCGCTTGACATGTTAAAGTCGTGGAAAGAATCTTGGCCCGTCAAAAGACACGCATGCATGAAAAAGGCGCCCCGCAAGGAGGCGCCTTTGTTTTTCAAGGGGTTCGTGTCAGCGCTTAGCTCAGCGCCTTTACCCGTGCCGCCAGCCGCGACATCTTGCGCGCTGCGGTGTTCTTGTGAAAGACGCCCTTGGTCACGCCGCGCATAAGTTCCGGCTGTGCCGTCTGCAGGGCCGCTTGCGCGGCGTCCTTGTCGCCTGACGCAATAGCCTCCTCTACCTTGCGCAGGTGGGTGCGGATGTGCGAGCGACGTGCCTTGTTGACGCTGATGCGGCGCGCGTTCTGGCGGGCGCGTTTCTTGGACTGCGGCGTGTTTGCCATTTTCGACTCAGACCTTTACTTCGGGTTTCAGTGTATCTTTAGGTTGCACAGCGAAACCCTGCCCGGCCACCAAGCCGGCGTGATTCTGGCCGAGGCGGGCCGCACGCGCATTTGCATCGCGGTTCCTAGCCAAGTTTTCGGAAATTGCAACATCAAATACCGCCGCCCCGCCCCGCCGCGCATGGCGCGGCGGGGCGATCGGTTCAGGCCTCGCGGCCATGGGCCTTGAGCCGCGCGTGCAGGTCCCACGCCTGCGGTGCACCGGCCTCGAGCGCGAAGATATATGCATGTGTCAGATAAAAACATGCCGCGTTTAGGTCGTTCATCGTGTCGGCGGCGGTCGTGTAGAGCTTTATCAGTTGCCGACGGTCGTTCGCCTCGTGCGCGGAAATCATGCGCTGGTCCAGATCCTTCATTCCGCCGCCCTCGCTTTGGCCCGGTGGGTTTCGATCTTGCCGGCGACCCATTCATGGAAACAGTGGGTCGGGCTGTCCATGACAGGCGAAAATCGGCCGCCGTCGAATTGCGTGGCATGACGACCGCGCTGCATCCCCTCGACGACGAAGATGTCCTCCTCGAACACGGTTTTCCACAGTTGCGTGTTGCGCATCCTGAGCCCCTCGTCGCTATTGGGCACGGCATAGTAGAGGTGGATGTTCTCGACCGTCCGTTCCGGGCCCCGCGGTTCGAGGATGATCGCGAAAGCGTGGTCGCGATGAGTGCCCAGAAGCACGTTCGGGTAGACGGCGATATACTCCGCCTGCTCGTTCCACTTGGCGCCGACATCCTTGAAATCGGGGAATTTCTCACCGTTCTCGTTGGTGAGTTGGCGATAGACCAGCGTCCCCTGGCCGGAATATTCGCCGGGCTTCTCGATGTTGTAGTGATCCTCCAGTTTCGAGTAGCTGTTCAATCCCGGATGGACCCACGGCAGGTGGTAGCTTTCGCAATAGTTCTCGACGGCCAGTTTCCAGTTGGTCGCGACTTCGAGCTGAAGGCGGCTGTCATGCCCGCCGTGATAGAGCGGCAGGTCGAACTCGGACCAGCGGTCCATGATGTCGGCCATCGCCTCCTCGAAAGCGGGCGCATCACCCGAGACGTTGATCCAGACCACGTCACGCCAGACATGGCTGCGCACCTCGACAAGGCCAAGGTCGTCGCGCTTGATCGCGTCGTGGGTGTTGTGCCCCGGACCGCCGACATGGGGCGTGCTCACCAGCTTGCCCTTGGTGGAATAGCACCACGAGTGATAAGGGCAGCGGATTGCGCCTTCGATCTTCCGGGGTTCCTCGACCAGGATCATGCCGCGATGGCGGCAGATGTTCTGGAATACCCGCACCGCGCCGTCCTTGTCCCGGATGAGCAGCAGCGGCATCCCGAGAAACTCCATTGGAACGGCGTCACCGGGGGCAGGCACGTCCGCGGCCACCGCAAGGCCCGCCCACTGCGAAAAGAGGAGCGCTTGCTTTTCTTCCTCGTAGACGCCCGCATCGATGTAGTGGGCATTCGGCAGTCCATTCGCGCGATCCACGCGCGACCGGACATTGGACAGATCTGTTACGTTCTGCGTCATGGGGCACTCCTCGTTGGCGGATATGACCCGTTGACCAGAAAACAGCGCACGAAAACCGACTATCCGCGACCTGATTTTCCCCAAGGCGACAAGAGATCGTGATGGGTAGGCGGTGGAGACGCGAAAACCGCGCGCGTCACGAACCCGGCATACAGCCGATGGCCTGCCTGTCCCGCGTCGCAAGACAGGCCGTCACACCGTTCACCGGCCGGCGTTGACTATCCGCGGGGGAGGGCTGCAACCCCTGTCCTCGCGACTTCAGTCAGTCCCAGTGGGCGCATCAGCTCGGCGAACGCGTCTACTTTGTCGGGGGTTCCGGTGATTTCGAAAACGAAGCTGTCAAGCGTGCTGTCAACTACGTTGGCTCGGAAAATGTCAGCGAGCCGCAGCGCCTCGACCCGTTTGTCGCCGGTTCCCTCCACTTTCAAGAGGGCGAGTTCCCGCTCCACCGAGTGACCCTCCACCGTAAGGTCGTGGACGTCATGTACCACGACGATGCGGCCGAGCTGGGCCTTGATCTGTTCGATCACCTGCGGCGTGCCGGTCGTGACGATGGTGATCCGGCTGGTGTGGCCGGTATGGTCGACCTCGGCCACTGTCAGGCTGTCGATGTTGTATCCGCGCCCCGAGAACAGGCCGATCACCCGCGCCAGAACGCCCGGCTCGTTGTCGACGATGACCGCCAGCGTGTGGGTTTCGCTCACGTCCGAGAAATTCGGTCGAAGGTTGTAGGCAGAATGCTTGGACGAGCCTTTCTTGATCTTCAGGGCTGACATTTCCGGCCTCCTTTCAGGCGGTACATCTGGGCGGTTTACGTTTGATAAACTTCCGGCCGGGCTGCCGCAAGACACGGTCGTGAAGGCATGGCAACAGAGTGTTTCATGACAAATATGTGACAGACTCGCGTTTTTGATCTATGTTTTGCCGTGGGTTCGGCGTGCGTCCGCCGCCTGAGAGGGGCGTGAATGTAACGGGGGTGTGTCAAATGGGTTTCAAGCGCTTCATCGCGCTCTTGGTCGCCTGTGGTCTCGCGGCCGGTGCTGTCTGGCTGACCCCGCGGAACCTTGTGGCGATCGGTCTCATGGATGCGTCGCTGACATCCGATGTCGCGTTGACGAGGCGCGTGGCCGAGATCGAGGTCGCCGTGGCGCGCGTTGTCTTGTTCGTGCTCGCCGCGGTGACGGTTACCGGCGCGGTTTTCTGGACCGGGATCGAGCGTTCGGCGCGCTACCACCGCCTGCTGGGCTATCGACCGGTGATGCCGGCGGCTTATGAACGTGAATTGCGCCGCTTGACGTCCCCCGAGGCCCTGATCCTGATTGCCGCGCTTGTCGGCATGCTGGGCTACATCCGGTTCGGTGCCGGTTTCATTCCTACCGACGTGCTCTGGACGCTGAATGCCGAGGATGGCGCGCTCGAAACCGCGTCCGCCATCATCCTGATCGTCGCGGCCGGCCTGAGCGGGGTGGTAGCCTGCAATGTCGGGCGTGGCCATCCGCGTTTCATCTTCCACGCGATGCTTGCGGCGCTTTTCGTTGTCATGTGCGGAGAAGAGATAAGCTGGGGCCAGCGACTTCTGGGGTTCGACACGCCCGAAGGCATCAAGGCGGTGAACGTGCAGGCCGAAACCAACCTTCACAACATGTTCGGCTACCTGTTCGATCATGTCTTCATTCTCGGTTTCCTGACATGGGCGGCCATCATCCCGTTGGGCTATCACCTGTTCCGGCCGGTCAGGCAGATGTTGCTGCGGATCGGGTTCCCGGTGCCGTCGATCGGTCTGGCGTTCGGCATGACAGCCGTCGGGCTGATGCTGGACCCGGTCGTTTATGCCGTCATGGAGCCAATGCCGACGCTAAGGCTGGCCGAAGCACGCGAAACGCTTTCGGCAGTCGCCTTTCTCTTGGTGATGCGTGAGGTTGCACGCCATGCCGCACCACGCCGGCTGGCCAACGAGCCCGCCAGCAGCGCGGCATGGTCAAGGTCACACCAGCACCGCTCCCTCTGAGCTGATCGCGTCTTTCGTCGATGCGTTCTCACCCAGAAGCATCTTGTTGTGCGGTTCACCCGACGGGATCATCGGGAAGCAGTTCTCGTGCTTCTCGACCAAGCAGTCGAAGATCACCGGGCCGGGATGCCGGATCATTTCCATGATGGCATCGTCCAGATCGGCCGGGTCATCGCAGAGAATCCCCTTGGCGCCGAACGCTTCGGCGAGTTTCACGAAATCCGGCAATGCCTCGGACCAGGATTGCGAGTACCGCTCCCCGTGCAGCAACTCCTGCCATTGCCGGACCATGCCAAGCCTCTCGTTGTTGAGGATGAATTGCTTGACGGGCAGCATGAATTGCACCGCCGTCCCCATTTCCTGCATGTTCATGAGCCACGATGCTTCGCCGGCAACATTGATGACCAGCGCGTCAGGATGGCCCATCTGCACGCCGATCGACGCCGGGAAGCCATAGCCCATGGTGCCGAGGCCACCCGATGTCATCCACCGGTTGGGATCCTCGAATCCCATGTACTGGGCGGCCCACATCTGGTGCTGACCGACCTCGGTGCAGATGTAGCGATCGTGATCCTTGGTCAGTTCCTCGAGCCGTTTAAGCGCGTATTGCGGCCGGATCGTGGGACCTTCCTGGGTGAAGGCGAGGCAGTTCACCTTCTTCCAGTCCTCGATCTGTGTCCACCATTTCGCGATGCCTTCGGAATTGGTCTTGCGGCCGCGTGACTTCCACACCTTGAGCATGTCCTCGAGCACGTGGGCGATGTCGCCGACGATGGGGATGTCGGTCTTGATCACCTTGTTGATCGAGGACGGGTCGATGTCGATATGCGCCTTCTTCGAGCCGGGGCTGAACGCGTCGACCCGCCCGGTGATCCGGTCGTCGAAGCGGGCGCCGATGTTGATCATCAGGTCGCAGTCGTGCATCGCCATGTTGGCTTCGTAGAGGCCGTGCATCCCCAGCATGCCCAACCAATTGCGCCCAGAGGCCGGATAGGCCCCAAGGCCCATCAGCGTTGACGTGATCGGGATGCCGGTGGCATCGACGAGTTCGCGCAACAACTGGCTTGCCGCGGTGCCGGAATTGATCACGCCGCCGCCCGTGTAGAAGATCGGGCGTTCGGCTGTTTCCAGCGCCTCGACCAGCTCGGTGATCGTTTCCATGTCGCCCTTGACCTGTGGCTGGTAATGCGACGTGCGCGCTTGTGCCGGCGGGGTATAGTCCGCGCTGGCGAACTGCACGTCCTTGGGAATGTCTACCAGAACCGGCCCCGGACGCCCCGAAGCCGCGACATGAAATGCCTGATGCAGCGTGTCCGACAGCCGCGCGGTGTCGCTGACCAGCCAGTTATGTTTGGTGCAGGGGCGGGTGATACCCACGGTATCGGCCTCCTGGAAGGCATCGTTGCCGATCATGAAGGTGGGCACCTGCCCGGACAACACGATGATCGGGATCGAATCCATCAGCGCGTCGGTGATGCCGGTCACGGCATTGGTCGCGCCGGGACCTGAAGTGACAAGGCACACCCCGGGCTTGCCAGTCGCGCGGGCATAACCTTCGGCGGCGTGCACCGCGCCCTGTTCATGCCGCACCAGCACGTGGCGGATCTCGTTCTGCTGGAAGATTTCGTCATAGATCGGTAGCACCGCGCCGCCGGGATATCCGAATACGACGTCCACACCCTGATCCTTGAGGGCCTGAACCACCATTTTCGCGCCGGTCATCTGACGTGTCATTGTCTTGCTCCGTTCATGACGTCATCCATATACTGCACATAAAAAAGCCCCCGCTGGTGACGGGGGCGCATGGGGTCTCGTTATGGTATCCGTTACCGGCCCATGCGCCATGATCCTACACGTACGATAAGATCGGACATTGTCGAAGGCTCCTCGCTGCGTCTAGGGCAAACAGTATGAGCGGGGCGCGGGAGCGTCAAGCGCGCTTGACGAAAAAATGTCGCGTGAGCCGTGGTCTTCTTTGCGATTATTGCGCGCAATTCGCTGTCTCGCGAAAGCGCGGGCACGTTGGAGGTTAGGCAATGTTATGCTCGATCGGCCTGCGTTGGCGGCCAGAGTTGTAAGATCACCGAAATTCCAAGCTATCTGCGGGATTTTTACGCAGCGACGGGTATTCCCAACTTGGTGGGGGCGCGATAGGATCCGTGTTACTTGCAATGATCCGCCCACCGATATCGCTGGGCGGATATCCTTATGATCTGGGAGGAGTATCTTGATGGATCGTCGTTCTTTTCTGAAGAAATCCGCGCTTGGCGGGAGCGCCGCCGCCGCGACCGGTCTGGCCGCACCGGCCTATGCGCAGGGAAAACGCACGCTGACGATGGTGACGACGTGGGGCCGGGGGCTTGCCGGGGTGCATGACGCCGCCCAATACTGCGCGGACACCATTACCGCGATGTCCGACGGTGATTTGACGGTTGAGCTCAAGGCTGGCGGTGAGCTTGTCGGCGCGTTCGAGGTCTTCGATGCCGTGTCCGCCGGGCAGGCCGACATGTATCACGGGGTTGATTACTACTTCCTCGGCCAGCACCCGGCACTGTCATTCTTCAGCCAGGTGCCTTTCGGCATGAATTTCCAGGAATTCAACAACTGGTTCTATCACGACGGCGGCCGCGAGCTGGCCGATGACCTGTATTCGATCTTCGGGCTCAAGGCGTTTCCGGCCGGCAACACGGGGCCGCAGTCCGGCGGCTGGTTCAGCAAGGAAATCAACAGCCCTGATGACTTCCAGGGCCTCAAGTTCCGGATGCCGGGCCAGGGGGGCCAGGTGCTGGGCAAGCTGGGCGCCAGCGTTCAGAACCTGCCGGGGTCGGAAGTGTACCAGGCGCTTTCGACAGGGGCCATCGACGGGACCGAATGGATCGGTCCGTGGGCGGACGAGAAAGCGGGTTTCCAGGAGATCACCAATATCTATTATACCGCAGGCTTTCACGAACCCGGCCCCAACCTGAACCTGACTGTCAACCTTGATATGTACGAAGGGCTGTCGCCCGCGCATCAATCCATCGTCAGCCACGCGGCCCAGGCGGCCAACATCTGGTCGATGTCGCAGTTCATGGCGAACAATTCGGCGGCGCTGCAGCGTCTGCAATCGGGTGGCGTCAAGCTCATGGAATTCCCCGATAGCGTGTGGGACGCCTTCGGTGCCGCCGCGGCCGAGGTCGTGCAGGAGCCGATGGACGACGACATCTACAAGACCTGCTATGACAGCTACATGGCGTCGCTCAAGAGTTCGGCCGCATGGGGCAGCCGCTCGGAAGGGGCCTTTACCCGGCAACGTAACCGCGTGGTGGGCATCTGAGCCACACCATGACGGAAGCCCGCCCCGGGACCGGGGCGGGCCTGCCGTGCCAGTCGGCCCGGTACGGTCGAACGCCTCATGTGAAGCTGGTCTTGGGGGAGCTCATGGAAAGTGACAACGGCATTGGCCTCGTCGAGATCCTGCAAGGGCTTGGTAGTGGCCTTGCATGGGTCGCGCAAAACGTGGCCATGGCCTTCTACAACCTTGTCTACGCGATCTCCCATCCCGGCAGCTGGCTGGACTGGTCCGACAAGGAAGCGGTCATGCGGTTCGTCTATTACGGCGGATCGGTTGAATTCTTCTTTGTCGTATTCACGGCGTTCCTCACCCTGACCGTCGTCGGCCTGCGCTACAACGGCGTCCTGTGGGGCGTGGTGCGCGGGCTTGAAGGTTTCGCCAACACGGTCGGCAGGTTCTTTGCGTGGGCCGGCCTGCTGATGGTGATCCAGCAGATCATCATCGTTTTCATCCAACGCATTTTCACCCGGCCGGATATCGTGCTGGGCTTCGGTATCCCGCTGGAGATGGATATCAGCTGGTATGCCGAGGAACTCAAGCTTTACAACGCGATGGTGATCACGCTGTGCTGCAGCTACACCTTCGTGCAGGGCGGACACGTGCGGGTGGACCTGATATATTCGGCCGTCAGCTATCGCACGAAGCGGGTGATCGACATGCTTGGCAGCCTGCTGTTCATGATGCCCGTCACGGTGCTGATCTGGATGTACGGGTGGTTTTTCCTGTGGCGCCACCTGATCGTGCCCAAACCATCGGCGAGCGACACGCTCGACCGGTTGCTGCTGAAATCGCGTGCAATGCGCTGGAACGTGGAAACCATCGGATTTTCACCCAACGGTTTCAACGGCTACTTTCTTTTCAAGGTGCTTCTCGTGGCCTTTACCGCGATGGTGTTCCTTCATGCCGTGGCGTTCTTCTACCGCTCCTACCTCGAGTGGAGGGAAGGCCCGGAGAGCGAAAACAAGTTCCTCGACCACGACAATCTTGGCGAGGGTGAAGACGCTTACGACGGCGTTTACCAGTAAGGAAGGGACGGGAACTCATGCTCTTCGGACTTGACGGTGTCGAGATCGGCCTGATCATCGTCTTTCTTTGTCTTTTCGGTGGCATTCTTTCCGGGTTTCCCGTGGCGTTCGCCATTGCCGGGTCCGGGGTGCTTTCCTTCGCGATCATCGCGGCGCTGGACAGCGCCGGGCTGCTCATCCATCAGGCGATCGACACGGGCAGCCAGGCCTATGACGCGCTCATCGCCTCGGGGGTGAAGCCGCAAAACATATCGGTTTTCCGATACCCCGACCTGCCGCGCATCGCGGAGCCCGTGTTCACCCGGGGCTGGGAAACCGCACTGGATCGCAACATCAGCTTCATCGTCAATCGCATCAACGAGCGCGTGCTGGCGGGGCAATCCATCGAGACGCTACTGGCCGTGCTGATGTTCGTCATGATGGGCATCACGCTTGAACGCTCGAAGATCGCCGAGGACCTGCTCACCACGATGGCCAAGGTTTTCGGCCCGTTTCCCGGTGGTCTCGCGGTTTCCGTCGTCGTGGTGGGCGCGTTCCTCGCGGCTTCCACCGGGATCGTCGGTGCAACCGTGGTGACGATGGGCCTGCTGAGCCTGCCGACGATGCTGCGCAACAATTATTCGCCCGAGATCGCGACCGGCGTCATCTCGGCCAGCGGGACGCTGGGCCAGATCATCCCGCCCTCCATCGTGATCGTTCTGCTGGGCACGTTGGCGGGGGATCTGTATGCGACCGCGCAGGAGACGCGCGCGCAGGAAGCGGGCTGCTCCGATGCCCTGACCTACCTGGGTGAACCGGCGGTCGTGTCGGTGGGAACGCTGTTCCAGGCGGCGCTGCTGCCCGGCATCCTGCTGGCGCTGCTTTACGCGGGCTATGCATTCACCTACGCGCTTCTGAACCCGTCCAAGGCTCCGGCCGTGGAACTCGGCGGCGGCGGCAGTGAGCCGCGGACCCGCGGGGAGACTTTCACGTGGTTCGTGGGGGTGCCCGTTGCGCTGATCGCGGGCGTACTGCTTCTGGGCCAGGTCAATGTCATTGGCTCCCAGAACCTGACGGTGGACAGTTTCACCGATGCCGGGGAAACCGCGTCACTTCGAACGAACGTGAGCGATGAGTGCCGCGACTCCATGATCGACCTGCACGGTCAGGCCGCGTGGGATCAGGCCGTCGCAGAGCGGGAGGCCATACAGGAATCCGGCGGCGTCACCGAAAGCGTCAAGCTCACCGAGGAGGAAATCGCCGTGAAAGTGGCCGAGAAAGAGGCCTCGGCGGCCCCGATCGGAAGCGGCGTCGCCACCATCTTCCTGATCCTTTCGCTGATCCTGGCGGTGGCACGGGGCATCAAGCCCACGGCGACGCCGACGCCCCTGATCATCGGCGGGCTTGGCGTGGTGCTGGGCCTGCTGGTGGATATTGCCCTGATCGCGCCATCGACGGGGCCGGGCGTGTCCTTGTTGTTGCTCGCGATCCCTTATGGCATGGCGTTTTACGGCTGTGGGCATGGCGCCGTGCGGCTGGCCGAGAACGAAGTGATCCGCGTGGTGTTTCCGCCGCTCGTATTGATCGTTGCCGTGCTCGGGTCGATCCTTGGGGGGATCACCAACCCGACCCCGGCTGCCGCGCTCGGGGCTGGCGGCGCGATCATGCTGGCCGCCTATCGGCGACTGCGTGACGAGGAACGCTCGGGCCGGATCATCATCTGGTCCACGCTGGCGATCATCCTTTCCATCCTGCTGGGCATCAACTTCGACCTGCGGATCAACCAGGACGTCGTGAGCTTCGAAAGCTGGATGGCCTTCTTCGCGGCGTACGCGGCCTATCTCTACGCGGCGTTCGGGTTGCTGTTCTCGTGCTGGGTACTGTTCTCGGGCGGTGTGCTGACCCCGGTGGTACGGGAAACGGCCAAGGTGACCTCGATGGTCTTCACGATCCTCATCGGGTCACAATTGCTGAACCTCGTCGTGATCAGCTTTGGCGGTGAGCACTACATCCAGCAGTTCCTGCGCAGCTTCGACAACGAATTCACGGTTTTCCTGATCGTGATGCTGGTCTTGTTCATCCTCGGGTTCGTTCTGGATTTCCTCGAGATCATCTACATCGTCGTGCCCATCGTCGGCCCGGTGATCTACGGGGGCACATTCGACCCGAAATGGGTCACGATCATGATCGCGGTGAACCTTCAGACCAGCTTCCTCACGCCGCCTTTCGGGTTCGCGCTGTTCTACCTGCGGGGGGTCGCGCCGCCCGAGGTGACGACCATGCATATCTACCGCGGCGTGTTTCCCTTCGTTCTAATCCAAGTGGCCGGGCTGTCGCTCCTGTGGTTCTTCCCCGAGATCGTTACGATCGTGCCGCAACTGATCGGGAACTGATTGCGGCGCGGGCACGCGCCGCGTACCCTGCTGCTCCGCTGGACACGCTCCGGCGGAAGCAGTAGGACGCGGCCATGGCCAAACCGAAGGACAACCCGAATTACAAGGTCGTCGCCGAGAACCGGCGCGCACGGCACGATTACGCGATTTCGGACGATCTGGAATGCGGAATCATCCTTGAAGGGTCGGAGGTCAAATCCCTTCGCGAGCGCTCGGCCAACATCGCCGAGAGCTACGCTGCTGTCGAGGATGGTGAACTGTGGCTGATCAACTGCTACATCGCCCCGTATGAACAGGCGCGCACCTTTGGCCACGAGGAGCGGCGCAAGCGCAAGCTGCTGGTGTCCAAGAAGGAGCTTGCACGGCTGTGGAACGAAACGCAGCGCAAGGGTATGACGCTGGTGCCGCTGGTCCTTTATTTCAATCACAAGGGGCTGGCGAAGCTGAAGATCGGTATCGCCAAGGGTAAGCAGAAACAGGACAAGCGCGCGACCGAGGCCAAGCGTGACTGGAACCGCCAGAAACAGCGCCTGTTGAAGGAGCGCAACTGAGCCCCACACTGACCGAACGGTCGCAACCGGTTCCGGCAGGGCGCGCAGCGCGAGACGCGCGCTTGCCCTCGGGCGGTGCGGGTTGTAGGACTTTCACAGCGAGAGAGGGCACCATGGCCGAGGATGATCCCAGAACAATCGTGTCAACCGCCTGGCTGGCGGATCACTTGAAAGACCCGGATCTAAGGGTGCTCGACGGCACCTGGTTCATGCCCGAGGACGGGCGCGACGCGAAGGCCGAGTATGACGCCGCGCATATTCCCGGGGCGCGCTTCTTTGACATCGACGACATCAGTGACCACCGGTCCGACCTGCCGCACATGGTGCCCCCGGTTGAAAAGTTCATGTCACGCTTGCGGGACATGGGCGTGGGTGACGGGCATCAGGTGGTCGTCTACGATGCGGCCGGCATGTTTTCGGCCGCGCGTGTCTGGTGGTTGTTCCGGCTGATGGGACAGGACAGTGTCGCGGTGTTGGATGGCGGCCTGCCCAAATGGCTGGCCGAGGGGCGGCCGGTAGAGGACATGCCGCCCGTCATCCGCGACAGGCACATGACGGTGCGCCGGCAGAATCACATGATCAAGGATGTCACGCAGGTTTCGGCGGCGTCCAAGCTGGGGGATCACGAGATACTGGATGCCCGCGCGTCGGACCGTTTCCGCGGCGACGCGCCGGAGCCGCGCGACGGCTTGCGCAGCGGGCACATACCCGGATCACGGAACGTGTCCTATGCCAGCCTGCTGAACGACGACGGCACCATGAAATCGCCCGAGGCTCTGCGCGCAACGTTCGCCGCCGCCGGCGTGGACCTGGCCAAGCCGGCGATCACGACCTGCGGCTCGGGTGTGACGGCGGCCATCATCAACCTGGCGCTGGAGCGGATCGGCAAGACCGACCATGCGCTTTACGACGGCTCATGGGCGGAATGGGGCGCCTTCCCCACCGTGCCCGTCGCGACCGGAGACGAGTGATGTTCGACCAACTCAAGGAACAGCCTGCCGACAAGATCCTTGCCCTGATGCAGGAATTCCGCGCCGACCCGCGCGAGACCAAGATCGACCTTGGCGTCGGGGTCTATCGCAACGCCGAAGGGGTCACGCCGATCATGCGCGCGGTGAAGGAAGCCGAGAAGCGCTGGTGGCAGGAGGAAACCACGAAAGCCTATACCTCGCTCGCGGGCCCCACGGGTTATGCCGAGGCTCTGTCGGGCCTGATCCTCGGTGATGCGGTGCCGGGCGAGGTCGTGGCGGCGGTTGCCACGCCGGGCGGCACGGGCGCTGTCCGGCAGGGGCTGGAACTGGCACGCATGATGAACCCTGACGCGCGGGTTTTCGTGAGCGACCCGACATGGCCCAACCACCTGAGCATCCTCAAGTACATGGGGATGGAGACCGTGCCCTACCGGTATTTCGATGCCGCCACGGGCGGTGTCGATTTTGCCGGGATGATGGCGGATCTGGGCGGGTTACGCGCGGGGGACGTGGTGCTGTTGCATGGCTGCTGCCACAACCCCACTGGTGCCAACCTGAACATGACGGAATGGCACAGCGTGATCGAGCGCCTGAACGATGCCGGCGCGTTGCCGATGATCGACATCGCCTACCAGGGGTTCGGTGACGGGCTCGAGGCCGACGCGGCGGGGACGCGCGCGGTTGCCGCGGGATGCCCCGAGGTGTTGATCGCGGCGAGCTGTTCCAAGAATTTCGGTATCTACCGCGAACGTGCCGGACTGATCATGGCGGTGGGGCAGGACAAGCGCCTGCAAAAAGTGACCCAGGATAACCTGACATATCTGAACCGGCAAACCTATTCGTTTCCGCCGGATCACGGCGCACGGCTTGTGACGCTGGTCTTGCAGGACGACGCCTTGCGCGCCGACTGGCAGGCTGAGCTTGAGGAGGTCCGGCTGGGTATGCTGGCCCTGCGTGAGCAGTTGGCCGGCGAACTCCAGCGCCTGTCGGGGTCTGACAGGTTCGGGTTCATCGCGCAGCATCGCGGCATGTTTTCACGTCTCGGGCTGGATGGCGACACCGTGGCGCGGCTCAGGGCGGATCACGGCGTGTACATGACCGGGGACAGCCGGATCAACATTGCCGGGCTGAATACCCGGACGGTGCCGGTGCTGGCCAAGGCGATCATGGAGGCGGGGGGCTGACCCCGCCTACATCATCTTGATGACGTCCTTCTCGATGGCCAGCATGTAACCACGACGCGCGATGTTCTTGACCAGCAATTCGCTGACAAGTTGATTGCCAAGTGAATCGCGTAGCCGCTTGATGCGTGTGGCGCCGGCGGCTTCCTCGCAATCTGCGGCGGGGCGGCCGGAAATCATCGCCTCGATCTCGGCGCCTGACAGCACGTCGTCATCCAACCGCGCCTCGGCCAGCACGCCGAGGGTTTCCATTGCCGCGTCTGTCAGCCGGAACCCCATGTTGTTGAGGTAGACCTTCTTTTCGTCGCGACTGATGAGCAGCGACGAAACCTGGATGCCCGAGCGTTCGATCTGGGCCATGCGGCGGTTAAGCGCGACCAGCATGACCAGAAAGACAAGTGACGCCACCAGCAGCGCGGCGGCAAAGACAAGCAGCACGAAGATCACCATCCGGTAGCTTGTCAGCGTTTCGGAAAACGCGGTGCCGGACAGCGCAAGGATTTCCAGCAGCTTGATTTCAGCGTCCGAGGTCAGCGCGTCGTTTTCAACGAATATCCGCTCGACGCGGGCGTTGAAGGCATTCGCGTCAGGCAGCGACAGGAACAGGAAAACCGCCGCCAGCGACAGGATCGCGACGATCGCCACGACCCCGGCAATGACAACCCGGTTGCCCGAGCGGCGCGCATCCGCGGCGGTGCCGTCGGGAGGGGTCACCGCGTTTTCTCCATCAGGGGGGCTCATTCTTCCTTTACCGACAGGATCTTGAGCAGGGTCAGACCTTGCCGTTCGAGACGTGTCTTCAACTCCTGCCGGGCGGTGGCCACGGTGCAGGGGCCGCTCACGGACGCCACATCGTAGAACAGTTCCAGCGGACTATCACGCTTGGCCTTGTATTCCACGAGGCAGGCGGCGTGGGCGCCCGTGGCGAAAAAGCCGAGGGCGGTGGCGAGGGCCGCGATATGCAACATCCATTTCATGCCCGCCAACATGCGCGCAATCGTGTTGCTATTCAATGACCCCGGTGGGCCGGGGGCACGGATAGCGGTGATATCCGATAGCAGGGGGCCGTTATTGCCTGTCGGGCAAGTGGCGTGCAGCCTTTGACATGCTGGCGCCGGCCGTTGCCGGGGCGGCTGTCACGCCATCAAAACAAGGGAAACTCGACCATGCATCGACAATTCATAGCAACCGTTCTGGTGACGGCGTTGGCCGTGGCCAGCCTCGGGGCCGCGCCGGCCCGGGCGGATGGCAAGGATGCCGCGAAGATCATCGCGGGCGCTGTCGCGTTGGGGCTGATCGGGGCCGCGATCGCCGAGCATCGGGGCCGGGATGACGGTGCGGTATCGCGTCGGCATCGCGGCGGTTTCGCGCATGACAAGGACAGGCACCGCGGCACCCGGGCGAAAGAGAGGCATCGCCACGATCGTTACCGGGGCGACCGCTACCACCGGGGTGATCACCGCGAC
>JAVLCJ010000025.1:0-22109 GCA_031580875.1 Roseovarius sp.
ATGGAAGCGGCCGATGCCGGCATCCGGACATGCGTCTGCATTGCCGACGGGATCCCGGCGCAGGACATGATCCGCGTCAAACGCTACATGCGCCGCTACAAGGCCGAGAAGAGGATGCGCCTGATCGGCCCCAACTGCGCGGGCATCATCACCCCGGGGCAGGCCTTTGCCGGGCTCATGCCGCCGCATATCTACCTGCCCGGCCGGGTCGGCATCATCGGCCGCTCGGGCACCCTGGGATACGAGGCCGCCAGCCAGATGAAGGAGCACGGCGTCGGGGTCAGTTCCTCGATCGGGATCGGGGGCGATCCGATCAACGGATCGAGCTTCCGCGACATCCTCGAACTGTTCGAGAACGACCCGGACACCGACGCGGTGGTGATGGTGGGCGAGATCGGCGGCCCGCAAGAGGCCGACGCGGCCGCCTATATCCGCGATCACATGACCAAGCCGGTGGCCGCCTACATCGCGGGGCTGTCAGCGCCCAAGGGCCGGCGCATGGGCCATGCCGGGGCGATCGTCTCGGCCTTCGGAGAATCGGCGCAGGAAAAGGTCGAGATCCTCGGCGATGCCGGCGTGACGATCGTTCCGACACCGTCTTCCTTCGGCGACGTGGTGCACAAGATGGTCGCCTGACCGCGGCCGGCAGGCTCGACTTTTACGCCCCGGCGCCCACAGGGCGCCGGGGCATCCCGTGACGTCCCGGGCGCGGCCCTGTCACCCGGGAAACAGGCGCGCCATGGCCCCCCCCCCGCCGCAAGATACCCTGACATCGCTGCAAGGATATGCCATTTTGTCGGGCCGCGTGACGGCGGCACCGGCAGAGGCGGCGTATCTGGTGTGCCGAGATGGTTGAGCCATGCCAGCGCTCGGGTTTTCACCAGTCCTGCCCGTGGTCCAGATGCGCCCTGCCCCGCCTCTGACGTCCGACTGTAGCACAAACGGGGACCGTCGCATTACCAACCGGGTACCGACGCGAAACATCTTCCGGCGTTCCCGCCCGATCAGGTCGTGACGAGCGCCTTGCCCAGACGCGGCAGCCGGGCCTTCTTCATCAATGCCCGCATCTGCCACGTCTCGCCCGACAGGCGGTTCGCGGTATCGAGAACGTCCTGCGCCACGTCGGATACCAGCCCGGGTTGGGCCTGCCAGATACCAAGAAGAAAGCTGTCGGGATCGGCGCGGCTCAGCCCCTCGTCGGCGAGTATCTTGCGCGGAAAATCCTTGGCGTTCAGGGTGATGATGATATCGGCCGATCCGGCCACCGCCGCGGCGAGCACATGTATGTCGGCCGGGTCAGGCAGCCAGAGCCGCGCCTCCAGCGACGGCGGCCAAGTGACCTCGGCATCGGGCCATTGCCGCGCCAGCGCGATAGCCTCCCGTTCGGCCTGCGCCGCACCCGACGGGCCGAGACGGGCAGCCGCCGCGCGGCGCCATTCCTCGACGATCCGGGCCGACCAGAGCGGCGTGAAAGCCCCCTTCCCGGCCACCCCCAACAACACCTCACGCATCACCGTGGGATAGATCACGCAGCTATCCAGAAGAACCTTCATTCCGGTCGCAGGAACAACGGGTTGATCTGGTTCGCCGAACGCGCAATCCGATCAGCGGCCGGTTCAACCGGGGGCGGACATGAAACTGGCCCAAGGGGTGATTGCATACCTCCCCCTTAGGCCGTTTTCGCCCGGCCGGAAAGATCATATCTGGTTGATGGCGCCCATCAGCCCGAGCTTGGCCGCCGTGTAGCCCTCGGGATCGCCGAGTTCGCGCCGGATCACCTCGGCCAGATGGTTGGTAATGCGATATTTCTGCGTGACACCTTCGCGTTCGGCCGCGATCGCGCGGGCGCCGCCATAGGCCTTGAGGTCGGCCTTGACCTTCTTCGGCGGGCCGTAGGCTTCACCGGTTTCCGGGTTGCGCAGGACATACGTGAATTGCAGCGCGTGGACACCGCCGACGGTATATCGCGCCTTCTCGGTCAGGGCATGGAAGCGCGACACCTCGATATCGAGCCGGGCGGGCACCGAGCCATCCGGCATGGTGTCGACGCCCCGGTTCATGGCCTCCTCGAAGATGGCCCTGACCTGTTCATGCCTGTCACCGACGGGATCCTCGCGCCAGACAATGTCACCACCGGGATAGTACCGATTGGCCTCCGAGACTTCCAGTGCGCGCGGCACTTGGACCGTGACGCCCTGCACGTCGAAGGACGCACCGATGGGCTGGATACGGGTTGTATCGAGCGGGGTGTTCCGGGTCGCCGTTTCGACAGTGGCGCAAGCACTCACGCCCAAGCCCATCGTTACTGCCGCAACCAACCGAAATCGTCTCATGCTGTCCTCCTGACACGTACGTCCAATGATCTTTCCGGAACGATGGTCCCCTCAAAATCAGGCGCATTTTGGACAATACCGGTTCCTTCGTGTGATCTTCCCGGGACAAGCCGCGGTGCCGCGTCAAGTTACAGTGCGACTGTCAGGGCCGCATCAAGGTCGGCCAGGAGATCGGATGCCGCCTCGATGCCGACGGAAAGCCGCAACAGGTTCTCCGGGATCCCCGTATCCGGCTCGATCGTCTGCCGATGCTCGACGAGGCTTTCCGTCCCGCCGAGCGACGTGGCACGGTGGAACAGGTCCAGCCGGCCCGCAACGGCCAGCGCATCCTCTCGCCCGCCGCGCACGAGGATCGACACGAGGCCGCCGAACCCGCCCGTCATCTGCCGCACCGCGACGTCATGGCCCGGATGGGCCGGCAGGCCGGGATACCAGACCGCCTCGACCGCCCGGTGACCGCTCAAGAAGGCCGCGACCCGCTGCGCGTTTGCACAGATCCGGTCCATCCTGAGCGGCAGCGTGCGCATGCCGCGCAGCAGCAACCAAGCCTCGAACGGGCCGAGGATGGCGCCCGCGTCATGACGATCTTCCTTGATCGCGGCCCAGACAGGGCTTTCGGGATCGCGGCAGGACAGGACCCCGGCCAGGACATCGGAATGACCGTTGATCGCCTTGGTCCCCGAATGCATCGAGATATCCGCCCCGAAATCGAGCGCGCGGGTCAGCATTGGCGTGGCCGCCGTGCCATCCACGGCCAACAGGCCCCCGGCCACGTGGGCCAGATCGGCCGCGGCGGCGATATCCGTGGTCCTGAGCCACGGGTTCGAGGGAGTTTCGATCCAGACGATATCCGCCGGCGTCGCGCAGGCGGCCGCGAGCGCGTCGAGATCGGCGGTATCGACCTCTTCCAGCCTGATATGGCGACGCGCGCAGAAATCGCGAACCCATTTCGTCACGCCCCAGTAGATGCCGGACTGCACGATGACGCGCCCCCCGACTGGCAATGTCCGGAAAACGGCGGCGACGGCAGCCATGCCGGACGGAAACAGCAAGGTCGCGGCCGCGCCCTCGAACTGTCGCAGAACCTCCTCCGCGGCGCGGACATTGGCGTTGTCGTCCCGGCCGTACGTGCTTGCCGGGTCCAACAGGGCGTTGTCAGGCCCGCGCAGGAAGGTCGTGGCAGGCTCGATCCCGGCCACGACGCCCGGTCCGCCCGTCCCGGAAACGCCCGTCGCTTGCGCCGCGACCGTGTCGGTCAGGTAGTCGCGATCAGCCATGTGCGCCTCCGGGAGTGAAAAGCCGCCCCGGCCCCCAGCCATCGGTCTCGGCGCCTGCACGCCGGAGAAGATGCCACAGAAGGGCCGAGTTGGAACTGATGACCGGCAGACCCAGCTCTTTCTCGGCCTGCTCGATCACGTCGAACGTGCGCAGGTTCGTACAGCTTGCGAAAACGGCGTCGACGTTTTCTGACGCGGCTTCGCGCATGGCGGCCAGCGTGCTTTGCTCGCTGATGCGCGCCACCGTCCGGTCGTCCTTCTCGCCGAAACTGACCTCTGCCACCGTTTCGATCCCGTTTGCTGCCAAGTGATCCTGCATCGGGCGGACGACCTCGGGCACGTAGGGCGTCACCATCCCGATCCGCCGCGCCCCCAATGCGTTCAGCGCGGCGATCACCGCGCTCATCGGGTTCGTGACAGGCACGTCCGGCAGCGCTGTCTGCACCAGTCGCTCGACCTCGCCTGGTCCGATCAGGGTGGCGCCCGACGTGCAGGCATAGGCGACGGCCCCCAGATCAGCCGGCAGGCGTGCCGCCGTCTCGGTCATGCTGTCGGCCATGCTGCGCAAATCGTCCGGCGTGACGTCAGCCGCGGACGGAATGCGCGTGTGCATCATGTTCGCCGGCCGGCCGCAAAGGATCTTGCGCGCCTCGAATTCCAGCGTTTCATCGGTGCTCAGAACGATGAGCCCGAGGCGCAGCCCGTCACCTGCCCCGGCGTCGAGGTCGTACTTCATGCGGTTTTCCCTTTCTCCGGCACGGGCCGGCTCAGTGTGCCACCCGACACGGCGGCGCTCACGCCCGTGGTGCCCGGGCAGGATGTCGGCAGCCCCCTTGCCACGCGGACCGCCAGAAAGGCAAATGCCTGTGCCTCCAGCATGTCACCGTCCAGACCTGCCGCCTCGACAGGCTCGACGGAACAATCCAGCGCGGCGCGCAACATATCCATCATCACCGGGTTCTTGCGGCCGCCGCCGGTCACCAGCAGCCGCGCCGGCGGGGCGGGGCAGTGTTCGAGCCCGCGCAGGACAGCGGCCGCGCTCATGCCCGTCAGGGTCGCCGCCGCGTCGGCGTCGCCGAGTTCATTAACCAGTTCGAACGTGTCCTCGAAAGCATCCCGGTCAAGCGATTTGGGCGGCATGCGGGCAAAGTACGGATCTTCAAGAAAAAGTTCCAGCGCACCCTGCGCCACCTCGCCCTGCCTGGCCATCGCCCCGTCCTCGTCAAAGGACAGACCGCGCCGGGCCTTGACCAGATCGTTGACGGGAGCATTCGCCGGCCCCGTGTCGAACGCAAGCAGCGCGGCGGGGTCTTCGGGCCGGTCAAGGCGCGGATCCACCCACGAGAGGTTCCCCACCCCCCCAAGATTGAGGAACGCAAGCGGCTCGCCCGCGGCCATCCACTTCGCGCAGGCAAAGTGAAAAAACGGCGCCAGCGGCGCGCCTTCGCCGCCCAGCCGGATGTCGGCGCTGCGGAAGTCCCAGACGACCGGCACCCCGAGCGCAGCGGCCAGGGCACCGCCCTCGCCGATCTGGTGCGTGGCACGGCCGCGCGGCTCATGCGCTAGGGTCTGACCGTGGAATCCCGCGATATCGGCCCCGGTGAACCGCGACAGAAGCGCCTGATGCGCATCCTGAACCACGTTCAGCGCCTCGGCCACGTCCTCACCCGGCCACCTGCCGAGGGCGGCCGAAAGCACCTTCTGTTCGCCGGCGGTATAGGGTCGGTATCCGGTCGGCCCGAAATCAAGGATCGCCTCGCCGTCCGTGCGAAGCATGGCGGCATCCACCCCGTCCAGCGATGTGCCCGACATCGCGCCGAGCGCCCAAAGCGGCTGCGCCGTCAGCATGGCCTTTTCCTTTACCGGTTCCGTCCCTATACATGCCGCGCAAATCAGGCCGGGACAAGCGATATGACCTACCACCCCAAGTCAGAATTCCTGAACGTGATGACCGAGCGCGGCTTCATCGCGGACTGCACCGACCTCCAGGCGCTGGACGAAAGCCTCGCGGCGGGCATGGTCACGGCCTATATCGGGTACGACGCCACGGCGAAATCGTTGCACGTGGGGCATCTGCTGAACGTCATGATGCTGCGCTGGCTGCAAAAGACGGGCCATCGACCGATCACGCTGATGGGCGGCGGCACGACGAAGGTCGGCGATCCGTCCTTCCGCTCGGACGAGCGCCCGCTGCTGGACGCCACGCAGATCGCCGAGAACATCGAGGGAATGCGGCAGGTCTTCGCCCGGTACCTCGACTACGGGCAGGAAGCGCCGGGGGCGCTGATGCTGGACAATGCCGAGTGGCTGGACGAGTTGAAGTACATCGAGTTCCTGCGCGATATCGGGCGGTATTTCTCGGTCAACCGGATGCTGAGTTTCGAATCGGTCAAGTCGCGGCTGGATCGCGAGCAATCGCTGTCCTTCCTCGAATTCAACTACATGATCCTTCAGGCCTATGACTTTCTGGAGCTGAACCGCCGCTACGGCTGCATCCTGCAGATGGGCGGCTCGGATCAATGGGGCAACATCGTCAACGGGATCGACCTGACCCGCCGTGTCGTGGGCGCGGAGGTTTTCGGGCTTACCTCGCCGCTGCTGACGACGGCAGATGGCCGCAAAATGGGCAAGTCGGCGGGCGGCGCGATATGGCTCAACGAGACAATGCTGTCGCCCTACGAATTCTGGCAATTCTGGCGCAACACGCTGGATGCGGACGTGGGGCGTTTCCTGAAATACTACACCGAGCTTCCGGTGGACGAATGCGACCGGCTGGGCGCCTTGCAGGGATCGGAGATCAACGAGGCCAAGGTCATTCTGGCCAACGAGGTGACGGCCCTGCTGCACGGCGCCGAGGCCGCCGCCGCGGCCGAGGCAACCGCGCGCGAAGTATTCGAAAAGGGGGGTGTCGGTGACGACCTGCCCACCGTCGAGATGAGCGCGGCAGACCTTGGTGAGGGGGTGTCTGTTGTGCAGTTGATCGTGAAGGCCGGGCTTGCGAAATCGGGCAAGGAGGCCAAGCGCCTGATCGCCGAGAACGGCGCGCGGCTCGACGATGCGCCGCTGACGGATGCCGGGCTGATGATCGACGCGGACCGCCTGGCCGCGCCGATCAAGCTGTCCGCCGGCAAGAAGCGGCACGCGCTGGTCAAGCTGGCGGGCTGACCCCCCACTAGCGCGGCCGCACGCGCAGCCAGATGCCATCGGCCCCGCGCACGGTCAGATGCGCGACGGGCATGGGCGATCTGTCCGGCACTGTTTCGAAACGGAAGGCCCGCGCCAGCATCGACAGCAGAAGCGGCCCTTCGATCATGGCGAACCCCGCGCCGGTACAGACACGCGGCCCGGCCGAGAACGGCATGTAGGCCTCGCGCAGGCAGGCGCGGCCGTTCTCGGTGTCAAAGCGCGCGGGATCGAACGCGTCGGGATTGTCCCACAGCCGTTCGTGACGCTGCAGGTGCCACGGGCTGAGCACGACTTGCGCGCCGCGCGGCACCTCGCGATCACGGAAGCGTTCCGGGCACGCCGCCTCGCGCACCATCATGGGCACGGGCGGGTAAAGCCGCAGGGTTTCGCGAAACACGTCCCGCGACACGCGCAGCTTGCCCATGTCCGAGAATACCGGACCATCGGGACCGATGACCTCGGCCGCCTCGGTTGCGAGCCTGTCCTGCCAGTCAGGGTACAACGCCAGCAGATAAAGCGCCCATGCGAGCGCCGAGGCACTTGTTTCATGCCCGGCGAGAAAGAAAATCGCCACCTGGTCGACCATTTCATTCGCCCCGAAACGCGCGCCTGTCCGGGGGTCGGCGGTGGTCATGATCTTGGTGGCGAGGTCGTCGGGGGCGGTGCCGGCCTTGATCTCGGCCATGCGGTCCGCCGTCAGACCACCGATCAGGCCGCGGATCACCCGGGCCGTGCGGCGCGTGCGACGGCCATGGAACCGCGGGAACCAGCGTGGCAGCGGCAGCAGCGCGCCGAGATTCACCACCGGTTGCGCCCGCTGATGTTCGCGGAACTCGTGAAACACCCTGCCCGCGACCTGGTGCTCGATCGGGATCGAGAACAGCGTTCGGAAGATGACGTCGGCGGCCGCGTGGCTTGTTTCCGACTCGATTTCCGTGGGCACACCATCGGCCTGTGTCCGCAGCCGTGCCACGGCCGCGTCGCCGGCCGCGCGCATGGCCGGAAACGTGTCTCGCAGGCGCCCGCCTTCGAAGGCCGGGTCGATGATGCGGCGTTGGCGCTTCCATGTTTCGCCGTTGGTCACGAAAACCGAGTTGCCCAGAAGCGGCCTCAGCCCTTCGCGGACACGGTCGGATTTCGGAAAATCGTCCGGGCGTTGCCGCAACACGAGGTCCACAAGATCGGGCTGGTTGCACAGGTAGGAGCGGAAGAAGGGCGTTCGAAACTCCGCCATCCACGCGCGGTAAAGCCGCGCCGGCTGCGCCGACAGGATGTCCTGACGGAAAAGCTTCAGGTACCGCCAGAGCGATACGCGGCCGTTTCGCGCGGGCGGTTTCGGGGGGTGTGTCATGCGGTCACGCTCCGATACCCGGAAACCGGCGCCTCGATCCGGCTGGGCGATGGCGCGCGGTCACGATACCGTGCGGCGAGTGTGAGCGGCCCGGCCGTGACGCGGAAATAATCGTAGTCGCCCGGCCGGTCAAACGCGCAGAGATACTGGAAATGCAGGCGGAAGAAGCGCCAGCGCAGCGCGCGCCAGCGGTCGGGGCTCAGCGTTTGCGTGAACGCCGCCGAGATCACCAGCGGCCAGCGCTTGCCCGCGGGCGCGACGCCGGACACCGCCACCGGGTCGCACAGGGCAAAGGCGCAGCCATCCCCGGGCGCCGTGACATCGACCCATGTCAGCTCTGTCCGTTGCGACAGGTAGGCCAGATCGGCCCGCAGCCTGTGCGCGCGTGGCAGGAACGACACCATCGGCACCACCTGCCCCAGAGACAGGAACGACAGGACCGGCCCGTCCGCGGGCACCCGGTCCTGCCGGATCAGGTCGGCAAGGATGGACACGCCCAGATGCGCGCCCGAGGAATGGCCGACGATCAGCACCTCGTCGCAGTCCTGCGCCATCGCCGCGGCGATATCGTCGGCGAAATCGGCCATGCGCGCCTCCAGCTCGGCCGGGTTCGCGCCGCGGTGCTGTGCCGAATAGGCATAATCGTGCATCAGGTAATAGGCGAAGAACCGGTTATCCTGCCGACGGAACCAGTCCAGCACAACGGGAACGACCGCGAAGCCGGCCCAGAAAAGCGCCGGGGCGATCAGCGCCAGCAGCCGGCCGAGCCCCCATGCCAGCAACAACGCCACCGCCAGTTGCACCAACAGGAACCCCACCGGGTAAAGCGCCGCGATCACCGGCCCCTTGCGCAGCCGGGCCAGCCGGAAAAGCGCCCCGGAGCCGATGTAGGCAAGGGCGGTCTGCGCCAGTTGCAGGTAGGTGCCCACAACCCCGGCCGCCATGCTGTCACGCACGATGTCCGACCAGACCAGAACGCTGAAATCGGTTTCCGTTGGCTGCCCGTCGATCGTGGCGTGCACATGCCAGCCGTAACGCCCCGTACCCTGCCGGGGCGACAGCGCGATCTCGTACCTCGACACGTCCGCCTGCGCGGCGCTCTCCTTGCGATAAAGCTCGCGGTAGCGCCGTGGGTGGAACGGATCGTACCCCGGAATGTAGAATACGCGCCGCTTGTATACGGCACCGTCGGTATTGCTGCCCATGCCTCACCTCTTGATGCGACCACCCTAGCCGGTTTCTTGGGCGACAGTAAGGCGATAGGATGCCACCGGATGCGTCGAAACCGGCAGGCCGCCCAAGCGCGACGGTTGACACAAACCAAGAACATGTTAAGAACAATACATGACAAAACCCGGATGGAGGATCGCCAGATGCTGACACAGAAGCAGTATGACCTGCTCGATTTCATCAACCGGCGCATCGCCCGTGACGGTGTCCCGCCAAGTTTCGACGAGATGAAAGAGGCGCTCAACCTGCGTTCGAAGTCGGGTATCCACCGTCTCATCACCGCGCTCGAGGAACGCGGCTTCATCCGGCGGCTTGCGCATCGCGCACGCGCACTGGAAATCGTGAAACTGCCCGACAGCCTGAACACGCAGGCCGACGGCGGGTTCGTGCCCGAGGTGATCGATGGCGGCGCGTCCCGGCAAGAAAGACCTGACGGCGCGCGCGCCATCGAGACAGCGCAGACGGAGCACCTGCCGCTGATGGGCCGGATCGCCGCAGGCGTTCCCATCGAGGCGATCGCCCATGCCAGCCACAACGTGGGCGTGCCGGGCACGATGCTGAGCGGACAAGGTGAACATTACGCGCTGGAAGTCAAAGGCGACTCGATGATCGACGCCGGCATCAACGACGGCGACGTCGTGGTGATCCGGGAAACATCGAGCGCCGACAACGGCGATATCGTGGTCGCCCTGATCGAGGATCAGGAAGCCACGCTCAAGAAGTTCTATCGCCGCGGCAACGCGATTGCCCTCGAAGCGGCGAACCCCGCCTACGAAACACGTGTCCTGCCGGAAGAAAAGGTTCGGGTGCAAGGCAGGCTCGTCGGGCTGATCCGGACCTACTGAGAGTTCCATATCCGGTTGCCGGACATATCACGCGCGGTGACAACCCTGTATCCGTCAGCGCCGGAAAACAGCGCCACGGCACCGGTGTCACGCAAGGTACCGGGATGCAGGACATTGCATGGCAGGGGCCTGGGCAGGTCGACATTCATAACGATCCAATCGTCGGGGTCGCAGCCGCTGAGGTTGCGGGCCGCGCGTTTTCCCCGGATCGGGAATATACGCACAGATGGTTCGACAAGCGCCCATCTTTGTGCGGCTTTTTCCTGATCAGCCGTGTCGCCATCATTTTCAAGCCAGTTGCTTGCCACGAAGCCGGCGCCGCGCGATCGGGAAAGCGCCCGGCCCTGTTCCGTCATGATGCCGACCAGTTGCCCGGTATCGGAGACAAGAACATCCGGCCGCTCCGATCTGCCCCAGATCACGAAGGCGAGTGCCACGGGAATGACCCCGGCCCAGGCCGCGCGCCCCTGCCAGAGAACCACGAAGAGCGCCCCGAGGGCGAATAACGGCATCACCGCCGGGCCCGGGCTGAGCACCGCACCCCGCGCCCCGTCGAGGCCAGAAACCCAGTGCGCCACGCCAAGTATCCAGTCCAGACCGGCGCCCATGACGCGAAGTGCTAGCCAGTCCAGCCCGACCGGCAGCAGGCATGCGGCCAGAACCGCCGCCGGCATGACCAGCGCCCCCATCAGCGGCACGCTGAGCAGGTTCGCAAGAAGACCGAAATGCGCGATCTGGTTGAAATGGGCCGCCGCGATCGGCGCGGTCGCCGCCCCGGCCACGGCCGAGGAGATGATGACGGTCACGACCGGACGCGCCCATTTCGGGCCGAGATTGGCCTTGGTGTCGCGGAGCGCACCGAAGACGGCCACGAGGGCGGTGGTGGCCGCGAAGGACATCTGGAAACCCGGGCCCAGCATCGCCTCGGGACGCAGGCAGAGCACGATCACTGCCGCGACGGCCACGGCGCGCAAGCTGAGCGCCCGCCGGTCAAACAGAATGGCGACCAGCATGACGCCCACCATCACGAACGCCCTTTCCGTTGCCACGTTGCCGCCCGACAGCGCCAGATATCCGGCCGCGACGACGATGGCGAGCACCGCCGACAACTTCTTGGTCTGCAGGCGCAACCCGAGATAGGGAACGGCCGCCAGCCCGACCCGGCACAGGGCGAAGACGAACCCGGCCAGCAATCCCATGTGCAACCCCGAGATGGCAAGAAGATGCGCGAGGTTTGCCACGCGCAAGGCCTGCAGGGTATCCTGCGCGATGTTGGAGCGGTCCCCCGTCATGATCACGGCGGCAAAGCCACCGGTATCGCCCGGCAGCCTGTCCTGCACATGACGCGAAAGCGCCATCCGTGCCTTGAACAGCGCTTGGCCCTGGCCGGGAGGTGCCCACGCTAGGACCGGTGTCCGCGTGTAGCCGACCGCCCCGAGTTGCTGGAACCACGCGTGGCGCTGAAAATCGAAACCGCCCGGTTCCACGGGGCCGCCGGGCGGCACGAGGTGGGCCGTGAGGATGACTGTCAGGCCCGGTTCGGGCGTAACGAACCCCTGTTGCCCGTGCAGCGAGACACGCACGTGCGCCGGCGTGCGGTCGGGCGGCACGTCGTCGAGCACGACACGATCCAGCGTCAGGCGCACCGCATCCGAGGTCGACCTGTCAATGCCGACAATACGGCCTTCGACCGGGCCATAGTAACGCCAGCCAAGCACGGGGGCCTCAACGTAGTGGGCGCGCAAGCTGGCAAGGCTGAAGCCCGCCGCCACCAGCATCGCCGCCGCCAGCACCGGCCCTGTGACGCCGCCGCCCCGCGCAGCCAGCGCTGCGAGCAGCAGGGTGCCCCCACAACTACCGGCGATGGCCATCCGCCCGGGCTCCGACGGCAGCATGAAGTAGATCCCGATGCCCAAACCGAGAAAGACCGGCACCCAAGGGAAAAGATGCCCGCTCTGGTACAACCACGCGGCCTGGAGGTGCCGCAAGAGCCCCAAGGCTTGTCTCCCCTGTTGAGGGCCGATAGAGAGGCGCTAGTCTTATCCCCCGCAAGGTTACCAGAAGGTTAAGGTTTGCCATGTCCCAGAAGGTCGTGACCCGTTTTGCCCCCTCGCCCACGGGCTTTTTGCACATCGGCGGGGCCCGTACCGCACTGTTCAACTGGCTCTTCGCACGGGGTCGTGACGGTGTCTTCCTGCTGAGGATCGAGGACACCGACCGCGAGAGATCAAGCCCCGAGGCGACACAGGCGATCCTTGACGGTCTGGGCTGGCTCGGGCTCGATCATGACGGCGAGGTGGTAAGCCAGGCGGCGCGCGCGGAGCGCCACCGGGAGGTGGCGTTACAGATGCTGTCTGATGGAACGGCATACAAGTGTTTCTCGACACAGGATGAAATCCAGACCTTCAGGGATACGGCCAAGGCAGAGGGACGTTCCACCATTTTCCGCAGCCCGTGGCGCGACGCGACCGAGGACAAGCACCCCGACAGGCCGTACGTCGTGCGGATCAAGGCCCCGCTGGAGGGCGAGACGGTGATCCGCGACGCCGTTCAGGGCGATGTGCGCATCCGCAACGATCAACTGGATGACATGGTCCTGCTGCGCGGTGACGGCAGCCCGGTCTACATGCTGGCCGTTGCCGTGGACGACCACGACATGGGCGTGACGCACGTGATCCGGGGCGACGACCACCTCAACAACGCGGCGCGGCAGATGCTGGTCTACGACGCGATGGGATGGCCGGTGCCCGTCCACGCCCACATCCCGCTCATTCACGGGCCGGATGGCAAGAAGCTGAGCAAGCGTCACGGCGCCCTTGGCGTGGACGAGTACCGCCGGATGGGATATCCCGCCGCCGGGATACGGAATTACCTCGCCCGTCTGGGCTGGAGTCACGGTGACGACGAGTTCTTCAGCGACGCGCAGGCACGTGACTGGTTCGGGCTTGACGGGATCGGGAAATCTCCGGCACGCTTCGATTTCAAGAAACTGGGAAATATTTGCGGCCAGCACATTGCCGCCACGCCTGATGCTGCGCTGCTGCATGATGTCTTGGCATACATGGAATTCACCGGGGAGCCGCCAGTGTCGGACACGACCGTGAAATTGCTTGAAAAGGGGATGTACTGCCTCAAGGAGCGGGCCAAGACATATCCGGAACTCCTTGAAAAGGCGAATTTTATCCTTTCCGACCGACCCGTCGCGCCCGACGAAAGGGCGGCGGGGATGCTCGACACTGTATCCCGCGGTATACTGAACGAATTGACGCCGCAGTTGCAAAATGCTAAATGGACACGGGAAGGGCTTGAGGCCGCTGCGATGCAGTTTGCCGAAAACCACGGCATGAAATTCGGCAAGCTGGCCGGCCCGATGCGGGCTGCGTTGGCCGGCCGGACCGCGACACCGAGCGTGTTCGACATGATGCTGGTGCTCGGGCGGGACGAAAGCCTCGCCCGGCTCGACGATGCCGCCTGCGAGAATGGTTGACCGTCTCGAAAGGCTGACCGTAACGTGCGGCCCGACCTGAAACGAAAGCGGGCCAGATGATGAGCGAGGAACCCCATGGCAGAGTCCGACAAGAAGGCCAAGCTTGAGATAGACGGCAACAGCTTCGAGCTGCCGATCTTCACACCGACCGCCGGCCCCGAAGTCATCGATATTCGCAAGCTGTACGCGCAGACAGGGGTCTTCACCTATGATCCTGGGTTCACATCCACAGCAAGTTGCGACAGCACGATCACGTTTATCGACGGGGGCAAGGGCGAACTGCTGCATCGCGGGTACCCCATCGATCAGCTTGCGGAAAAATCCCATTTTCTAGAGGTGTGTTACCTGCTGCTTTACGGTGAGTTGCCGTCGGCCGCGCAGTTGGAAGACTTCGAAAGCCGCGTCACGAACCACACGATGCTGCACGAACAAATGCATTTCCTGTTCCGCGGCTTCCGTCGGGACGCGCATCCGATGGCGATCATGGTCGGGGTCGTGGGTGCGCTGAGCGCGTTCTACCATGACAGCACCGACATTTCAGATCCGTGGCAGCGCGAGGTCGCGTCGATCCGCATGATTGCCAAGTTGCCGACGATCGCGGCAATGGCCTACAAGTATTCCATCGGCCAGCCCTTCGTCTATCCGCGCAACGATATCGACTATGCCTCGAACTTCCTGCGGATGTGTTTTGCCGTCCCCGCCGAAGATTACGAGGTCAACCCGATCCTGAGCCGCGCGATGGACCGCATTTTCACGCTTCACGCGGATCACGAGCAGAACGCCTCGACCTCGACCGTGCGTCTGGCGTCAAGCTCCGGCGCGAATCCCTTTGCCTGCATTGCCGCCGGTATCGCCTGCCTATGGGGGCCGGCACACGGGGGCGCCAATCAGGCTTGTCTGGAAATGCTGCGCGAGATCGGAACGCCGGACCGTATCCCGGAATACATCGCGCGCGCAAAGGACAAGGACGATGATTTCCGCCTGATGGGCTTCGGCCACCGCGTCTACAAGAATTTCGACCCCCGGGCGAAGGTCATGAAACAGTCTGCCGACGAGGTGCTCGAACTTCTGGGCGTCGAGGACAACCCGACCCTGCAAGTCGCCAAGGAGCTTGAAAAAGCCGCCCTTGCGGATGCCTATTTCACCGACAAGAAACTGTTTCCGAACGTTGATTTCTATTCCGGGATCATCCTTGAGGCCATGGGCTTTCCGACCTCGATGTTCACGCCGATCTTCGCGGTAAGCCGGACTGTCGGCTGGATTTCGCAATGGAAGGAAATGATTTCCGATCCGCAGCTGAAGATCGGGCGTCCGCGGCAGCTTTACCACGGCGAAACCCTGCGCAATTACGTGGATATCGAGGACCGCTGACGCCCACGGGCCAATCGGAAATGGCGCTGCATGCAGCGCCATTTTCCGGCTCCGCCGCTATAATCCCCGCAACGCTGCCCGGTCATCCACCCGTCGGCCGGGACGCGGCATTAACGTCCGACGGTCACCGCCCTTCGAAACCGGCCGGTCTTTTTTCCAGAAATGCGATCACGCCTTCCTTGAGGTCTCGCGAGGTGCCGCAGGCCCCTTGCAGCCGCGCTTCGAGGTTCAGTTGCGCGTCAAGCCCGTTTTCCCAGCTTTGGCGGATCGCGGTTTTCAGATGGCGATACGCAATCGTGGGGCCCTTTGCCAATTGCATCGCCCGGGCCTTCCAGTGCGCGTCGAATTCCGCGTCGGAAACGGACTCCCAGATCATGCCCCAATGGTCGGCTTGCCTTGCGGTGATGGGCTCGGCGAACAGGGCTGCGCCCATAGCCTTGGCACCGCCCATCTGACGCGGCAACCAGTACGTGCCCCCGGCGTCGGGTATGAGGCCGATCCGGGTGAACGCCTGCAGGAAATAGGCACTTTCCGTCGCGATCACGACATCCGCGGCCAGTGCAAGGTTGGCCCCTGCCCCAGCCGCCGGCCCGTTGACCGCGCTGATCGTGGGAACCGGGCATTCACCGATGGCACGCACCATCGGCACATATTCGTCACGCAGCACCCTTTCCAGATCAAGCTCCGCGGCATTGCCATCATCCGACAGGTCCTGCCCCGAACAGAACGCCGATCCGTTGCCCGTCAGAACCAGAACCCGTGCTTCGCGCCCCGCATGGACAGCTGCATCCGTTATCTCGGCCCGCATGAGGGTATTAAGCGCGTTCATCCGGTCAGGACGGTCAAGGCGCAGTGTCGCGATATCATCGGCGATGTCCAACGTGACTGTTTGGTACTCTTTCATTAAAATGCCCCTTGCTTGGGTGGCTGGTTCAAAGCGTGACCAAGCCGCGATTCCAGGGGAAACGGGGCGTCAAGTCGACATCAACTGCCGATGAGTCACTCGTTCATGATTTCACGCAGCCGCTCGGCTTCCGCCTCGGTCAGCGTCGTCTCGGCCTTGTTTTGAGCGTTTGACCGCCCCCTTATGTAGATCAGTGCGATGCCAGCCCCGATCAGCAGCATCAAGGGCCCCGCCAGCCAGAGGATCAGGTTGCTGCCGCCGGTGCGCGGCTTCAACAACACGTATTCACCGAAGCGATCAACGATGAAGTCCACGACTTCCTCGTTGCTGTCGCCGGCGACCAGTCTTTCGCGCACCAGCAGCCGCAAATCCCGCGCAAGCTCTGCATTGGAGTCATCGATGCTTTCGTTGCGGCAGACAAGGCACCGCAGGCCGGATGATATTTCGCGCGCGCGCTCCTCGAGGACCGGATTGTCAAGGATTTCGTCCGGCTGGACGGCAAGCGCAGGCAGCGCGAAGAGGCAAATACAGAGACAGGCGAGCAGGTGTTTCATTCCGCGGGAACCCCGGCCGGCGTCGTGCTGTGCCGCGCGCCTGCGGCGATACGGTAGCGCCTGTCACTGAGCGAGAGAGCACCGCCAATCGCCATCAGGATCGCACCGCCCCAGATCCAGTTTGCCAGCGGCTTCACGTAACTGCGAACGGCCCACCCGCCATTGTCCTGCGGATCACCGATCACGACGTAGACGTCGCGCAGGAAGCCGTTATCAAGCGCCGCCTCGGTCGTGGGCATGTTCGCGACAGGGTAGATGCGCTTTTCGGGGTGCATCTGCCCGATTTCGCGCCCGTCCCGCGACAGGGTGAAGTCACCCGTGGTCGAGATGTAATTGGGCCCCTGCACCTCCCGAACACCGTCAAGGTGCAACGTGTAGCCCCCTACATCAAAACTTTCGCCCGTCTGAACAACGCGGATATCCTCGACCTCCCAAGCGGTGATCGCGGCGATCCCGGCCATGACCACGCCGAGACCACCATGCGCGACAGCCTTGCCCCAATCGGCCCGCGCAACCCTTAAAAGTCGGCGGATGCGGCCGCGACCCCGCCCTGTTCGCCCCCAAAGATCGACTGCCGCGCCACTGACGAGCCACGCGCCGAGGAAGAGCCCGACGGGTGCCAGCGCCGACCGCCCGCTTTGCAGGGCCCATGTGAGCGCGCCCACGGCCAGCGCCAGCACGAAGGCATACCGAAGCTGCCGCAAGGCCCGGCCCACCCTGGCGCGCTTCCAAGGCAGCATGGCACCAACGGGCAGCAGCAGGCCGAGCGCGACCATGAACGGCGTGAACGCCATGTCGAAAAAGGGCGCCCCGACGCTGAGCTTCCGGTCAAAGAACATCTCGCTCACCAAGGGCCAAATGGTGCCCACGAAAACCACGAACGCGCTGACGCCCAACAGGATGTTGTTCACGACCAGAACCGACTCGCGGCTCGCGAGCGCGAAAACCCCCTTGGATTTCATGACCCCGGCACGGGCCGCAAATAGCGTGAGCCCCAGCATCATGAACACGGCCAGAATCAGCAGCAGGAAGACCCCGCGTTCAGGGTCGCTGGCGAATGCGTGGACCGAGGTGATGACGCCGGATCGCGTGATGAACGCCCCGATCATCGAGAAACCGAAGGCTATGATCGCCAGCAGGACTGTCCAGCTTTTCAGGCTTTCGCGTTTTTCGACGACGATGGCCGAGTGCAGCAGGGCGGCGGCGATCAGCCACGGCATGAACGACGCGTTCTCGACAGGGTCCCAGAACCAGAAACCGCCCCAGCCCAGTTCGTAATACGCCCACCAGCTGCCAAGGCCGATGCCGATGGTCAGGAAAATCCATGCGGCCAAGGTGTACGGGCGGACCCAGCGACCCCATGCGGCATCGACCCGCCCCTCGATCAGGGCGGCGACTGCGAAAGAAAAGGTCATCGAGAGCCCGACATACCCGAGGTAAAGAAACGGCGGATGGAAGGCGAGGCCCGGATCCTGCAGAAGCGGGTTGAGATCCTGCCCGTCGAATGGCGGCACATCCATGCGCAGGAAAGGGTTGGACGTGAACAGGATGAAGGCGAAGAAAGCCGCGCCGATCATGGCCTGAACACTCAGCACTCGCGCCCTGAGCGTGGGCGGCAGATTGCCACCGAACCACGCGGCGAAACCACCGAACAAGGTGACGATCAATACCCATAACAGCATCGAGCCTTCGTGATTCCCCCAAACGCCCGTTATCTTGTAAAGCATGGGTTTGGCGGAGTGGCTGTTTGCCCAGACGAGGCGCACCGAGAAGTCTGAGGTAACGAAGGCCCAAGTCAGCGCCGCGAAGGCGAGCGCTGTCAGAAGGAATTGTAGCGTCGCGGCGGGCTCGGCCACCGCCATCCAGCCCGGCCATCGCTTGTGCGCGCCGACAAGAGGAACCACAGCCTGAAAGCAGGCTACGAGAAATGCGAGGATCACCGCGAAGTGGCCGAGTTCTGTAATCATGGACAAGAGTATAATTTCCAGCCTTGCCCAAGCCAATGGAAATCGAACATCGCGAACGATCAGAATGTCGCGGCAGGTTCTCTATCGCGATTGCCCTCGCCACTCCTGCAGCGCCGGGTTGTCGCCGGGCCTGTTGACGTCGAGTGTCAGCTTGGCGGCTGCGCCGGTGTCAGACACCCCGGGCGACAGGGCATCGAGGTTTCGCAGCGCCGCGATATTGTCAACGGCCTCGGGTGCGCGGGCCATGACAGCCGCGAGCGACCGGCGGAATTCGTGCCCTTTCGCCTGATGCCGCGCCCCGAAATAGAAACTGACGACCGCCCCGAGGAGCCACCAAAGCGGTTCGGGCACGAGGAGCAGGCCCTGCATCCGTTCCCCGAACCAGACAGGGTCCCGCATGGCCATGACGAAAAGCGCCAGGGTGCCAAGTGCCATGGCAGGACGTGGTACGCGATTGACGGCATCTATGAAGCGGTCATACGGGCCTTGTGGCGGCCTTGCGAATTCCGCGGCAAGCTGGGCCATTGCATCGCGCCGCAACGCGACATCGCGCGAGTCGCGTGCCTCGGCATTCACCCGGAAAACCTCGGCCGTGTCCGCGACGGCATTGCGCCCACCGCCGAACAGCATCTTGAGAAAATCGATCACCATGCGGAAACCCTTTCATTAAATTCGACATCGCCCATGTGGAACCGCGGAGAGATGAATTCCTCCGCGCGCTTGATCCACCCCCCCTTCTTACCGGTCCGGCTTCGGGCGAATTTTCGCAGTGATGGCTTGTCATCGGCGAGGCGGAAATAGTAATTGCGACGGGCGATGCCGTACGCGTCCTCGATGTGGTCGGGTGCGGCCCGGCACGCGGCCGCGGCCGCGGCGATGGTTTGCGGCCCCACGATTCCATCGACGGTGATGTCCTGACCCATCTGTCGCAGCAAGCGTTGCAGGATACGTACCGCGTTCGCCCCGGAATTGACGTACATGTCGAACACGCTTGCCTGCAATGCATCGGGCAGTTCGTGCAGGCGCGGCGCATGGAAATAGTGGCGCACGAACAGGTCCCGCGCCTGCCTGCGCGAGAGGCCGCGCAAATCCGTCATGTCGATTTCGCCGTCGCCGGTCAGGTCAAGCCCGAGACGCCGCAACGTGGACAGCGTGACCCCGTGCTTGGTGGGACCGCCCGGATCATCGGGATCGTTCACGAACCCGCCTTCGCGCCCGACTATTTCAGATGCGATTTCAGTTACGGACAACATTTTCCGACCTCTTGACAAGATATGACTGCGAGGTCGGATTTAATTTTGATCGCCGTTAACAGGTGCCTTAACTGCCGCCCGGCGCCTCGTAAACGCCCTGTTCTTTCAAGCTGTCGACGACTTCCTTGGGCATGTAATCCTCGTCGTGCTTTGCGAGGATTTCCGTGGCCCTGAATATCCCGCCTTCGTATGTTCCGGTGCCCACCATGCCTTGGTTTTCCTCGAACAGGTCCGGCAGGACGCCCTTGTACGTGACGGGAATCGCCGCACCGCCATCGGTGACTTTGAACCTGACCACTTCGCCGTCACCGCGTATCAAGCTGCCTTCCTCGACCAGACCGCCAATGCGGAAAACTTCGGACGGTGGCGGCGGTTCTGACGCGATCTGGCTGGGCGAGCGGAAGAAATTGATACCGTCGCGCATCGCATACCCGATTAGCCCGGTCGAGATCACCAACGCCACTGCCGCCAGCGAAATGATCTGGACGCGTCTTTTCTTCTTCAAGGATCTCATGATGGTGTCCCCATCCTGTCACGGGAAAACGGGGGCCAGCATGAGGCCCTCGGTTTCGTCAAAATTAAGCATCAGGTTCGCGTTCTGCAACGCCTGGCCACTGCTGCCCTTGGTCAGGTTGTCAAGCGCGCCAATGACGATGGCGCGCCCCGGCAGACGGTCCGCGACCACACCGACATGGCAGAAATTGCTGCCGCGCACGTGGCGCGTACTTGGCACCTCGCCGAAGGGCAGAACCTCCACGAATGGTTCGGCGGCGTAGGCGTCTTTCAACACTGCGTGGATCCTGTCAGCCTCGCCCGACACATAGCCGGTAGCGAGGATGCCCCGGTTGGCCGGTACCAGATGCGGCGTGAACTGGATACGCACATCGCGCCCCGCAACCGCCGAGAATTCCTGATCGAACTCGCCCAGATGCCGGTGCGTGCTGCCCACGGCATAGGCATGGTAGCCTTCCGAAAGCTCGGCATGAAGCAGGGTCTCCTTGAGCGACCGACCGGCCCCGGAAACACCGCACTTCAGATCGAGAACGATATCGTCGAGGCCGATCACGGCCGACGCGATCAGCGGGCGCAGCACGTATTGCCCCGTCGCGGCATTGCAGCCGGTGCCGGCCACCAGCCGCGCATTGCGAATCTCGTTGCGGTAGAATTCGGTGAGCCCGTAGACAGCCTGCTTCTGCAAGTCCACGGCGCCGTGCGGGTTGCCGTACCATTTCTCGTATTCCGCCGGGTCACGCAGGCGGAAATCGGCGGAAAGGTCCACGATGCGGAGGTCGTTCGGCAGGGCGCTGATGACCTCCTGGCTGGTCTTGTGCGGCAAGGCGCAGAAACAGAGGTCAACGGCGCCGAAATTGATCTGATCTATCTTGACCAGCGTGGGCAGGTCGAGATGGCGCAAATGGGGAAAGACCTGTGCCATTTGCTGCCCGGCCTTCGAATTGGCGCCAAGCGCCGCGATGTCCATTCCGGGATGCGTGGCGATCAGCCTGACCAGTTCGGCGCCCGTGTAGCCCGATGCCCCGAGAATGGCGATTTTCTGGGTCATGCGAGACCTCTTTCGTTGCTGTCTCGGAGTTGTGTAGGTGGAATCAGCACATGCCGCAATGCGACCCTGTTGCTCAGCCACGCGGGGGATCAGACCCGGATGGGTGTCTAAAGCGCCGTGAAGCTGATTTCGCGTCGCAAGAATTGCGTCGCCCGGTCTGACACTCGGCCCGGGTCGCCCGTTGTCAGGAACCGCATCTCGACGCCGCTTCCCTTCATCCCCGGATGGCGATCGAGGTAATCCGCCAGAGAGGCGGCGACCAGATCAGGCTGCGAAAAAACCTTGACGTCGTTTCCGAGCGCGGCCTGGAAAGCCTCCTGCACCAGCGGGTAATGGGTGCAGCCCAGAACGGCCACTTGGGGCCGGGGCATCTTGCGTTTGAGCGCATCGACATGGGAACGCACCAGCGCCTCGGCCAGGATCATGTCGCCGTCCTCGATGGCGTCCACAACGCCACCGCAGGCCTGCGCCTCGACATCCACGCCGATGGCGCGGAAGGCAAGCTCGCGTTGGAAGGCACGGCTGCTGACTGTGGCCGGCGTGGCGAACAGCGCGACATGGTTGACGGCAACCTCGCGCAGCGGGGAATTGTCGCCCCACTGCCGTTCGGTCACCGCTTCGATCAACGGCACGAAAACGCCCAGAACCCGTTTGCCGGGCGGCACGCCGTCCTCCTGCATCCGGCGCAGCGCCGCCGCCGAGGCGGTATTGCAGGCGAGTATCACGAGGTCGCACCCCGCATCCCAAAGCGTGTGGACATGTCGCCGTGTCAGGTCGTGGATGTTCTCGG
>JAVLCJ010000025.1:22119-34101 GCA_031580875.1 Roseovarius sp.
CATCACGTACGCCGTAGGGTGCGTGCGCATTGTCGCCCAGATAGACGAGCGGCACGTCGGGCAACTGCTCGCGGATCGCCCTCCAGACGGTCAGCCCGCCCAGCCCGCTGTCGAAGAGTCCAACTGCCATCGGCTTTTGCGCTTGACGCCCTTACTCGAATTCAAATCCGGTCTCGGCCGGGTCGACCGGCCTCGGGGACAGTTCATACGTCTTGTGGCGCAGAAATGCCATCAGCGATTTCGGATCTCCCCGGAGCGCATTTAGCGCGTCACGCCGTATCGGGTCGCCGATCACGACCCGAACGGAGGTATCGACGCGCTTGCCGAATTCCTTGAGCATCAGGCCCATCCGCAAGGTGTAGTGCAGATGGCTGGCAAGCTGGAAAAGACGGCTCGTGTGACCATCGAAAAAAACCGGCACGACGGTCGCTTCGGATTTCGCCACCATGCGCGCCGTGAAGCCCCGCCAGCCCGGATCGAGCGGCTGGTCAAAGGGTTTGACCGCCGTACTGACTGTACCGCCGGGAAAAATGCCGATCGCGCCGCCCTGCCCCAGATACTCCAGCGCGGTCCGGCGGGTCTGCAGGTTGAGCGCCCGTGCTTCGCGCGTTTCATCGAAACTGATCGGCAGGATTATCCGGTTCAGGTCCTCGGCTTTTCGGAAGACCTGATGCGCGAGGATCCGGAAATCGCCGCGCGCCTCACTGAGGATGTGGCCCATCATGAGCCCGTCCAGAATACCGTAGGGATGGTTGGCGATGAGGATGAGCGGCCTGTCTCGCGGGATGTTCGCGAGGCTTCCGCCGATCACGTCGAGCGTCAGGCCGTAGCGTTCGACCATCACCTGCCAGAAGTCACGCCCGTCCGCGATCTCGCGTTCGTAGCCCTGTGCCCTATTGATCAGCCGCATCCGGCCGGTCAGATTCTCCATGGTACGGATCACCGCCCGCCCGCCGCGTGTCTGTGCCGAATACGCGTAACTTATGTCACGCGCGATCTGGCGTTCCTGCAGCATTGTCAAAACCTCATCCGATTCGCGAGTTTACCGAGCCTGTCCGATGCTTGTGACCAGCGAGGATGAAGGTTTCATGACGCTCACTCGGCCACGCGGGTCACCTGCGGACCACCCGCGCGGATCGTTGCCAGAAGTTCCCCGCGCCGCCGCGCCGCCTGCGCCGCGTTGGCCTGTTTCACCGGACCGAAACCGCGAATGGCAAGCGGCAGTTCGGCCAGCGCCCTGATCGGTTCGCGCGTGGCGGCATCCAGCGTGGGCAGAACTTCGGCCATGTCCTTTTCGTATTGGCGGATCAAGGCGCGCTCCATCCGCCGCTCGGCCGTATATCCGAAGGGGTCGAACGGCGTTCCCCGCAGCCCTCGCAAGCGGGCAAGCACCCGGAGCGGCCGCTCGAGCCACGGTCCGAACGCCCGCTTCTGCGGGCGCCCGTCGGGCCCCTCGCGCGCCAGAAGCGGCGGGGCGAGGTGGAAGCTCATCCGGAAATCGCCCCCGAATTCCTCCCGCGCCTTGTCGCGGCTGGTCAGCAGAAGGCGGGCCACCTCATATTCGTCCTTGTAGGACAACAGCTTGTGGTACCCTTCGGCGATGGCGCCCTTGATGTCGGGGTCATCAATGCTGTCCACCATCGCCCGGTACCGCTTGGCAAGGCGTGGGCCCTGGTAAGCCGTCAGGTGATCGGCGCGATCGGCGATCTTTTCGTCCAGTGATTTCGGCAGCTTGGCACTGCTCGGGGCGAGGCGTCTCTCGGCCTGCTCCGGAAAGGCCGCCGCCCAGCGTCCCACGTCGAAGGCACGCAGGTTCTTCTGCACCGCCGCCCCGTTCATCTCGATCGCCCCGGCAATGGCTTCACGGCTCAGCGGGATCAAGCCGCGCTGCCATGCCGCGCCGAACACGATCATGTTGGAAAAGATCGAGTCACCCATCGTCGATTTCGCCAGCTCGTTGGCGTCGAAGCACAGCAACCCGTCACCGAGACGCCGTTCGAGGGTTAGTTCCAGACCCTCCTTGGGCAGTTTGAACTCGGTATCGCGGGTGAACTCACCCGTCATCGTTTCATGGTTGTTCACGACCGCGCCGGTCCGACCCGGACGGGTCAATCCAAGCGTGGCGGCCCCCGCACTGACCACGAGGTCACCGCCGATCAGCACGTCGGCTTCGCCGAGAGCCACACGGATCGCGCTGATATCGGCGGGCTTTTCGGACAATCGGCAATGAATGTGCACCGCACCGCCTTTTTGTGCGAGCCCGGCCATTTCCATCATGCCTGCGCCCTTGCCATCCAGTTGCGCGGCCTGCGCGATCACCGCCCCGATCGTGACGACGCCCGTGCCGCCGACACCGGTAATGACCACGTTGTGTGTGCCGCGGATCCGCGGCAAGTCCGGGATGGGCAGTGCCGGCAGCTCAAGGTCCTCGGCCGCCTCTTTGCGCGGCGTTGCCCCTTCCAGCGTCACGAAAGACGGACAGAACCCCTTGAGGCAACTGAAATCCTTGTTGCAGCTCGATTGGTCGACGGCCCGCTTGCGGCCGAACTCGGTCTCGACCGGCACGATGGCCACGCAGTTCGACTGGATGCCGCAATCGCCGCAGCCTTCGCAGACGTCGGTATTGATGAAGACACGTTTGTCAGGGTCCGGGAAGGTGCCGCGCTTGCGCCGGCGCCGTTTCTCGGCGGCGCAGGTCTGAACGTAAATTATGGCAGATACACCTTTGATCTGCTGAAACTTTTCCTGAACACTCGGCAGTTCCGAGCGTTCGTGCCAACCAACATCCGCCGGGAATTGGGCGCGATCGGGTTCTTCCTTGGGGTCGAAGACAACGGCCACCTCCCTGACGCCCATCGCCAGCAGTTCGCGAGCGATCCGATCGGGTGTCAGCGCGCCGTCGTTGCCTTGGCCGCCGGTCATCGCGACGGCGTCGTTGTACAGGATCTTGTAGGTAATGTTGGTGCCTGCCGCCAGCGCCGCACGGATAGCCATGATGCCGGAATGATTGTAGGTGCCGTCGCCGATGTTCTGGAAAACGTGCTGCCGGCCGGAGAAAGGCGCCTCGCCGACCCAGTTCGCGCCTTCCCCGCCCATATGCGTGTAGCCCGAGGTTTCCCGGTCCATCCACAGCGCCATGATGTGGCAACCTATCCCGGCATAGGCACGCGCCCCGTCCGGCAGCTTTGTCGAGCTGTTGTGCGGACAGCCGGCGCAGAAATAGGGCAAGCGCGCCGCGATATCGCTTTCGTCATCCTGCTTTCTTGCGTCTTGGATATCCCGAAGACCGGCCTTGATGGCATCGGTGCCGCGACCTTCCTCGATCAGGATGTGCGCGATCTTCTCGGCGATCATCACGGGATCGAGCGCCATGCGGGCCGGGAACAGCTCTTCGAGATGCAGCGACCCCGCACCACCCTTGTACGCGCCATAGACGCGACGGCCCCGTCGGTCGTCGAAGATCGCCTCCTTGATCTGCACCTCGATCAGCTTGCGCTTTTCCTCGACCACGATGATCAGGTCCAGCCCCTCGGCCCAGTCATGGAAGCCCTTCATGTCCATGGGGAAGGTCTGACCGATCTTGTACGTCGTGACCCCAAGCCTTTCCGCCTCACTCGCATCAATGCCCAGCAGGTCAAGCGCGTGGGACAGGTCGAGCCAGTTCTTGCCGGCGGCGACAAGACCGATCCGGGCGCCCGGCTTGCCCCATATTCGCTTGTCTATTTTATTCGCATGGGCAAAGGCTTCAGCGGCGAACCTCTTGTAGTCGATCATTCGCGCTTCCTGCGGAACCCAGTGGTCGTTCAACCGGATGTTCAACCCGCCATCGGGCATGTCGAAGTCCGGCAGGGCAAAATGTATCCGGTCCGGACGGCCATCGACGATGCTTGTAACCTCCACCGTGTCCTTCATGGTCTTGAGCCCGGCCCAAACGCCCGCGAACCGGCTGAGCGCAAAACCGTAGAGCCCGTAGTCCAGTATCTCCTGCACGCCCGCCGGGCTGAGGACCGGCATGTAAGCGTCGATCATTGCCCAGTCGGACTGATGGCAAACGGTCGAGGATTCCCCGGTGTGATCATCACCCATCGCCATGACGACACCGCCAAGCGGGCTGGTGCCGGCCATGTTCGCATGGCGCATCACGTCGCCGGAGCGGTCAACGCCGGGCCCCTTGCCGTACCAGAGCCCGAAAACACCGTCGTAACGGCCTTCGCCGCGCAATTCGGCCTGCTGCGTCCCCCACAGCGCCGTCGCGGCCAAGTCCTCGTTGATGCCGGGCTGGAAGGCGACATTGGCGCGTTCGAGGTGCTCGCGCGCGCGGGCCATCTGCATGTCGACCGCGCCAAGGGGCGACCCCCGGTAGCCGGTGACGTAGCCTGCGGTGTTGAAACCGGCGGCCCTGTCACGCGCGGCCTGCATCAGCATCAGCCGGACAAGCGCCTGCGTTCCGTTCAGAAGAACCGAAGACGCCGCGAGATCAAACCGATCGTCCAGTGAAATTTGGCGCTTGCCCACGTCAGCCTCCGTTTGGTGCTTGTATTGCCTGAATATAATGCCATTTTAGGTCATTATCGCTGACCTACAAAGTAAAACTTCGCAAAGTCCAGCCGTAAGACTGTGAAGGTGCGACACTTTTCTGCTATTGCAGGAAACGCACGCGCAGGAAATGAAAGTTGTTGTCATGGACTGGGATAAACTCCGGATATTTCACGCGGTTGCCGATGCCGGCAGCCTGACACATGCGGGCGACCAGCTTCACCTGTCCCAATCAGCGGTTTCGCGCCAGATCCGGGCGCTTGAGGAATCCCTCAACACCACGCTGTTTCATCGCCATGCCCGGGGATTGATCCTGACGGAACAGGGCGAACTGTTGTTCGACGCGACCCGTGCCATGATGAAAAGGCTTGATGCCGCGACGGCCCGGATCCGCGACAGCGAGGAAGAGGTTTTCGGGGAACTCAAGGTCACCACCACGATCGGTTTCGGCACGCTATGGCTGGCGCCGCGGCTGCCGAAACTTTACCAGAAGTACCCCGACCTGAAGATCGACCTGATGCTTGAAGAGCGCGTTCTTGATCTGCCCATGCGCGAAGCCGATGTCGCGATACGCATGAAGGAACCGTCGCAGGCGGACCTGATCCGGAAACGTTTGATGAACGTGCACATGTGCCTGTTCGGTGCGCGCGCCTATCTCGAGGAACACGGCACGCCCGAAACGATCGCGGAGCTGCGCGACCATCGCCTGATCTGCCAAAACCCCAGATCGGCGCAGGTCGGGGCCGGCGCGACGCTTGTCCAGGAGCTCATGACACACGACATCCCGTCGCTGCTGACGGTGAACAACTATTACGGCGTGCTACAGGGTGTGCTGCACAAGCTGGGGATCGGCGTTCTGCCCGATTACCTCGCGCGTGATTTCCACGAGCTGGTTCGGGTTCTACCCGAGGTGCAATCTGTCGCCGTCCCGGTTTTCCTGGCCTATCCCGAGGAACTGCGGCATTCGAAACGGATCGCGGCATTCCGGGATTTCGTGCAGGAAGAGATCGTGTCTTATCGGAAAATGGTCAAGGAACAGGCCTCCGACTGAAATTTGTGCACCTTGCCAACGTGATATGCATGCAACGCATATCGGCCATGCTGCAACTGCGGCATAATATCCCTTGATCGAAATCAGAACCGGTCCTATCTGCGGCTCATGACGGTGACAGCACAGCGCTTCACCATCATACCTCCCTGTTGGACTATGGCCGAGCTTAGTGCTCGGCCTTTTTTTTGCTTATTGCCAATTAATCGGGCGACCTGCCTGCACTGGCGTCGCGGCGAACGGCGACATGCGCGCCTAGATAACGGGCAATTCCCGGGTCGGACCTGCGACAGCGCCGTCGGTTTGCCGTCGGTAATCAATATGTTTTCCTCGTGCACCATGAGCCCGCCGCTGATCAGTTCGACGGTCGGCTCAAGCGTAAGGACCATACCGGGGCAAAGCACGGTCGGGTCCTCCGCCATGACCGAGAGCCCTTCGGTAAGCTGCATGCCGATCTCGTGGCCGAGCCGGCCGCGGTCTTCGCCATCGCTCACGATCCCGGCCATCGTCCGCCACGGGTCGCACGCCCGCGTGCCGGGCCGGGCGGCCTCGAGCCCGGCATGTGTCGCCGCGATCAGGCGGGAATGCGCCGTTGCCTGCGCGGCCGTGGCGTGTCCGATGGCGAAATTCCGGTCGAAGTCGCAGAAATACCCGTCGTGCACCGCGCCGGTATCGAGCATGAGCACATCGCCCGGTTGCAGGGGCCTGTCATCCGCCGGGGAGATGACATCGGGATAGCCATCGGCACCGGCGCCGCCGGCAAGGTAAGGCACCCAATCAGCCCCCGCGTCGAGAAGGAGTTTCTGGATATCCCTGAACACGGCGGACAGCGCAGTACCGCTTGACGCGATCTCGCCCACTCTCCCGAAGGCGCGATCGGCGATGGCGCACGCCCTGGATTTCTTGTCGACCTCTCTCGGAGATTTGATGGTGCGCAGCTTCGCGACGATACCCCGGTCATTGTCGAACGTGAGCGCGCAGATTTTCTGGAGCCGCCCGAAATCGTCAAGAGACATGCGAAGATGGGTCTGTGCGTGTGATGGCAATCCGACGCGCCCACCGGATTGCCGCAGAACCTCGGCGAGCAGCGCGATGCCCTCGTCCTCGCGCGCGGGCGACGGCCATGTCCGGTTGTCCTCGATCCACGTCTTGCGCATCAAGGGGGCGCCGATCCGATGGTGACTGCAACGGGCGCGCCCTGTGCCGGCACGACAAGAAACCACGGCCGGCTCGGGCTTTCCCAGAAACGGGTCAGGAAGCCCGTGAAATAACGGATGTCCGCCTCGGTCGTCAGGAGCAGCGCGCCCAGAGCCTCGCGTGCCATGGCGTCCTGCGCCCGGCTCACGCGCTGTCGGAACTCGCTCTCCGGAAAGCCGCGGCTCATTCGTCGGCGGCTTCGCTGAGAATACAGAGCGCCCGGTCCTCGACCCCGAGGCCCATGAGGCCCAGGGCCGCTATGCCGGCGGCGCCGGATTCGGTCGTCGCAAGATCGCGCGCCGCGAGGTCGCCAAGAATGGCGCCTGCCGCGGCATCCGAAATGGTGAGGAACGCGTCGGCGTCACGCGCCAGCCCGCGGAGCGCGATGAGCGAAGGCGCCTTGCAGTCGAGACGTCCCATGGTCGAAACCGGCCCCTGTGTGGGAACCGGCCGGCCCGCGCGGATACTGGCAAAAAGCGCCGGCGCGGCCTCGGGTTCCACCACGGTGACACGGGGGGCATCGCCCCAGACCTCGCGGAAATAGGCCGCGCACGCCCCGGCCAATCCGCCGACGCCCGCTTGCAGAAAGATATGTGTCGGGGGCGCAGGCATCTGCCCGGCGACCTCGGCCGCCATCGCAAGATACCCCTCCATCAACCTGTGCGGCAGGTCGAAATAGCCCGGCCACGAACTGTCCGACAGCAGGGTCCAGCCATTCGCGTCGGCGGCATCAGCGGCCGCCGCCATGCTCGCTTCGTATTCGGCGCCCTCGCGCATCACCTCGGCGCCCTTGTCGCGCAGACGGGCCGCGAAACCGTCAGGAACGGTCTCGGAGAGGTAGACCACCGCGCGCGCGCCGAACAAACGGGCGCCCGCGGCAACGGAAAGCCCGTGATTGCCGGCACTGGCCGTCACGTAAGTACGTCCGGCCAAGGCGGTTGCGGGGTCATCCAGACCGGCGCAGGCCGCGTCATGCGCGATGACGTAGGCCGCGCCCAGTGCCTTGAAGCTGCCAAGGCCCATGCGCGCGCGTTCGTCCTTGACGAAAAGTTCAGGGCCCAGTTCCGTCACGCGGTGAAGCGGCGTTGCGGCCGCGGCCGGGCAGCGCGCCAACAGGGCCTCGGGCGCGCCCGCATTGACGCTTGGCGCTGGCGCGCCGTTCATGACCGTGTCGGGCAGCCCGTGCCCCCGCCAAGGATTTTCAAGGATTTCCACGCGCCCCCCACGGTCGCCGCCGATCATCCCGGACAGCAACGCCAATTTTGACCGGCGGTCAAGCACGGGATGCGCCCGCGCATTCGGTCGAGCCCCCTTTCCACCGTCTTCGTCATGGCCTAAAGAGACGCCAACGCGATCATGGGAGCATTCAGATGCAGGAGCCGGCAATCACGCCTGAACTGGTCGAAGCCCACGGGCTCAAGCCCGACGAGTACGAACGCATCCTCGAGATAATCGGACGCGACCCCACCTTTACCGAACTCGGCATCTTTTCGGCGATGTGGAACGAGCATTGTTCCTACAAATCGTCCAAGAAGTGGCTGCGCACCCTGCCGTCGGACGGACCGCAAGTTATCTGCGGGCCGGGGGAGAATGCCGGGATCGTCGATATCGGTGACGGCCAGGCCTGTGTCTTCAAGATGGAAAGCCACAATCACCCGTCGTACATCGAGCCCTACCAGGGCGCGGCGACCGGCGTTGGCGGTATCCTGCGCGACGTGTTCACAATGGGCGCGCGCCCTGTCGCCGCCATGAACTCGCTCAGCTTCGGGGACGTCGATCACCCAAGGACAAGACAACTGGTGCATGGCGTGATCGAAGGCATCGGTGGCTATGGCAACTGTTTCGGCGTGCCGACCGTGGGCGGCGAAGTGCGTTTCGACGCCGCCTACAACGGAAACTGCCTTGTGAACGCCTTTGCCGCGGGATTGGTCGACACGGACAAGATATACTATTCCGAAGCCTCGGGCGTCGGCATGCCGGTCGTCTACCTCGGGGCCAAGACCGGCCGCGACGGGGTCGGCGGGGCCACCATGGCAAGCGCGGAGTTCGACGAGTCGATCGAGGAAAAACGCCCCACCGTACAGGTTGGCGACCCGTTCACCGAGAAGCGACTGATGGAGGCGACGCTTGAGCTGATGGCCACCGGCGCCGTGATCTCGATACAGGACATGGGCGCGGCCGGCCTGACCTGTTCGGCGGTCGAAATGGGTGACAAGGGCAGTCTTGGCGTCAAGCTGCAACTCGACCGTGTGCCGCAGCGCGAAGAGGACATGAACGCCTACGAGATGATGCTGTCGGAAAGCCAGGAACGGATGCTCATGGTTCTGCGCCCCGAGAAGGAGGACGAGGCGCGTGCCGTTTTCGAGAAATGGGATCTGGATTTTGCCATCGTTGGCGAAACCATCGCCGAGGACAGGTTCCTGATACTGCACGGCAACGACGTGAAGGCCGACCTGCCGCTCGCGACCTTGTCGGGGTCGGCCCCGGAATACGACCGTGACTGGACGGAGACCGAACCGGCCACGCCGCTCGATCCCGACACCGTGCCCGCAATCGACCTCGTCGACGGCCTCAAGGCGCTGATTTCCTCGCCGAATTATTGCTCACGCGAATGGGTGTACGAGCAGTACGACACCATGGTCATGGCCGACACCGTGCGCACGCCAGGCCTGGGGGCGGGGCTCATCCGCGTGCATGGCACCGACAAGCTGCTGGCGTTCACGTCGGATGTCACCCCGCGCTATGTTCATGCCGACCCTGTGGAGGGCGGCAAGCAGGCCGTGGCCGAGGCCTATCGCAACCTTACCGCGGTCGGCGCACGCCCGCTGGCATCGACCGACAACCTCAATTTCGGCAATCCCGAAAAACCCGAGATCATGGGCCAGTTCGTCGGCGCGATCCGCGGTATCGGCGAAGCTGTCGCGACCCTCGACATGCCCATCGTGTCCGGCAACGTGTCGCTCTACAACGAGACGGATGGCCAGGCGATCCTGCCGACGCCGACAATCGGCGCTGTCGGCCTGATCAAGGGCTCCGAGAATGCGATCACGGGGGCGGCGCGTGACGGGCATGTCGCTCTGATGATCGGCGAGTCCACCGGTCATCTGGGTCAGTCCGCGCTTCTTCGCGAGGTCTACAACCGGACCGAGGGGGCGGCCCCGGCTGTGGACCTTGACGCGGAAAAGCGGTACGGCGAGTTCATCCGCGATCACAGCAAGTGGATCAAGGCCTGCACCGACATGTCGGACGGTGGGCTGGCGCTTGCCGCTTTCGAACTGGCGGAAGCCGCGGGCGTCGGCGTGCAACTTGACAGTGACGACATGGGCTTCCTGTTCGGGGAGGATCAGGCGCGCTACCTTGTCGGCTGCAATTTCGACGAGGCGGAGGCGCTGATGGCTGCCGCGTCGAGGGCCGAGGTGCCGATCCGGACAGTGGGACGCTTTACCGGGGACAGCGTGAAGCTCGGTGACCGCGAAGCCCCGCTTGACGATCTCTCGGATTTGTTCCGGAAAAGTTTCGCAACTCATTTCGAATGAGCGCCCCCGGCACGCCGGGAACGCCGCAGGCCGGCGCGCACAACGTTGTTCCGCCGGGGATCTTGCAACCGCTTTTACCCCGTTCTACATCTGATATTAGGCCAAAGGAGTATGCGCATGGCGATGCAAGCCCAGGAAATCGAAGACCTGATCCGCGCCGAGTTTCCGGATGCACGGGTCAAGATAACGGATCTGGCAGGAGATGGGAACCATTACGCGGCGGAGATCATCGATGCCTCGTTCAAGGGCATGAACCGGGTGCAACAGCAGCGCGCCGTCTACGCCGCCCTGAAAGGCAAGATGGACGGCCCCGACGGCGACCTGCACGCCCTAGCGCTGACCACCAAGCCACCAGAATAAACCGATGGCGGCAAATACACTCGCGTTCCTGCTGCTGACACCGTTCGTGATCGTGTTCGGATATGCGACGTGGCACGAATACCGCCGGTACAAGTCAGAGGGTCGGTCAACCTACGGGTTGAGCTACGACCCTGAAACCGACAGCACCCATGTCACGACCATTGGTGAAGACGAAGCGAGCTTTGACCCCGAAACCGACAGCGGGATGACGGGGACCCACGGCACACCCCCAGACAACGACGACAACGAACAGGATACCTCAAATGACCGACGCTAGGACACTCATCGACGAAACCGTCAAGGCGAATGACGTTGTTCTTTACATGAAAGGCACCAAGTCAATGCCGCAGTGCGGCTTCTCTTCGCGCATCGCCGGCGTCCTGAACTTCATGGGCGTCGAATTCGCCGATATCAACGTGCTTGAGGACGAGGCGATCCGGCAGGGCATCAAGGACTATTCCGATTGGCCGACCATTCCCCAGCTTTACGTCAAGGGCGAATTCATCGGCGGCTGCGATATCATCACTGAAATGACCCTGTCGGGTGAACTCGACCAGCTTCTGGAACAGCAAGGCGTCACCTATGACAAGCAGGCAGCCGACAAGATCCGCGAAGCCAACGCGTGATCGGGGAAGCGGCCACAGGTCGAGCCCACCGTCTTGAAACCAAGTCCCCGTGTCGGCATACTGGGGGATGCCGACGCGACGTGTCGCCTAAGGCACGCACTGCCCCGGCATACCCTTCTCCGGGCATCTGCAATCAGCTTTCCCACCGGAATGTATCGTGGTCGCCCGAGGCCGTATCCCGTCGCCTGTCGCGTCACGCCAAACGTCGGCCAAGAGGTCCACGCGACCTTGTCCTCGTCCGGCCTTGCACGCGTTCCCGGCCGCAGCGCACCTCGTTAACCATTAAGGCCATAGAGCACGAGCTAAAGCGTTTCGAGATTAGTTTGAGACATATCCGGCAGCCTTGAAGTAGTTCCAGCACTCTGCGGGGTCGTATAGGTCACAGATTTCGCCGATGGCTTCGAATACGGTGGTGAAAGAGCGTGCGCCGACGCTCCGGAGATGGGCCTTGAGCTTGGAGAAGGCTTGCTCGATTGGGTTCAGGTCCGGCGAGTATGGCGGGAGGTAGAGGAACCAGCAGCCATGGTCGTGTCGGGCCTGAGCCGCTTCCTTGTTCCGATGGGTCGCCAGATTGTCCAGGACGACAACGGTGCCTGGCTTGATCTCCGGAACGAGCACGTCGCTGATATAGGAGGCGAAGGCCGGACCGTCCATTGCCCCCTTGATGACCCATGGTGCG
>JAVLCJ010000026.1:0-33357 GCA_031580875.1 Roseovarius sp.
CATGGTGATTTCCGCATCGGTCAGCGGGGTGCGCTCGTCGGCCTCGACCTTGCGCCAGAACTCCACCGACTTCCGCCCGGCCTCCGTGGCCTCGCCGTTGTCGTATGCCTTGACCTGCTGAGGGGTGGGCTTGCGGGGCTTGTCTTCCGGCAGGATCAGGAACGCCTGCTCGACCGCCTCCATGCCGCCCTCGACGTATGCCGCCATTGCCCGGCCAAGCCAAAGCGCGGGGCGGTCCTCGTCTTCCCACCGGTTGGGGTTCAGCTTCGAGAACGCCCAAACGTCCGCCGGGGTGGCCAACTCCATCTTGCGCAGGACGCCGCTCGTGACGCTGGGCCCGTCGCAGGGCTGGTCGTGGTGCCGGTCAAGGCTGATGTTGTAGAAGCCCGGCTTGGTGATCTTCTCGTCGTTGGCAAGGGTGATGATTTCGGTCATGGTGCCCCCATCTGGTCGATGTTGCAGCGGTGAACGTCGAACGTCAGTGCCGCGACCCAATCGTTGCGGTCCCATGCGTCGGGGCCGTTAATGCTGTTCCAGAGCTTAGCCATAGCGTTTCGGGCGTTGTCTCGCGCCGTTACATCAGATCCGAGACGTGGGCCTTTAGGTCGATCCATGGCCGCTTCTGCGTAAACATCCGCCTCGCTGATCTCCCGCACCCGCTGCACCCGCACGTCCGTGACGGTAAGCGTCAGGCGGGACGCCCAGTGGGGCATGTCACTTGGGAACATCCAATTCAGCCCCGGTGATTTATTCCCCCGATGGGCCGGATCGTATTCATAAGCCCATTCGTCCATGTGGCACGCCCAAGGCTCTTGGACCCACAGACGATCGCCGCGTGCGTAGGGCAGATCATGACAGTTCAGGCTTAGTCCACCGCTCGGCATCCGATACCAGCGCCCAGAGCTGTCGACATCAAAAGGCTGCGGCTTCAACACCCGCCGCTTCTGCGTCTTGCGCCCGTCGAGAAGCGCCCGGATCATCGTCGCGCTGAATATTATCGGTTTGTCTGTCATTTCTGCCTCTGCTCGATCAGCGCATGGACCTCCGCCCATGTGTCCGGGTCCATTCGGATCGCTTCGCCCATCGGGTCGGCATGGAAGGCAATCGCTTCCTCGCGGCTGAGAACCGATGTGATCTCGTCCAGCGAGTGCATGATCCGCAGCATGTTCTGCGCCCGGCGCGGGTCGGAAAGCCGGTCAATCTCGGCCTGCATCACCTGCGCCGCGCGGCCGTGTGGGTTCATCGTGTCGGTCACGAATGGCATGTCGTTTCTCCTGTTTGCGGGGTGGCGTGGTTAGGTTCGGGACAAACGTGATGTTTCGCGTTCCGCCTCTCTCAAAATGACCTCCAAGCTGTCCAAGGAGGCGTCCATTTCTCCAAATGAACCGCGGCCATGGCCGCGATCCTCTTGATCGCACTCTTCTGGCTGAGGCTCTGTTCCATAAAGACGATCTGCCGCCTCCCGCGCGACAGCGCGTGTTTTTGCAGCAATTTCGCACAGCATTTTTATGCGTTCACTGCGCTGCTCTAGTTCGGTCACGGGTTCGTCTGTTTTGGCCTGTTCGTCAGTCATCTCGTCTCTCCATATGTTCGCCGGTGACGGGGATTATCCCTCGCTCCGCGCTTTCATGTGGCCCGACAGGCCAAGGTTGTTGCCGAGAACCCGAAGCTCCTCGGCGGTCAGAATGTCCGTCAGGATCGCGTGAAGACGGCTGGCACGCCCCATGCGCGGCTGGGCCTCGACGGCCTCTCGCAGCATCACAAGATCGGCGTCCGGGCCCGCCTGGGAGGAGGATGGCGAGCCCGGAGCCTGCCCCGCCCCGTGAGTGGCAGCAGGGGCATCCCGCGCGGGGATTTCGGATTGCATTGCGGCGGCGTTGGCGGCGAGGCGGTCGAAGTCAGACATGGCTCAGTCCCCCCGTTCCGTGATCCAGCGGTAATCCGGCAGGCCGGGCCGCGCGCTCGGGTCGGCGGGATCAGGCTCGGGCGGGTTGGTGTAGGTGCCGCGCAGCCACTCCCTGCCCTTGCCGGCGTCGATCGCCCGTTCCAGGGCGTCCATGTCTTCCTTGAGGCTCATGTATTTCTCCCCGCATGAGGTCGGGGTGCCTGGCACACAGCGCATACAGCAAAGCCCCGAAACTTGACGCATCGAGCCGCACGGAGCGGCAACTTGGGGCTGACGTTATGGAAGAAATATCCATCAGTCAATCACAAAAATAGAAAAATCTTCTATCCTTGACTCAGCGATGGTAGGGCGGAAACTTGAGCCGTTTCCAACGGGGGGCGCTATGCAGAAATATCCGCTAGGGACGAGGCTCCTGCTCTGGTTGAGCAAGGCGACGGGCCAGGGCGTGCAGGAGCTTTATGAGAGGTCGGTCTTGAGGTGGCTCATAACCTTGCTGGACAGTTTCGCCGGCAAGCCGCCAACCTGACCGAGATAGATGTAGTTCATGTCAATGCCGTGCAGCTCGTAGAGCCGAAAGGCACTCGGCGCCAGCAGGGGCTTCGACCCCTTTTCGATCTTGGTGTAGCTGGATCGGTCGATGCCTAACTGATCGGCAAGCTCGGCCTTGGACAACCCAAGAGCATTTCGGGCCGCAGCAAGCCTTCGCGCTACCACAGGTGGATCAGTTGGTGTTGCCTTGGGCGATTCTTCCATGTCGTCATGATGGTCACGCAGGGCGACATGCCAATCGAAGATATTTCCATGATTGACGGATGGATGAAATTTCCATAGTTCATACTGCATGGAAAAAACTCCCATCAGAGACCTGATCGACCGCTGGGCGACAAGAAAACAGCTTGCCGACGAGATCGGCGCCAGCTTGGCGTCCGTTCACAAGTGGGCGAAGTTCAATCGCATCCCTGCCAACTGGCAGGCGTCCGTCATCCGGGCGGCGCAGGCGCAGGGCTTTTCCGACATAACCGCTGAGTGGATGGTGTCTAGTCACGCTCAAGAGCCTCAGCGAAAGGCGGGGTGATCGGTCGTGATGTATTGGCACTTCAAGTCTCCATCTACGGACGCCCCTTCTCGGGAGGCTTCCTGACCGATGGTGTCTTGCCTGTCATATCAAGGTGGTAGGCAACTGTGGCCGTTTGAAGGCGCGCAGGCGGAATCTGCACCAAAGTGCAGGTCAGTCGGCGGCTTTGTAGCCGAAGAAAGCACCGATCGCGGCGGCGATGATGTAGCCGCTTTCGGTGTGGGGCAGGTGGTAAAGCGAACTCAGCGCGAAGTTGAGGAACACCAGGCCACCGGCGCCGACCAAGATGAATTTCAGTTGCCGGTCCATGCGATCAACGTAGCGATCTTCACGATTTTTGCAATTCCCGGGCGCACTGCCTCGGCGCTTCCCCCTGTTCGCGCCGTCTGCCCGGGCAACTGGCCCGCTCGCCCCCAACGGGCGGGCCTTTTTCATTCAGGCCGGGTTTGGTGACGGGCGCGCTTGAGTCCGCGGCATGAGGCCGTAGGCGATCCGGGGCCGGCCTGATGTTTCTCTACCCCGGATCGCCACCAGCACCCAGCAAAGGAGGCCATTATGGCAGACCAGACAGAAGGACGGGCGGTGCGCGAAGCATTCGACGGCCCCGAAATCAGCTACGACACCTTCATCCAGCACCACACCAGCCAGGCACGGTTCGAGGATTCCTCGGCGTCCACGATGGGCGAGGCTCGGCAGGAGCGCGGTGAATTCCTCGAAGACACGGGCCTGAATGGCAAGGCGGTCTCGGCCATGCGCGCCGGGCTCAAGCTCAAGGACGAGGCCAAGCAGCGCGCGTGGCTTCGGTCGATGGAGGCGCTGCTGCCGATCGTGAAGGACCACATCATCGGCAACACCACCGAAGACTGGGTCGAGTCGGCCGACAAGGACGAGATCGAGGAGGACAGCCGGGACTTCCACGAGGAAGCCGCGGGGCTGGACGACGACAACACCGTGGCGGCGTTTCCGGGGTGAAGGTCATGGCCTTCGATATTGCCACGCAGACAGGCGTGGCCTTCGGACCCGCGGGGGGAACTCCGCGGGCCGTCTCCGTTGATCTCGGAAAGGGTCTGCTGGAAGCGCAGAAGTTTTCCCGGATGCTGCGGCTTGTCGATGATTTCCTGACCCGGCACGAGCCCGATCTTGTCGTCTACGAGGCGGCGATCGGCGGCGCGAGCTCCAACCAATACCTGATCGGCTTGGTGGCCTGCCTGCGGGGCGGGGCGTTCAAGCACGGGCTGGACCCCAAGGCGGTCTACTTGGCCGGGGTGCGCAAGCACTTCATCGGCAAGAACCTGACTGCAAAGGATTTTCCGGGTCTAGGTTCCTACGCGGCTAAGAAGGAAATCAAGCGCGTGGTGGTGAGCCGGTGCCGGTCGCTGGGCTGGGATGTCGAGGACGATAACGAGGCCGATGCCTGCGCCGCGTGGGACTATGCCTGCGCGACCATGGCCGGCGTTCAAGCAAGGCCGGGAGGGCTGTTCGATGCCGCGCGAGCTTGAGGAATGGGAAAAGGACGTGGTGATCGCTGACTTGGGCGAAGGCTACGGGATCGAGGACATCGCGGTGACGCACAAAATGCCTGCCCAGGCTGTGCGGCAGTTCGTTCGATCAATTCCGGGCGACGAGATCAAGTTGCTCTACGCGACCGAGGAACAACTGGATGCCGAGGCGAAAAACGCGCCGATGCTTTGCTCCGATCCGCGCTGCGACCGGGTGCTTTCTCATAACAATCGCAGCGGGTTGTGCCGGGTTCACCGCGACGAGGGCAGGGACAGGAAAGGGGGCAAGGGATGAGTCACTACATGACCGCACTCGCCATGAAGCAGAAGGGACTCAAGCCTTCCGCAAAGATCGTTCTCTACTGGCTAGCAGATCATCACAACGGCGAAACCGGACAGTGCAACCCAAGCATAAAGCGGCTCGCTGAGTGCTGTGAAATGTCCCGTCGATCGGTCGAAAAGCACATTGGGGAATTGGAAGAATTGGGGCTGCTCGAAGTGAGCCAGTGCTTTCGTGACGGGGGTGGAAAAGCGGCGAACAGCTATGTGTTTCGACTGGCCGATAGCGATGCGCAAAATCTGCGCATGGGTAGCGCAAAATCTGCGCATGGGGGATGCGCAAAATCTGCGCATGAAAGAACCTTGGAATATACGAACCTTGGAAAAGAACCTCATGACGGTTCTGACGAACCTGCTCTTTTCTCAGGCATGGAAGAACCTGAACGCCAGGAAGATCGGGTGGAGTCTGGGTTCGATGCTTTCTGGAAAGAGATATGGCCGAGTCACTTCCGAAAGGCCGGGAAGGTCGATTGCCTAAAGCTCTACCGGAAAGCCTGCGAGGGTAAACACGCGAAGGCGGAAGGCGCGCTGACGCCGGATCAGCTCAACGCTGCGGCCCGTCGCTACATCGCGTCCGTCGAGGATCGGCAATTCCTCAAGGCGCCGAAGGCATGGCTGAACGGGGCGCTGTGGGAGCCGTGGCTTGGTGAGCCGGACCCCCAGCACGTTCGACGGAACGAGGATTTCATGGAGCGGGTGCGATGACCCGTCGAGAGCAGGATGAACGCGCGTTGGCGATGGTGCGGTTGCGAGCGCGGGGCAGCAGCCTGCCGGAGATTACCCGCCGAATGAAGGCGAACGCCGGCAACATCGCCAAGCTGACCAACGCGATCATGGCCGAGGACATGGCGCATTCGGGGCCGCACGTTGCCGATGCGTATTGGGAGCGGCGGGTATGACCGGGCTGTGGGACCGCTTCAAGGCGACGGGGCAGGCGCCAACGGCTGTCGAGAAGGTCGCCGGGATCACGGACCTGGAGGAACTGGAAGCGTTCCGGCTTTCGACGTTGGGTCGTGACGCGATGACCGACGATCTGCACGAGGCAATTCGGCGGCGCGAGAAGGAGTTGCGGGCATGAACGAGATCACCAGTTTTCAGGCGGGCATCGCCCAGCCGCACTCGATCGAGGCAGAGCAACAGGTTCTCGGCCTTCTGATGCTTGACGCCCAGGCTTGGCCCGAGGTTGGCCCGATCCTGTCGCCCGAGGATTTTTTCGATCCGGTCCATGCGCGGATTTTCGATGTGATGCGCGACCGGTTCAACAAGGGGCACCTGGTCTCGCCCGTCACGCTCAACTCGGTTCTGGAATCCGACGAGGGCGTGCAGGATCTCGGCGGCGCGCGGTATATCGCCAACATGGCGGGCGCGTCGTGCAGCATTTCCTTTGCCAAGGATTACGCCAAGCTGATCGCGGAGCGGAAACAGGCCAGGGACGCGCTGTCCTTCATCGAGGAGGCCCGTTCCGGCATCGGCAAGGGGGATGAGCCGCAAGAGGCCGTAGCGCGGCTACAGTCGTCGCTCATGACGCTGCGAGAGGTCGAGGGGCGCGAGACATGCGTTTCCTTCCTCAAGGCCGGCACGGATTCCATCGCGGAGACGCACGAGGCATATCAGGGGCGCCTGTCGCTGCTGAAAACCGGGCTGACGGCGCTGGACAAGGTGCTGCGGGGTTTGGCGCCGGCCGACCTGATGCTGCTGGGCGGGGCCACGTCCATGGGCAAGTCTGCTGTCGGCGTGGACATCGCGCACCGGGTCGCGGCGCGGGGGCAGGTCGTCGGGTTCGCCAGCTTGGAAATGGAGCCGACGCAACTGTTCGCGCGGGTCACGTCGAGCCAGTCGCGGGTGCCCTACGAGCTTGCCCGCGCCGCGGATGAAATGACGGAGGAGAATTTCGCGCAGTGGGTCGAGGCGGGGAAGTCCGCGGCCGAGCTTCCGATCCATGTTTTCCCGCGCCATGTGCGCGACGTTGCTGCCATCCAGGCCACCGCCCAGGGCCTCAAGATGCGGCACAAGCGGCTGGACCTGCTGGTTGTGGACTATGCGCAGCTATGCCGGGCCCCGGGCCGCGAGTTTCGCGAACGCATGGTCAACGTGTCGATCGGCCTCAAGCACATGGCGAAGGTCTTGCAGTGCCCGGTGATCGCCTTGGTGCAGTTGGACCGCAACATCGGCCAGCGCCCGGACCCGCGCCCGCACCTGAGCGACATCAAGGAAACCTCGCAGTTCGAGACGGACGCGGATCAGATCGTGTTCTGTCACCGGGAAGCCTATTTCCTGGAGCGCAACGGCCCGGCGCGTGACAAGGCCGGACAGGTGACGGACGAGGCCCGCGCCGATTGGGAAGCGGACCTGCGCCAATACAAGAACCGGCTGGAGCTGATCGTGAAAAAGAACCGGCACGGGCGGCTGGCGGTGGCCGAGGTCGGGTGCCACATGCCGACAAACCGGTTCTGGAACCTTCATGAAGAAACGGAGGGCTTTGCCTGATGGACCCGAAAAACCTCAGGGAAGTGCAGGATGCCGGCTGGCAGATCGCGTCGGTCAAGCAGGATGCGTGCTTCGTCAAGTGCCCGTCGCGCGGCTGCGGGATGATGGCCCGGATCAGGGAAGGCGCGAACATCCCCCAGCGGATCAGGCCGGCAGACGTGGGCGAGGTTCGCCTTGAGAAATACTCCGACATTCGCGACACGTTGCGGGCCCGGCGCAAGGATTTGCGGCTGACAAGCGCGGAGGTCGAGGAGGTTGCCGGCTTCACCTTCGGGCACATAGCGAAAGCGGAGCAGGACAACCCGCACCGCTTCATCACGCTCAACACCCTGATCGACTGGGCCAATACCCTCGGATACCGGGTCGCCCTGGTCCCCGATACCCTTCCGGCGGTGACGCTGCGGGCCATTTCCGACACCCGCGGCATCGAGGAGCAGCGCGGGCGTCACCCCAAGTTCAGGACCGATGGGCGCGACAAAGATCGGAGAGCTTAGAGGCGATCTGCCCGAAGGTCTCGGCCTGCGCGGCAAGGTCGTCGGCAATCTCGCTCATGAGTCGCCGTTGCAGGGCGGCCTTTTCCGAATCGTCAACCGTCATGCGCTCCAGGGCGATGATCGCCAGCGGGTCGATGGACTCAGGATTGGACTTCCACTTGTAGTAGGTGTTCGGGTGGCGCCCGATGTCCTTCGCAAGTTTTGTTGGGGCCCCCCTGTTCGGGTAGTCATACCGGCGCATCATAAGCGCCTCAAGTTGCTGCCATTTTTCCTCTGGCGTCATGGCGATGATCTCGGCGGCGGTGTGCATGGCTCCTGGCTCCTTGTCGTGGGCTGCTGCGATTTCGGTGGTTGAGAGTTTTTCGCGCGATGGGTAGGTGTTCGGCGTTCCTTCTCGGAACGGCCCCGCCCCGGTTCAACTCGCGCAAGCGTGGGGGCGGGGCAACCTTTCATCCGAACAGGTCAAGCTGTCGCGCCTGCGGGCTGGCGTTGCGCTCGCAGCCCGGGATGACGTGTTGTTCGCCCGCGGCTGTCAGCTCGGCGCGGTATCCCCTGCCGGCCTCGGCGCGCGCCTCGATCGCGTCCAGCACGGCCCGCGCCATCAGGTCGGGCGACTTCCAGAAAGCGCGCTGGTCGATTTCGGCCACGGTGTCGCCAAGTTCCACGAGAAGCCACCGCCAGCGGGGACAAGGGCGCACGGTAAAGGCGCGCGTCCCGTCGCTGATGGTGCCGGCCGGTGCCGCCAGGCGCCGGATCGTAAGTTTGGTTGGGGTGGCCTCGTCGGCGTGATGCTCGGCCAGGATCGCGAAAGCCTGCTGGCAGTCGTTTTCTGCCCGTGTGGCGGCGTTTCGCGGGTTATACTCCTTCACAATCCGCCATTCATGCCAGCCATTTTGCCGGCAAAGGTCTGGGGCCTCGGCCTCCATGTTCCCAAGAGCCTCAACGTGCATCCGATGTGCAACGTGCCATTTCTGCGACCGTGCGCTTGTTCGGTATTCAAGGCAAAGCATCATGGGGACGCTGTGGGCGGCGTTGGGTGCCCAGTCATAGGGGCGGCTGATAGTTGCTGCTTGTGTCATTGGCTCATACTCCATTCGCCGGGCCGCGGCTTGGCCCATGTGTTGCGCTCGTGGCCCCTCAGCTCGTCCCACGTCTTGCGGGGCGCGCCGGTGTGATAGGTCGGCCGGCGGATCATGTCGGCGTTGTAGAGCGCCCGGCCGCGGTCGAGACTGCCCACGGGTGCGGCCAGTCCTTCCATCTGCATCAGGATCATGCGCTCGCTGCGTGTCATTGGCCCGGCTCCTCGTTGGGGATCATGATAGCCTGCGCCTGGAAGCGGCCAGCGTAGCGCCGGCGCCGGTCGCGCGTGATCTCGTGCCGCGCAAAGCGGATCGCCTGGGCCTCGCTCGCCGCGACCTTCACCCGCGCCGCGGTTGCCAGCGTGCCGGACGTTGTGCGCCACGACAGGGCGACGTGAAAGCGGTAGAGCAGGGCAGGGGGTGCCGCCGGGGCGGTGTCGGCCTGTGGCGGGCTGTAATTGGCTGTGTGCATCGGTCTTGCTCCTTCTCGGGGTTCCCGCCGGGTTCAATTCGGCGGCGCAGGCATTGGCCCACGGGGAAGGGGCGACAAGGGCCGCCCCTCTGCCGGTGGGTCAGGTGCGCGGGGCAGCGGGCTTGACGTAACGGGCCGGGATGGTGTGCAAGGTGCCGCTCCAGTCGCCATCCTTTCGAAGCGGGATTATCTGCATTTTGTCCGATTCCTCGGGGTGCGCTCGGGCCCAAGCCGTGGCGCGGTCAAATTTCCCGTAGGGGTGTTCCTGGGCGTTGAATTCCACGGTTGGCCAGTTGCGCGCAAAGATGGTGCGTAGGTCGATGGTGCAAAGCTCGAATCCCTCGGGGCCGTCCTCGATCGGCCGGATGGGAATTTGCGGCTCGCATATGGTGCGCGCGGCCTCGGCCACCTTGCGCGCCAAGTCCTCGCTTTTGGCGTTGTCGAGGTCCACGAAATGGAAAAAGCGCCCGCCGGTCTGGGCGTGCCAATCCACCAGATTTCCGGTGATCCGCTCCGAAATGTGGAAAAGCTCAACGCCGCCCCGCGTGTGCCAGCGGCAAGGGGGCAGCACCTCCAAGGCGTCCCAGAATTCGGCCTCGGTCTCCTCCTCGGGAACGGTGATCCGGCCGGCGATGTATTCCGCTTCAAGCCGGTCAAGCTCGGCGTCCGTGATGACGCGAACAGGGAAGCCGCGGTCGATTGCGTATGCCTCGGGCGTCAAGCCGCCGCTGTAAGCGATTGTGCCATCCGGCAAAAGAAAGCTCTGCGTCCGGCCGTTATAGGGCTCGTCGTCCCTCACAAGCCAATGGGTGATGGTGAAGGGCTCGCCGTGAATCTGCACTGTCGTCATGGGTCAATCTCCTGTGGTGTGCCGGGGCGCGTGGCCCCGGCGTGTCGGGTTCACATGTCGCGGCAAGCGCGGGCCATGTCCTCGGGGCGGTTGATTGGCTGGCCGGCCGTGAATGTGTCCACGTCCTCGATGCCTTCCACGTCCACACCGTCGCAAAGCTCGTCTTCGCCGGCGCAGTTGACATTCACGGACCCGGCCACGGCATACCAGGCAAGCCCCATGCCCGCCGGGTAGGTGTAGACGGTGCCAGCGGTGCCGCGCCCGTAGGTGCAAGCCAGCTCGGCCACGTCCGGCACAAGGTCGGCCACGTCATCCGCGCCGTGGTGGTCGTGATCGAAGGCGGCAAGGGACCAATGGCCCGCGCCGTTGCCGTTGCCGTCATGCAAGCGCCCGCTGGCTTCCTCGCGCGGGTCGCCGTCCAGTTTGTCGGCCAAGTCGCGCAGCATCCGCGCAAGCTCGCAGTTGCGGTCGGTCGGTGTCGGCCCGAAGGCCGCGTTGCCGGTGTCGATCGTCAGGTTGAAATCGCTCATGGTCTGTTCCTCTCGGTCTGGTGTGTCGCCGGGTTCAAGCGGCGCATGGGGTGGCCCATGGTGACGCCCCGCCGCAACGGGGCGCTGCAATGGGTCAGGTTGCGTGCAATCTGCACCCGCTCGACCAGCCAGCCAATGGATGGCGCATCGCCTGGGTGGCGGTCATGCTTGCCGGAAAAAGCACGCATTCGCCTTTATCGGTGCTTTCGGCGATCCAGCCGCCGCACCCGGTTTCGCGGCGGTAGGCTTGCGCCTCGTCCAAGTTGTCGAAGGTGTGAAAAGAGCGCCGGCTCGTCATGACAGCACCTCAAACAAGATCGCGTCGGCTTTCCGCTCGTTCTTCCGCGCCTCGGACATGAACGCGTCGGAAATCAGGGTCTCACCGTGGCGCGCGCAGCGGGCCGCCACCTCGCGCCAGGCAACAGCCGCGGCGTTGTAGAAGGTATAGGCAGCGTCGATGCGCCCGGCGGTGCGATGCTCCAAGGCAATGCGCTCGCTCGCGCGGGCTTGCTCGGCAGTGGCCGCGGGGCGCGTGCCCTTGGTCGGCCAGGTCTTCGCGGTGCTGGTCATGGGGCGTTCCTTTCTCGGGTTGACGTGGTGGCGGGTTCAAGCGCCATGACACGAACCTAGGAATAACGCTAAAGGCCGTCAATCCCAAATCGCACAAAAAAGCAAAAACGACGCCACGGCCCCGGTTGTGCATGTGATCGAGCCCAAATCCGGCCCGATATTCCGCCCATGACATCTCAGGAACCCGCCGAACAAAAGAGCTATGGACGCGACCTATCCGGCCGCAAACCGTATGCAATCCGCGCCAAAACGCGCCACGCCCTCGAACTAATCGCACACAAAGGCCTCACCGTCGTCGAGGCATCCAAGCTAGCAGGCATGAACCACGGCAGCCTTTACCGGGCGCTAGCCCGCCCCGAGGTGCAGGCAGAGCTCGAACGCCTCAAGGCCCTGCAAGTCCAGCGTCTCGATACCGTCAAGGCCGAAGCCCAGGCAGCCGCATTCATGAACGGCCTAGAACTCATGGCCACATCGCCAGACCACAAGGTAAGGGCGCAACTGGTCGAGTTTTTCGCGGGCGGCGGCAAGAAATCCCCGGCCGTGACCGTCAATAACACCGTGAATACAGGGGGTTACGCCTACGCCCCGCCAGGCGCGCGCGTGGTGGACATCGAGGACGCCGAGACCGTCGAGGATGGCGGCACACATGACACGCAGTCAGGGGGTGAAAGCGGATAACATGCTGACAATGCTGCACAATCTCGCAATGTTGAAACGTGGCGCCATGCCAACAGCCCCAAGCGGCCAAGTTGCGCGGCCTATGACCCCACGCGGCAGGGGGGTATCCGCGCTTCACCCGGGCGCCATCGGGGGCGGGGGTAGGGAAAAAATCGGCGCGCGTATACTCTCTACTCGTCCCCCCCGCGCGCTCCTTTTCATTTTCTTTTCTCTCAAATTTTTTTCCTTGAGGGTGAAGGTGCCACGGGGCCGGTATCGCCGGTTTTGGCGTTTTACACACTTTCGGGGGACTTCCGGGGTATTTCCGGGGGTTGATGGCGGTGCTGGTGGTGATCGGGCTTGGGCTGATGGGGGTTGCTTGTGATGTCTGACCGGGTTGTTGCCTTGGATGGCGGGGTGGTTTTGCGGGCGACGGAGCCGAACGAGGGTGTGATCTCCGAATTGGAGGATTTGCTTGAGCAGGCACATGCTGGTCGGTTGCAGGGTTTCACCTATGCGGCGCTGCGTGATGACGGGTCTGCGTTCCGTGGGTGGAGTGGCTGGGACAGTCCTGTGCAGATCGGTCAGTTGACGTTGTTGCTTCACGAGGCGTGCGAGGATCGGCTTTTTTTTGAGCGGGGTGGGTGATGCTTCGGACGTCTGACGGTCGGTTTGTCTATGTTCCTGACGGGAAGGTTCTGAACGACTATTTCTGGGACCGTTCGCGGCTGGGGATTATCCAGGGCCCGATCGGGTCTGGCACGTCTTCGGCTTCGCTTCACAAGATATGGCGGCTGGCGAATGAGCAGGAGCCGGATTGGGACGGTGTTCGTCGGACCAAGTGGATCGTGGCGCGTGAGACCTATAAGCAGTTGAAGACGACGATCCTGGCGACGACGTGGCCGATCTGGTTTCCCGAGGAGGAATGGGGCGCCGTGGAGCGGTCCGAGCCTGCCGTTGCGCATTTGCGCAAGCCTCACCCATCTGGGGACGGGACGCGGGTTGAGTGCGATGTCACGTTTCTGGCGATCCCGGACGAGGCGGTTGCGGAGAGCATCCTGGCGTCTTTCGAGATCACCGGGTTCTTCTACAACGAGGGGCAGAATCAGAACCTCGGGGTGATCGTGGAGCTTCTTTCGCGGTGCGGGCGTTTTCCGTCAATGAAGACGGGCCCCGGGGCGACGTGGTTCGGGGGGATGATCGACCTGAACGCGCCGACAGAGGGGCACTGGATACCCTACATGCGGGGGGATGTTCCGCTGCCGCCGGACTGGACGGACGAGCAGAAGGCGCAGTTCAAGAAACCGGACAACTGGTCGTTCTTCGTGCAGCCGCCCGGGTTGATCGAGAAGATCGTGGACGGAAAGCCGCACTATGAGCCGAACCCGGACGCGGAAAATCAGCGGTGGCTCAAGGAGCCCTACATCGAGAAAATCCAGGGCTGGGACAAGCCCCGGATCGACCAGCGCGTTCTCAACAAGGTGGGCCTGTCGCGGCACGGACTGCCCGTCTACCCCACGTTCATGGCCACCGAGCATGTGGCCTCGAAGGAGTTGGAGCCGATCGACGGGCTTCCGATCATCGTGGGGCTGGACTTCGGGCGCGAGCCGGCCGCCGTGTTCATGCAGAACCGAGTGGACAACTGGCGCGTCCTGTCCGAGCTGGTCGGGACAAACGAGGCGGCAACGGACTTTGCGCCCCGTGTTGCCCGGCACCTGGCGCAGCACTACGCCGGATTTCGCGCGGAGTTCTACGGCGATCCCCGCGGTGCGGATCGGGGGCAGAATACGGACGTGACGGCCTACGACATCTTCATGGCCAACGGGATGCGGGTGCAGCCCGCCACCACCGACAACAACCCCGAAATGCGGCGCTCGACGGTGAACAACGTCCTGAAACGGCGCTTCGGCCTGACGATCAACCCCTCGTGCCTGACGCTCAAGACCGGGATGGCCGGGGAATACTATTACCGCAAGATCGCCACGATGGGCGGCGGGTATTCCGAGAAGCCCGTGAAGAACGAATACTCCCACATCGTCGAGGCGATGGAAAACGCGCTCATGGGGGGCGGGGAAAACCCCGTCGCCATTCCCGGCATCACGCCGGCCAAGCCCCGCGTCGGGGTCCAGCGGCACCGGAGGGTCCAGTGGCGGACGAGGTGATCGAATGGTATTTCGGCTTCTGGAAGCGGCCAAGACTCTGGCAATTCTGCAAAAAACCGACATGGACCATCTTCGGGCACGTCGAGGCATGGGGGTTCACCGCCGACAATACCTGGGTGTTCTATGACCCGCAGAGGATCGGAACGCAGGTGAAGGTCACGCACCACGCCGAGGAGGTCGAAAACCTGCTGGCGCTGCGTTTCGCGGTCTGCAAGTCCGTCCTGCGCCTGCCCCATCCCGGCACGCGGCTGTCTGCCCCGTTCCATCCCACGATGAACTGCGTGAGCCAGTGCGCGGGCCTCGTGGGTATCCGTGCATATTGCCCCGGCACCTTTCGCCGCAAGTTGCTGCGAAACGGAGCCAAGGAGCTGATAGATGGGCGGCGGGCCGAGAGAGAGCAAGGAGTCGAAGCGCATCCGCAAGATGGAGCGCCGTCAGGCCAAGAAGGAGCGTGACAGCGCGACCGAGCGCCTTGCGTCAGGCCAGACTTCGGACATCAAGCGGTCCTACGACAGCCCGTTCTCCATGTTCTCTATCTTCCAGCGGCGCCAATGAAGCCGACGCAGGAATTCTCCACCCGCTTCGAGGAGGCCAAGAAGTGGCGCTCGCTCGTGGAGCCCTACATCAAGGAGGTGTATTCCTTCTGCGCGCCCGACCGCGTGGATGAATTCACCAAGGGCGGGATGCGCCAGGTGTCCTCCGTTGACACCGAGGTTTACCACTCGCTCGGGGAAGAAGCCTCCGACGACCTGGCCGGCGATCTGGTCACGTTCTTCACGCCGCCCGAGGCCCGCTGGTTCGACAGCCTCATCATGACCGAGGTGCCCGAGGAAGCGGAGGAGCAGGCAAAGGAACTTGTCGGTCAGCGCGAAAGCGACATCGCTTCCCTGATCCAGAGCAGCAATTACAACGACATTGCCCCGCAGATCGGGCAGGAAATCGCCTCGCACGGCACTCCGGCCATGTGGGTGCAGAAGGCGCATTTCCAGCAGCCGGTCTACTGCGAGGCGGTGCCCCCGTCAGAGCTCTACATCGTGCCCGGGCACATGGGGATGCTCGATCGGTTCCGCGAGAAGACGGTGCGCGCCAACACGCTCAAGGCCCTGTTCGCGGATGAAATCGCCGCTGGCAGCGTGGACCTGGAAGGCAACCCCAAGATCAAGGCGAAGATCAACGAGCCCGGGTCCACCTGCGTCGTCGTATGGGGGTTCTGGCTCGACTGGACCGACCCCGGCTTCCCGATGTGGAAGATGGAAATCACCATCGACAATCACCGGGTCACGCCGAGCGATCCCGTCACGCTCGGGCCGGTCAACGGTTCCTGCCCGCTTCTCGTGGGCCGGTTCAATCCACGCTCCGGGCGCCCCTGGGGCCGCGGGCCCGGCTTGCGCGCCCTCGCTGACCTGCGGGTTCTCGACAAGATCGAGGAAATCTACCTTCTCGGCCTCGAAGACGCGATCAAGAACACGATCATCTACGCCGATGACGGCTTTCTGGACTTCTCCAACGGCGGGATCATCCCCGGATCGGCCAACCCGGCATCCCGCGGCTTCACCCGCGACCAGATATACGAGCTGAACAAGTCCACCGACATGGAGGTGGCGTTCTTCTCGAAAGACGACATGGAGCGCCGCATCCGGTCGCTGTTCTATCAGGACGGCCCGCGCCAGCGTGGCGACACGCCGCCCACGGCCGCCCAATGGTTCGATGAAGCCCGCCGGGTGCAGCAGCGCCTCGGCAAGCCGTCCGCCCCGTTGTGGACGGAATTCTACGGCCCCTTCGTGCAGCGCGTCGAATTTCTCGGCGTCCAGATGGGCGACCTCGACCCCCAGCTTCTCCTCGACGGCCGCGCCATCAACGTCCAGCCCGTCTCGCCGCTGCACAAGGCCCAGCAGCACGATCAGGTCATGATCGCCCGCACCAACATGGAGACCGCCCAGGTCAACTTCGGCCCCGAGGGAGCCATGCAGATCATCGACATGGGCAAGACCTTCCAGAACATCCTGGAAGCGAGCGGCGACGAGCTGACCGTGATCCGCAAAGAAGACGCCAATCCGCCGCAAGGACCGACCAATGAGCCAGCTCCCGAACCGGATCAGTAAGCCCGGCCCCGTCCTCGACTACCTGCAAAACCTGGCATCGCAAGGCGGCGAGGGCGGCGACATTGCCCGGCGCACCGCGCTTGCCGTGCAGCGCGTCCTGCAAACCGAGGACGGGGCTATCCTTTTGGAATTGCTGGAAAAAGCGACCACAGATTTCTTCCTGTCGCCGTCTGCCGAATCCAGTGCATTAGATGCGCTCAATTCTCAGCGTTTTGTTGTCCTCGATCTCAGGAGGATAACGACCGATGAAACACAGCACGTTCTGGCCCGACAGCAAGATCACGCGGAAACCCGAGGACGAGGGCGCCGGGGGTAATCCCGACCCGAACGCCGGGAATGGCGACCCTCCGGCAGACCCGCCGGTCGACTCCAATGCTGGCGCCGATCCGGCCCCGCAAGGCCCCGACCTGTCCTTCCTTGGTAAAGACTATGTGAAGGACGGCCAGCTCGACGCCGACGCCTTCAAGGAGCGGTGGGAGTCGCTTGTCGCCCAGGAAACCCGGCTTGCCGAACAGGCCCCGGACATTCCCGAGGACGGCGAATACGACCTCGCCGTGCCCGACGATCTGGACTTCGGTGACATCGAGCTTCCCGAGGGCGTGGCCATCGAGCCGCTGGACCCCAGCGACGAAACCTTCGCGCCGGTCTTCGAGGAGGCCAAGGCATTCCTCAAGGAAAACGGCATCGGCCAGACCGCTGCCAAGGGCCTCATGGGCCTCGTGGCGAAGATGGAAGCCGCCAAGGAGGCCAAGCGTTACGCCGAAGCGACCGAGGCCTACAACACGCTCGGCGCGACCGACGCGGCCCGCAACGCGCGGATGGCATCGCTGCAACGCGCGGCGCAGACACGCCTGCCCTCGGATCAGGCCGAGGCGCTTCTTTCAGGAATGACCAGTAGCCCCGAGGCCGTTCGCGCCCTTGAAAAGCTGCTGGGCATGAACGCGGGGCCCCGAACCTCGCAGAACACGGCCACCCAAGTCGATCCTAACCTGCGCGGTTTCGATCTTCTCAAGGCGGCCAACGCACAAGCCCCCAGCTAAGGAAGAATCATCATGGTTCACACTCTTCCCGAATACGCCAAGACGGTTGATAATCCGAAGCAGCGGGCCGTGATCGAGCTTTTCCCGGAAAGCGTCGATTTCATGGCCGCGCTGCCCTTCGCGTCCGCGCCGAACGGCGCATACCGCTACCAAGAAGAAGGCGCCCTGCCCAACAACATGGGCTTCCGCGCCATCAACGAGACCCCCAGCGAGGGCCATGGCCTGCTGAACGACCGGGTGGAAATGACCTTCCCGATCGCCGGCAACATCGACGTGGATCGCGCGCTGATCCGTCGCCACGGCCCTGATCGTCGCTCCGTCGAGGAGCGCATGTCGGTCAAGAGGAAGGCCAAGGTCTGGGCGGACACCTTCATGTTCGGGGACAACGCCACGGCACCGCGGGAATTCACCGGCCTCAAGAATCGCCTGAATTCGGTCGGTGGGTCCGTGGACGGCTCCAACTACGAAAGCCGCATCCTGGCGAACGACACGTCCTCGGGCGGCGGCGCGCTGTCGCTGGCGCAGCTTGACCGGGCCATCGGCCTTGTCGAGAACCCCAACGCCATCATCATGCCGAAGGCCCTCAAGGACCGCTTCGCTGCCGCGCAGCGGGACACCAACATCGGCGGCTTCATCACGCTCGACAAGGATGAAATGGGCCGGCAGATCACCCGCTATGGCGAGCTGCCGATCTACTGCGGCTACGGCGTCTCGAAGTATGGCGAATTCCTGCCCTTCGATGAAGTCGCGCATGGCGGCGGTTCGGCCGTCACGTCCTCGATCTACATCGTTCGGATGTCCGAGGATGGCGTGGTCGGGCTCGAAGTGCAGCCCATGGAGGTCCAGGACATGGGTCTTCTGGACGATGGCGTCTACTACAGGACCAACATCGAGCATGATGTCGGCATGGCGGTGTTCGATTCGTTCGCGGCGATCCGCCTGTCCTCCATCACCAACGCAGCAATCGTGAAGTAAGGAGGCAGACCGATGAGCACCATCGACAATTTCTTCGCAATCGACGCCGCAACCGGCCTCATCAAGCGGGAGCTCGGCCAGTCCGCGCTTACCTCGACGGGCTATGTCGGCACCCAATGGGACCAGGGCGATGCCGCCTCGACGGACCTGGCCTGCATCATCAACATCGAGTCCTGCAAGGTCTCGGCCGGCGACGAGCGGTATACGTTCCGCCTCGTCGGCTCCAACGCGAGCAACCGGTCGGACGCGCAGGTTCTCGACACGCTGGAAGTCGGTGACGCGGGCACGCTGTCCATCGAGACCGTCGATACCACGGCTGGCGATCAGTTCGTCATGCGGGGGCGCAGCTTCCGCCGCGGGCTGGATTTCCAGTATATCGACCTGCACCTCGAAGTGGCCGGCACGTCGCCCTCGATCGGCTTCGGCGCCTACATCTCGAAGGAGTTCTGATCCATGGTGGATATGGTTCTACTGAAACCCGCCCCCGACGCCCCTGCCGCGATCAAGAAGGAAAAGCCGCGCCTCGTGGCTCGCGCCACGGCCGTCGAGAATGTCCGGCTTTCTCGGGGCGCCTACACCTTCGAGAATGCCGATCAGCCCGCCGCGCCGCAGGCTCCGCAGCTCGAAGACATGGACCGGCAGGAGCTTCTGCAAATGGCGCTCGGCATGGGGATGAAAACGTCCAAGCAGATGAAGCACAGCGACATCGTGGCGTTCGTCCGCAAGAAGATGGAAGACGTGGAGATTGTGGACGAATAGCCGGTCCTGAGACGGCGATTTCGACCGCAACGAGGGGGCCGGGGAGACCTGGCCCCCTTTCTTGTGCATTAGGTTGTTGATGCGGCTCGTGGAATTTGCCCGCATGGCAACGCAATTCTCCATGCTTGGGATCATGAACGCCGCTCTGACCGAGCGGGGCTGGGATGAAATCGTCTCGCTCAATGACGGGACGCCCGAGTTTCGGCTGATGCAGCGCCAGTGGCCGCGCATTGTCGAAGCCGAACTGGAAGACGGGAATTACCAATTCAGCCGGCAAGAAACGACGCTCACGGCCCTGACGCCCGGGCGGTATGGCTTCGACAACAGCTTTCAGCTTCCGGCCTCCGCGCTTCATGTGCGTCACGTCTGGTTCGTTACGAATTCCGTGCGGACCACCTGCGATCACTGGTCGATGGACGATGACGGGCTCTACGCCACCCTTCCGACCGGTGCGGACTGCGTGATCGAATACATCAACTGCCCCGATCCGGCCGCCTGGTCGGCGCGTTTCGCCGCCGGGGTGCAATACAAGCTGGAAGCGGCCCTTCTGCGCGGACTGGAAGGCGATGCGCGCGAGGCTTCGGAAATGGACGGGGCGGGCGAGATCGAATTCCAGAAAGCCCGCACCAAGTCGTCGCAATCGAAGTCCTCCGACCCGATCACGCGGCAGGGAGGGCTTGCGGGCGCGAGGTTCCGCAACCGTGCCTAAGCAGGTCGTTCAGCAACGGGATTTTTCCGTCCTTGAGATCCACCCGAACTTCTTGGAGGCGGACGATATTCAGGTGCGCGCGCAGTCCTTGCGCGGCGCCTACAACGCGACCCTGAACAACGCACGCTCCGTCACCGGTCGCCCCGGCACCGTCTACAGCCAGAACCTTTCCGGCGCGAAGGTGCAATTCCAGGTCATCGCCGGCGACGGCAACAAATTCAACGTGGTCATGGCCGACGATCACTGCTGGGTGGTGGAGGAAGACGAAAGCCTCAACCTCGATACCGGGACCGTGAACTGGACCAGCGCCAAGGATGTCTGGTTCGCCCCGGCCGGCAACGTGGTCTTCATGGGCGACGACACGAACGGCATCTGGACGCTCGAATATGACGGCTCGACCTGGGCTTTCGGCACCTACACGTTTGCGGACGGCGCCGCAGGGTCGTTGTTGCAGCCCTATTGGAACTTCCTTGCTGGCTCCTCGATCACGCCCTCGGCCCGCACCGGTTCGATCACGGTCACGAGCGATGCGGCGGTATTCACGTCCGATCATGTGGGCGCGCGCATCCGCTATGCCGGCAAGGAAATCAAGATCACGGCCTACACCGACAGCCAGACGGTCACGGGCGACGTTGTTTCGCAACTTCCCCCTTCGTTCCAGATCGAGGTTGCCGACACCAGCGAGATCAACGTCGATGACGTGGTGATCGGCCAGGTCAGCGGGTGGCGCGGCGTGGTCACGGAGGTCGTGAACGGAACCGACTTCAAGGCGATCACGTCTGCGGCGGGCGATGGACAGGGAACGGAATACGGCGGGCCGACCGGCACGGAAAGCCTGTCCTTCCCCAACACCACGCAGGACCGCGTTGCATCGTCCTCGATCACGCCCGAGGCGACGAAGGTGTGGGACGAGCAGATGTTCTCGGACGCCCGCGGCTACCCACGGGCAGGGGCCTACGTCAGCGGGCGCCTGATGTTCAGCAACATGCCCGAGGTGCCGAACGGGATCGTCATTTCATCGCTTCGCGGGTCCACCGACTTTCTGACCGGCGTTGAGGATGACGACGCGATCATCCGCACCTTGGGCCCTTCGTCGGCGCGATTCCTGCACATCATCGAGTCGCAGGACGTGATCCTGATGTCCACGGACGGCATCTACGTCATCGAGTTGCGCGAGGGCCTGTCCCTGACGCCCGGCTCCTTCAATCCGGTCCTCGTCGACAAGACCGTTGGCGTATCGTCGGCCAAGCCGGTCGCGGTGCAGGACGGCGTGGTATTCGTGGAGGAAAATCAGAGCAATATCAGCGCATTGCTTCTGGACGGGAACATCTACCTGAAATGGAGTGTGCGCCCGATCTCGCTACTGTCCTCGGAGACGATTTCCGCTGTCACCGCGCTCGGCGTTGTCCTCGCGGACAGCTACACCAAGCCCAACCGAATCTTCGCCAGCAACGGCACGTCCATGGTCGTCGGGCACTGGTTCGGGCGTTTCGGTGAGCAGCAGGTGGGGTTTTCGCCGTGGGATACCGAAGGCGAGATCAAGAGCGTCATTGGCTTCAACGGATCGCCCTGGGGCCTGATAGAGCGCGACGTGACGGGATCGGGCGTGGTGATGCTGGAGCGGTTTGACGAAGGCGCGACCATGGACTGCACCACGACCGGAAACCCCAACACGGCATCGGTCTCGGACTATCTGGACGGCCAGACGCTCGGGCTTGTGCAGGACCGGCGCTACGCCGGTGCGGGGCTTGCGAGCGGCGGGATCATCGAGGGCTTCCCCGATCTGGACGGGGATTGCGAGATCGGAATCCCGTTCACGGCAGAATTCGCCCTCTGGCCGTCCGAGGTGATCGAACACCCTCGCGCCGGCATCTTTCCGGTTCGGTGCTTCCGGCTGATCGTTTCGGCCCGGCATGATTGCGCCTTCCAGATACGGTGCAACAGCCACACGCGCACGGTCGGCGGCTATCGGTTCGGGGATGATCTCTCGGGCGTGCCGGACCCGGACTGGCCCTCGTTCGGCGGGGATTTCTCGACAGGCGGCTACGACCAGACCGGCCTTGCCGACAGCATCTTCCGCGTTCCCGTGACGGGCCGGCGCGAACACAACGACATGGCGATCATCCTGCACATCCCCGGCCGGGTGACGATCATGACGGCCAACCAGGAGGTTCGTTACTGATGGACCCAGCAACCCTTGCACTCACCGCTCAAGCCGTTGGCGCCGGAGCATCGGCAATGTCAGCCCGAGGGCAGGCCAAGGCCGAACAGGAGCGCGGCGAGATCAACGCCTACATTGGCGAGACCCGCGCTACCCAGACCGCGACCACCAATGTCGAGCAGTTGAACAGCGAGCTTGGCACGCTCCGCGCCACGCTGGCCCAGAACGGGCAGGGGATGAACGCCGGAACCATGCCGTTCTTCAACGAGCTGTCTCGGGTCCGGCTTCGTGAAGGACGCATCCAGTCGAACAACGAACGCATGGGGGCCGAGGACTCGCGGATGCAGGCCAAGGCGGCGGGGCAGCGCGCGGCTTGGGCGCCGGTCATTGGCATCGGCAAGGCAGCGCCGTCGCTCTACGATATGTGGCAACTGAGGCAGTAACGGCATGGTCCAAATCCGCAAGATCACGCGCGGGAACCCGCTTTCGACCACCCGCCGCTATGAGCCGCAGGGCGGCACCGCCTTCCGGGCGCTGGGGATGCTGGCGCAGGACGCCTACGACAGCTTCCTTGAGCCCATGGCGATCGAGGAAATGCAGCAGCGGGCCGACGAGGACTGGACCGGCTACGCCCGCGACGTGATGGCCAACAACCGGGTGCCGGGCCCGCAGCGCGGCCAGACTCGGCGTCGAAGCGGCGACACTGCGACCTCGGTCATGCGCCCGGACGTGACCACATCATCGCTGGACGGGATCGACTTCGGCGCCATCGAGTCGGAAAACGATCTGCCGATGGGCTACCTTGGGCGGACGCTGCAAATCGAGTCCGGCGGCGACCCCAATGCGCAGAACCCGGGCAGTTCTGCCGGCGGCCCCTTCCAGTTCATCGACAGCACGGCAGAGGCATACGGCCTTGAGGACCGGTTTGACCCCGGGCAGTCCACCGATGCCGCGGTGCGTCTTGCCAAGGACAATCAGCGCGTGCTTCGCAACGCCCTGGGGCGCGACCCGACCGGCGCGGAGCTCTATCTGGCCCACCAGCAGGGCGCGGGCGGCGCGGTCGATCTTCTGACCGCGGAGGGGCCCCGGCTTGCCAGCGCAGTCGTCGGGGAGGAGGCGGTGCGGCTCAATGGCGGCGATCCGAACACGACCACGGCGCGCGAGTTCGCCAACATCTGGATCGACAAGTTCAACGGCGGCCCTATGCCGGGCGAGTCGGTCGCAGACGACACGATGGACGCCCTGTTCCCTGACCAGCAGCCCGGCCAGACCGTCATCAGCAGCCGGGGCGGCGGCGTCACCGTGCGGACCTCTGACGGACGCCTTGAGCCTCGCCTGTTCTCGCCCGGCTCGGGGCCGATCCTGCAAGCCTACAACGCAGCCGCATCGGTTGCGGCGCTGTCGGAAGTCTCGATGCAGGCTCAGTCCGACCTGTTGAACCTGTCGCAGCAATACAAGACCGACCCGCAGGGCTTTCAGCAGGCCGCCGAGGGATACATCGAGTCGATCGTGGAGAGCTTCGACCCGCAGATGAAGCGGGACGTGCGCGGCGCGCTGACCGAGGAAGTATCGCGGCGCACCCTCGGCATCCTTGACGAGCAGCACCGCGACATTCAGCGCCGGGCCGACAATTCCTCGCGCGCCCTTGTCGAGCGCCTGTCGCAAGACCACGCCGACGCGATTGCCTCTGGGGATCAGGGCGAGATCGAGCGGACCCGCGCCGAACTCGATGACGTTCTTTTTGCCCGCGAAAACCTGCCCGGCGTGTCATGGACCCCGGCGCAGTCGGAAAACGTGTTCATCGAGGCGCAGCGGCAGGCAGAGCGCGTGCAGGCATCCCGGCAGGCCAATCTGGAAAAGGAATGGAAGGGCGAGCTGAACCTGATCCTCAAGGCGCGCAAGGAGGGCTTGACCGGGGCGAATGAGGCGATCCTGCAAAACCCCGAGGTATGGGCTGCACACCCGGACCTGGCGCGCGAGGCGCAGGCCATGGTGCTGTTCCAGAACGAGGTGCCTTCCTTCCAGCAGATGACGCCGGCGCAGATGGACGCCGCCATTGCCGACATGGAGGAAAACCCGGTCTCGGAGGAATACCAGATCGACATCCTCGACGCGGCGCGGGGCATTCGGGACAATCAGGCGCGCGGCTTCGAGGAAGACCCGATCGCGCGGGCCGGCGCCGTCCTGCAAGACCCGCCGCCGTCCATTGATCCGATCGACCCCGCCAACCCGCAGGGCTTCATTGACCAGTTGAACGCCCGGGCGGACTATGCCGAGGGCCTTGTCGAGAAGGGCTATATCGACGCGCCGGTTTACCTGTCGAAAGAGGAATCGGAGACCTTCTCGCAGATGTTCTCGAAGGAAATGCCCGACGAGGTGCGCGGGCTGGCGGCGCAGGCGATTGTCGAGGGCTTCGGAGAGAGCGCCGTTGACGTGTTCGATGAAATGGACGTGCCCAGCGAAATCGCGCTGGCGGGCAAGCTGACGGCCGCAGGCGGGCCGCAAGAGACCATGCAGACCGTCCTTCGCGGGCAGCGGATGCTGGACGAGGGGCTGGTCAGCGTTCCGGCTAGCATGGGGCGCCTTGATCGCTTCCCTACGGACTTCCAGGACGCCCTGTCCGATCTTCCCGTTGCCGAGGAGCAGAACTTTGCGCAGGTCCGCGACCTGGCGCGCAACATCTACGCCGGCACCGTGGCCGGGCAAGACCTGACCGACGAGGAGAAAAGCGAAGCCATGGAGGCGTCGATCCAGTTGGCGCTCGGGCAGGGGAAAGACAGCCGGGGGCGCAAGACGGGCGGCATTCAAGACATCAACGACACCGCCACATGGCTTCCCATCGGTGTATCGGGCGAGCGGGTGAATGCCAGCCTGCAAACGCTCGCGCAGAATATGCCGATCAACATGCCCTTGGTGGAGGGGATGATGGCGCCCGGCGCGGCGGCCGAGAAAAACGGCGATATGTGGCGCCGCGTCAGCCCCGAAGGAAAGCCCGAGTCCTTGCCCTATGTGGGTGGTGAGCTCTTGCGCGCCCGTGATCTTCGCAACGGCAACGTCCGTCTCGTGCCCGACGACAGCGGCAACTACCGGATGGAATACGTCGCCGGCCAATCGCCTATCGACGTGGCGCGCGAGGACGGCTCGATCTTCCTCATCGACATGGATCGGCTTCTGGAGGCCACGCTGCCGTGACATACCTCTTGCCCTCGAAGAGCCCGGCTGGGGATCGCCCGGCCCGCGGCGCAGATACGCCGATCGCGGACAACTGGCTGGAAGGAATCGGCGCGGCGTCCAGGCGGGCAATGCTGGACAAGATGGCGAACAACCGGGACTTCGCTGAAATGTCCCGGATGGAAGAAGAACTCGCGCTGCGCGCCTTGCAAAACGGTTCCGAGGACGTGCGCCGCGCGATGCGTGAGCCTTTCCAGGAAACCTCGCGCGTGACGGAAATCACCGACGAGGAGATCGCAAACTCGTTTTCGCGTGGTCGCGGCAATGAAACGGCCGACAACGCCGAAATCATGGACATGATCTACGCCGATGCCCAAGAGAACCCGCAGGCTTACGAGGGCCTGCCGTCCAGCCGCGAAGAACTCGAAGGCCGGGTTCAGGACATGCTCCAAGAGGAGTATCGAGACCTTCTCGCGATCGAGCAGACCGTGCCCGAGGGGCGGCGCTTCCTGACCAGCCTGATCGGCGGCTTCTACGGCGAATTCAGGGACTTGCGGAACCTGCCGTGGATGGCCCTGGGCGGTGGCGGTGGTGTTCTGAAAACGATGGGACGCGAGGCGGCGCTGAACGTGGCGGCCGAGACGACGCAACTGCCGTCCCGGTTTCGGTCCACCGAGTTGCTTGAAACGCCCGATCCGAACGTCGCTTCGGAGCTGGCCTTGGCGGGTGTGTTCGGCGGCGCGTTCGGCGGGGTCGCGGCCGGCGGTGCCAAGGCGGTGGATTTCCTGCGCACGCGCAACACGACGCCGCGGGTCACGGGCGACCCGATCACCGACCAGCAGCTTGCCGGCACGGCAGAGGAAGCGGTCGTCACGGGCGAAGACCCCTTGGCGGCCGTGCAGCGCGACATGGAGGCGATGCCGCAGCAGCAGACGCCGCCGCCAGGGCGCGATCCGCTGATCCTGCGCCCCGAGGACCGGCGCACGCCTGTTGACCCCGAGATTGACGCGCAGATTGCCGACCTACAGGCCGAAGTAGACCGGATGCGGGCCGAAGTGGACTACCGGCAGGCCAACCCCCTGATCGACCGGCTGCGGCGCGGCGACGTGGACCCTCAGAGCGGGCGCCGGATGCCCAGCGGCTTGCAGGTCCACCCGGAAGGATCGGCGGCTGACGCGCTGCGGGCGGCCGACATCAACGCGCGCTCGTTTCCGGGGCTGTTTTCTCGTCAGGGGCGCAAGGAATACGACGACCTCGTGGCGTCGGAGTGGGAAGAAATGTTCCCCGGTATCATCGACGCCACCGGCACCCGCTACGGCGACGGCAACTACCTTGACGAGCAGGGGTTTCTGGACGTTGTGATTCGTTCCGCCAACGGCGACTACGGCTGGCTTCGCCCTCGCGCCGAAGTGGACGAATTGCAGGCTCGTGTGACCGAGTTGGAGGCCGCGCGGGACCGAGGGTCATTCGAGGGGCCTCTTGCCGATTACGCCAGCGGACAGCGCGCGGATGACGGCCTCTACATCGACCGGTTCTCCGACGAATGGGAATTTCGCACCGGCGAGGAGCGCATTGGCGACATTGACGCGGCGGTGCGCGGGCACATCGACCGGAACTGGCCGGGTGCCCGGATCACCAACCGGGAAATCTCGGAGATCACGCAGGAGCTCGACAATCGTGGCGGCGATGCGGATTTTCTGATAGAGCGAGTGCTTGAGCGCGAACTGGAATTTGCCGAACTTCCCCCATCGAAGGCGCAGGACTATGACGACATCCCTTGGGACGAGAAAGGACCGGTTCCGCAAGATGCAGCGCCGGGCCGAGGCGGTGCTGAACGACCCGGACAAGACGGCGGCGCAGAAGGCGGCGGCGCAGCGGGTCAAGGACGCAATGTCGAGCAAACTGGCGCAGGCGAACAAGCCCTCATCGACGGCGTAGAGCCGGTATCCCCGACAGACAGAGCCCTGGCGCAGCGCGATGCCGAGGCGCGGCGCCGGGCGGACAATGCCCAGCCGATGGACACGGGCCTGTTCGACCTCGGGCAGCGCGACCAGATGGATTGGCTCGACAACCCCGCCAGCGCCAAGGCCGACCCGGTGATGTCGCAGCAGGTCGAGACCATCCGGGGCGAACTGGAAGCCGATTCCGAACTTGCCGCCCGCAAGGTCGCCATCCAAGACGCGGACGGCAACGTGCGCACCGTCAGCCTTGCGGATTGGAGCGGCGATCTGGATCAGTGGGAACGGGCGATAGCGCGGCTTGATCTTTGCGGGAAAGGACCGTCATGACCTTCTTCGATTGTGTTTCCGACGCCTTGGACGAAGGCTCGATCGACAAGGGCCGGGCCGAACGCGCGCAGGAGTATTGGCGGAAATTCCGCGACCGGCATGTGCGCAACGGGCACTCCGAGGAAATGGCCGACGCCATGGCGGGCGAGGACGTGAAGGCGGCGTTTCGCAAGGAATTTGGCGAGGAACGTCAGAGGTTTATCGCCACCCGTATCGCCATGCGGAAATCCGAGGCGCTGGTCGAGAACGCCGTTGATCTGGCGGGGCTTGCGAACGACCGGGTGGAGTTTCGGCCCAACTCCAAGAACCGTGTCAGCCCTATCGCGCAACAGGCGGATGGCCTCTATCAGCGCGTGAAGGGCCGGATGAACGACCTGGCCGAATACTACGGCCCCAAGCAGTTGACCGGGAAAAGCAAAGACCCCGCCGGCGTGGATCAGGTGGCGAAGGAAATGATGGGCCAGCCCACCGGCAATCCCCGTGCGGCCATGGTGGCGCGCGTCGTGTCCGAGACCATCGAAGACCTGCGGCGCATGGCGAACGAGGCCGGGGCCAACATCGGCAAGATCGACAACTACATGCCGACGCGGCACGACCGCATGGCCGTTGCCAAGGCGGGGTTTGACCAGTGGTTCGAGACCATCGCGCCGAAACTGGACTGGCACCGCATCGAGGATTTCCTGACCGGGCGTCCGATGGCACCGGAAGGGGGCGAGCCGCCGATCGAGACGCAGCGGGAATTCCTGCGCGAGATTTTCGACAACATGGCCTTCGGCAAGGACTCGGACAAACCGCAGTATGCCCGGATTTCGGGCGAGAACATCGTCAAGGCCATGAGCCATGAGCGGGTTCTGCAATTCAAGAGCGCCGAGGACTGGATCGAATACAACACGGCATTCGGCACCGGCGACGTGTTTTCCGCGATCATGGATCACACGCGCTCCATGTCGGAGGACATCGTGACCCTGCGCGAGCTCGGGCAGTCCTGGCGCCTGGGGCTGGACTATGAGCGCCAGGTCGCGATCAAGAAAGCGCGCGACATGGGCGACGATAAGCTGGCCGGGAAGGTGGAAGCCGCCTATGACAACGCCGAGATCATGCTTGCCATCCGGCGGGGCGGCGCGGCCCCGAAAAGCTGGCGGCAGGCCAACCGGGCGTCATGGTATTCCAGCGGCCGGTCGTGGATCACGGCCTCGCTCTTGGAGAAGGCGGTCATCCCCTCAATCAGCGACCTCAACTCGAACCGGCTGGCGGCGCAGACCTTCGGGGCCAACCCGACCGCCCCGTTCGCTCAGGCCATGCGGTTCATGTTCGACTCGGCGTCCCGGCAGGACTTGCAGCGCATGGGCCGGGCGCTGGACCATATGTTTCAGACCAACAGCGTTGCGGCCCGGTTCAACGCAGAGGCGCCGCCGCACGGGTTCGTGAACAACGTGACCAACTCCGTCTTTCGCTACACCGGCCTGAGCGGGCTGACGGATCACGGCCGCAACGCCATCAAGCACGTCTGGCACGGGCGTATGGCAGACTTTCAGGGGCAATCCCTCAAGGACATGGACCCCGGGTTTCGGGAATTGCTCGTGCGCCGGGGGATTACCGAGGAGGATTGGGCCGAATTCAGCAAGCCCGGCGTCGAGTGGCGCGACGAAAGCGGCGCTCCGTATCTGGATGCGGTCTATTGGCGCGAAAAGACCGACCTCGAGCCCAGCCGGGCGGACGACATCTTCCTCAAATTCGAGGGGCTGTCCGAGGAATTCAGCGAAATGGGCGTCCCGTCGCAGAACCTCTTTGCCCAAGCGCAGACGCTTGGCCGGATCGGGCTTGACCGGCCCAAGGGGGACTTTGGCTACGAATTCGCCAAGTCCGTGGGCATGTTCAAGTCCTTCCTGAGCGCCTTCACGGTCAACCAGTATCGCGCGATCATGGGAACGGAAAGCTGGCGCATGTTTGGGTTTCTGCCGGAGACCAAGGGCCGGGCGGCGCGGGTGGCGCGGTTTGCGGACTCCCTGACGTTCTACACGCTGCTGGGCGGGCTGGCGTTGCAGATCACCAACGTCAACAACGGGCAAGACCCGGAAGATATGTCCGATCCCGACTTCTGGTGGCGGGCCACGCTCAAGGGCGGCGGACTCGGGTTCTTCGGGGACCTGCTGAATATCTCGGGCGGTGACGCCATTCCCGGCGAGATCGGCAGCTTTGTCGTTGGGCCTGTGGGCGATCTTGCGGTGGACATGGGGCAACTGACCATCGGCAACGGCGCGGAGCTTCTCGCCAACGCATATCGCCTGACGAACGAAACGGAGACCAAGCCCACGGGGTTCGGCGGCGAGGCGGTGGACTTCATAGACGAATGGACGCCCAACGACTTCCCCGTTGTCGGCACGGTGATCGACCGGCTGATGATGGACAACCTCAAGGCCATCCTTGATCCCGAGGGCGTGGACGACATCGCCGCGGCGGCGCGGAACAGGGAAAATCGCACCGGCAGCAAGTTCTGGTGGACCCCTGGCAAGTCCGCACCGGAGCGCGCGCCGGACCTTGGGGCGGCTTTCGGGCAATAGTTGTGCATTAGGTAAGCCCATGGCGGCGCGGATATTCCCGCCATGGCAACGCTATCTGCATCAGACACCCGCGAGAACACGGTCACGCTGGCTTCGGCCACGGCGGGACCGATACAGGTAGGCTTCCGACTGTTCAGCGAGGACATCAATGTCTTTGTCGATCGCGTCGAAACCTCGGCTTACACGCTTTCAGCGACCTTCGAAGACGGATTCGAGGACGACGCGACCATCACCTTCGACGCGGTGCAGGACGCCGGCTCGATCATCACGATCCAGTCCGATTTCGTTCCAGAGCGGGGCGAGGATTTCCTTCCGAACGACGCGCAGCTCACCGACAAGATGAACATCGAGTTTGCCCACCTGTGGGGGTCGGTGGCGGACGACAAGCGCGACTTCGAGCGGGCCTTGAAATTTGCTCCGGGCGATGGCGCGAATTCCGTTCTTCCCGCCCTGCAATCGTCCAGCGCGCTGATCGTGAACGCAGCGGGCGATGGCTTTGAAATGGGGCCGACAGCGGCTCAGATCAAAGGGGCAGAGACGGCCGCGAATGACGCGGCCGCTTCCTTTGATGAATTCAGCCGCCTTTACCTGGGAACGAAGTCGAGCGACCCGGCGACCGACAACAACGGGGACGCGCTTCAAACCGGGGCGCTCTATTTCAACGACTCCGACAACGAAATGCGGCAATACAACGGCGCCGCATGGGAAACGGCCTATGGCACGATCAGCGCCGCGGACGGGGCGCTGTTAGCCGACAATAACCTTTCTGACCTGACCAACGCTGGTTCGGCGCGCGGGAATCTTGGCCTGACCATCGGGACGCATGTGCAAGCCTACGACGCCGAATTGACGGCGCTGGCGGGCCTGATCTCGGCGGCGAACAAGGCGCCGTATTTCACCGGGTCGGGAACGGCGGGACTGCTGGACGTTCTTGATGAGGATGACATGGCGTCGGACAGCGCCACGGGCATTCCGACGCAGCAGAGCGTGAAGGCGTATGTGGACGGTCAGCCCACAACTCACGACGACGCGACTGCGATCGGGGCGATGGCGTATTGTGGCATTGCTTCCTCCAGCGTTCTTCCGCTGAACTACGGCGACACCGTGGCCGGTGACGAGTTGCGGGTGGCATCAACCGGGCGCTTTGCCGGGTCCGGCAATGGCCTCTACAGAAGCCAAAACCCGAATTTCTCCGGCACATGGAAGTGCCTCGGCTACATTGAGGACAGCGATCAAGCCGCCACGCTGTTCGTGAGGGTTGCCTGACCATGCCCTTGCTGCCGCTTGAAATCCCAACATGAAGGAACCTGACCCATGGCTGAAATCGCGAACACCGGAACGCGCGACACGCTGATCTTTCCCAGCCTGTCCAACGGCGACACCACGCAATGGATGCAGATGCCGGCGGGCCAGTCTCTCGGGGCCTCCATTCAGGCGGAAGGGAGCTTTGGCGGCGGCACGGTGACTGTCGAGGTGTCCAACGACGCCACCAATGCGCACGCTTTGACGCTGGTGGACGGCACCGCGGCGCCAACCCTTACGACAGGCGGGATCATCGAGGTTTCGACCGGGTGCCGGATGTTCCGGGCAAGCCTTTCCGGGGGCTCTGGCGGGGATGTGACGATCACGGCCTTCGGGGCTGGCTGATGCTTTCTGCCGCCATCATCCGCCGCCGCCGCCGGATCGTGTCGGGTGGGCCTGCCCCGGACACCACTGCCCCCACGGTAACCTCTGCCGTGCTGGCCTCGGACGGCGTTACGCTCACTGTCACGTTCAACGAGGCGCTGGACGGAGCCAACGACACGGCGGCAGGGGAATGGGCGGTTTCGGCTTCAAGCACCACCACCAGCGTCTCCACGGCTGCGATCGACACGGGCAACACGACAGACGTGACCGTGACCCTTGGCACGGCTGTTACCGATGGCGAGACCGTGACGGTGGACTATAGCGGCACGAGCCTGCGGGACGCGGCGGGCAATCAGGTGGCGACATTTGCCGGGCAAGCCGTAACGAACAACTCGACGCAGACAGGGCCTTTCGACATCGCGTCCCTGTTTGGATTGGGCGACAACGGTTTCTACTACGACTTCTCGGACAAATCTTCGCTTTACACCGACCTTGCCGGGACAACGCAGGTAACGGCGGACGGCGATCCTATCGGGCATGTGGATGACCTTTCCGGCAATGGCGAATCCCGCTCTGCTCCGTTCACCTCGGCCCGTATGACCTACACCGAAAGCGGCGGCTTGGCCTATGCTCTAGCGGCGTCCGGGGGCGGCACGCGGCTTGAGCTTGACGCGGCGATTAGCGGCCTGACCAACACCAACGAACTGACACTGGCAGTGGTGTATTCGACGCATTCGAATAATGTTCAAGCCCCTATAATTATGGGTGACACAGGTTCAGGCGACTACGCCCAAGCCCGAAGTGACCTGACAAACAACAGCTACCGCGCACAAGCCACCACAGGCGAACTGACCGTCAACAATACCACTGCGGCGGACACCAGCGGCGATGCCTTTGTCGTGACTGTCATGAAGCGCGGCACCGAGGGGCGGCATTACGTCGATGGCACGCTGGTCGAAACCGACACCGGCCTAAGTGCGACGTGGGATTCCGACCTGTCCCCGGCGGGCGCAGGGTCGGCCATTCGCGGTGACGGGAGCAAGATTTTTGCAATATTCGCGATTGATCGGGGGCTTACCGATACCGAGCTTTCCGACCTTCACGATGAGTTGAAAGCGAAAGGGGGCATCACATGAGCAACGTGATTTTTCCGTATCGCGTGACGATTGTCGTGCCCGAGGCGATGATCCCCGACGCCAATCAGCTAGCTTTGGTGCTTGGTGAGGCTCCGGGCGACGTGAACACCTTTGGCGAGGTATGGGCGCGGGACAGCGACGGCACGCGCTATGCGATTACCTGCACCCACGGCGGGCCGGGTTTTCCGACCGATGCGCAGTCTCAACTTACCGCTCCTGACCACGCACCCGACGCTGACCTTGAGGCTGCGACACGGGCACAGGAGGCGCTGGTCATCGGAACGCCTGATGCGCCTGCCACGCCCGCCCCGGATCGGATTACGGCCATGCTCGGGCCGAATGACCGGCCCGACCCCCTGCCGGATCACATGGCGCTTATGGGGCTGGTGTTTGATGTTTGACCGCCTGATCGCCATGGGGGACGCCGCCTCGCAGCTCCTGCAGGTGACGTTCTGCCCGCACCGCGACCGCCCGCCCAACGCCAACGAAAGCCTGTCGGGGCGCAGCTATCGCGAGGGCTGGTGGACGGAGGCGGTGATCGACGCGCTGTTCTTCTGGCAGCGTGCGCCGGGGCATTGCCAGCGGGCGTATTGGCGCGACGTGAAGCGGGCCGAAAGTACGGTTCAGGAATCAAGAAGGCAATGAGCGATGCGGGACAGTGACCTTGTGAAATGGCTGGCGGACAAGCCTGTGGGATTCTGGCTGACCT
>JAVLCJ010000027.1:0-32294 GCA_031580875.1 Roseovarius sp.
CGGTCGTCGGCCAGATCGGCGACGACAACTCTGCCAGCTTCAGCCAGACTGGCAGCGGCAACAACGTCGGTATCATGCAATAATCGCCTGATGATGGCGACGATCATTCATTCATGATCCTTCGGGTGCCCGGCTCAGAGCCGGGCACCCTTTCTCCATTCCGACCGGGAGGCCGCTATGTTTTTTACAAAGTTTCCAAGGGGTATTCGGTGCCTTGCTCCCGTTCTTGGGCTTCTGGCCCTTGCGGGCAGCGCACAGGCGCAGGCCAACTCGGAGAACGACGCGCAGATCGACCAGATCGGTCGCGACAACGCCGCCCGGATCGAACAGACCGGCAGCCTGAACCGGGCCGGGGCGGACACGCGGCCCATGGTGCAGGACGGCATCTTCAACGACCTCGACATCCGCCAGACGGGCACGGGCAACACCGTCGGGCTGGCGGCGCCGGGGCTGCGGCAGCTTGGCCGCGAGAATACCGACACGATTTTCAACAGGATCGAGATTGATCAGACGGCAGACGGCAATTCCGTCGGCAGTGTTCAACAGCTCTCGCGCGGGAGCGTGACGAACGGGGCCAACACGCTGATCATCCGCCAATCCGGCGACGGGGCGCATGGCGTCGAAGAGGTGCGTCAAGAGCAGCTTTCGGGCCAGGCCGCGCAGACCGCCGATATCACGCAAGAGGGCGATGGCAACCGTATCGCCCTGATCGACCAGTTCACCAACAGCGTGGCACAGGGGCAGCCCAACCAGATCACCGTCGTCATGCGCGGTGTGCGCAATGGCACCAATCCCCTGACAGGCTACGCGGATGTGCCCGGCATAACCAGCAGCGGCCTGATCCAGGAGGCCGGCACCCAAGACGAACGGGGCAACGGCCACTTCATGAACCTGTTGATCACCGGAGACGGGAACGATTTCGGCGTTCGCCAAGCTGGACGCATGAACTCGGTCGGGTTCATCACGGTCAGCGGGGACGACAACCAGTTCGGGCTGCGGCAGGACGGGACGGAGAACGATATCGCGCTGGCCCCGATCGAGGGGGATGACAACACGATCGGCGTCGACCAGCTGGGCACGAACACGGCCTTGATCGACCTCGACACCCGCCGGCCGAGCCGCCCCGCCAGCCTGAGCGACCGCAACCAGATACTGGTGACACAGGTCGGCACGAATACCGCCGAGCTCGCGATCAGCGGTGACGACAACGATTTCACGGTTCAACAGGGCTTTGACGGCGGTCTTGGCGGCGACAACATGGCCGAGATAACCGTGGTGGGCCATGCGAACCTCGGCCGGGTGAGCCAACGCGGCAGCAATGTCTTCGAGCTCGACATTCAGGGATCGGACAACAACAATGCCGGCGGTTTCACGGCCGCCGTGGCGTCACCGGTGCTGGTGCCGGGTGATTTCCGGCAGACCGGGACGGAAAATTTCTCGATCATCTCGGTCACGGGCGACGCCAACCACTTCGCGACGCTGCAGGACGGCAGCCGGAACGCCGTCATCGCCAGCGTCAACGGGAACGGCAACCAGTTCAGCGTGAGCCAGGACGGAAACGGCAACATCGCCGACATCCGCCAGACGGGCACGGGCAACACGGCAACCGTGCGTCAGTGACTGGCGCGGACGGGCACCATCCGGCGCGCGGTCAGGCCTGAACGGCCAAGTCGAGCGCCGCGTGCAACAGGGTGCGCGCGTACTCGGTTCTCGGGTTGTCGAAGAGGGCCTGCGCCGCGCCGGCCTCGACGATGTCGCCCTGTTTCATGACGACCACCTGGTGGCTCATGGCGCGCACCACGTTCAGGTCGTGGCTGATGAAGAGATAGGCCAGACCGTGTTTCACCTGCAGGCGTCGCAGCAGGTCGACGATCTGCACCTGCACCGTCATGTCGAGCGCGCTCGTGGGTTCGTCCAGCACCACCAGACGGGGCCGGAGGATCATGGCGCGGGCGATGGCGATGCGCTGCCGCTGCCCGCCCGAGAACTCGTGCGGGTAGCGGTCCATGGTCGCCGGGTTGAGCTCGACCTCCTCCATAACCTCGGCCACGAGATCCCGCACGGCGCGGTCATCGGGCTTGCCGTGAACGCCGAGCCCCTCGGCGATGATCTGTTCGCAGGTCATCCGCGGGCTGAGGCTGCCGAACGGATCCTGGAAGACGATCTGCATCTGCGCCCGCCGCTTGCGCAGGCGCCGGGTGGACCACGTGTTCACGTTCTCGCCGCCGAAGGTGATCCGCCCCTCGGACTGGATCAGCCGCATGATGGCCAGCGCCAGCGTTGTCTTGCCCGATCCGCTCTCGCCCACGAGGCCCAGCGTCTCTCCCGCCCGGACCGAGATGCTGGCATCGTTGACGGCCTTGACGTGATCGACGGTGCGCCGCAGGAATCCCTTGTGGATGGGGAACCAGACGCGTAGCCCCTCAGTTTCGACCAGCGTCTCGGCCTCGGCGGGCACCGGCGCCGGTTCCCCCGAGGGACGCGCGGCAAGCAGTTTACGGGTATAGTCGTGGCCCGGGTTGGCGAACAACTCGGCCGTGGGGCCGCTTTCGACGATCTCGCCGTCCTTCATCACGCAGACGCGATCGGCGAAGCGTTCCACGATCGCGAGGTCATGGGTGATGAACAGCAGGCCCATCCTTTCTTCCCGCTTCAGTTCGGCCAGCAGGTCGAGGATTTGCGCCTGAATCGTGACGTCGAGCGCCGTTGTCGGCTCGTCCGCGATCAGGATGTCGGGCTTGTTGGCGAGGGCCATCGCGATCATCACCCGCTGCCGCTGCCCGCCCGACAACTGGTGCGGGTAGGCACCCAGCCGGCTTTCGGCATCGCGTATCCCGACCCGGGTCAGCAGTTCGACGATCCGGTCGCGCACCTTGTCGCCTGTCAGGCCCTGGTGGATTTCGAGGCTTTCACAGAGCTGTTTTTCCAGCGTGTGAAGCGGGTTGAGCGATGTCATCGGTTCCTGGAAAATGAAACTGATGTCATTGCCGCGTACCTTTCGCAGCAGCTTGTCCGAGGCACCGATCATCTGCTGGCCATCGTAGGTGACGTGCCCCGACACCCGCGCCGACGGCCCAAGAAGCGACACGGTCGAAAGCGCTGTCACCGACTTGCCCGACCCGGACTCGCCCACGATCGCGACGGTCTCGCCGCGGTCCACCGAGAACGAGACCCCCCGGACCGCCGGGATGGTCGCGCCGTCCTGCTTGAAGGCGACGGAGAGGTCCTTGACTTCGAGCAGGCTCATTCGAAGGTCTTCCGCGGATCGAAGGCGTCGCGCACGCCTTCGAAGATGAAGACAAGCAGCGACAGCATGATGGCGAAGGCGAAGAAGGCGGTGAAGGCCAGCCACGGCGCTTGCAGGTTCTGCTTGGCCTGCAGGGTCAGTTCGCCGAGCGACGGCGCCGAGGACGGCAGGCCGAAGCCGAGGAAATCGAGCCCGGCCAGCAACGAGATCGTCCCGGTGATGACGAAGGGCAGCATGGTCAACGTGGCGACCATCGCGTTGGGCAGCATGTGGCGGAACATGATCGTCAGGTTGCCCACGCCAAGGGCCTTGGCCGCGCGGACATATTCGAGATTGCGCGCGCGCAGGAACTCGGCACGCACCACGCCCACGAGCGCCATCCAGCCGAACAGCACCGTGATCCCGACCAAAAGCCAGAAACTGCGCGGCAGGATCGCGAAGAGGATGATGATGACGTAGATTTGCGGCGTCGCCGCCCAGATCTCGATGATGCGCTGGAAGATCAGGTCGAGCCAGCCCCCGAAATAGCCCTGTATCGCGCCGGCGAAGATCCCGATGAGCGAGGACAGCGCGGTCACGATGAGGGTGAACATCACCGACAGGCGGAACCCGTAGATGACCCGGGCCAGAACGTCACGCTTGGTATCGTCCGTCCCAAGCAGGTTCTGAGCGTTGGGCGGCAGCGGCGCGGCACCCGGGCGGTCAACGGGCGTGTCGAAGCTGTAGGGGATGGGGGGCCAGAGGGTCCAGCCCTTCTGGATCGGCGTGCCCGCGACCTCCCCGTCACTGGCGTCGGCGATGATGCCCGCAGGGTCGTCGAAACAGTCGGTCAAGCCGCCCGACACGATCAGGCATTCAACCTCGGGGTCGCGGTATATCGCCTCGGTGGCGAAGTCGCCGCCGAATTCCTGCTCCGAGTAGAAATTGAAAATCGGCATGTAATAGCCGCCGCGATACTGAACGAGAATTGGCTTGTCGTTCGCCACGAACTCTGCCGGCAGGGCCACCGCGAAGAGCACGGCAAACAGGATGAGCGACCAGAAGGCGCGCCGGTTGCGCCGGAAATTGCGCCACCGGCGCCGGTTCAGCGGTGACAGCCTCATGCCCGGCGCACCGCTTTGTGTTGCCCGGGAACATCCCGGTGACCGGCGCGCATCACGAGCGGCCAACGCCCCCGTGCCGCTGCCACGCGCGGGGTCTGTATGCCGAGCCGCGTCATCGCCTCAGCCCTCCCGCTTCTCGAAGTCGATGCGCGGATCGACAAGCACGTACATCAGGTCGGACAGGATGTTGACCACGAGCCCGATCAGACCGAACAGGAACAGCGTGCCGAACATCACCGGGTAGTCGCGCCCAACCGCCGCCTCGAAGCCAAGGCGGCCAAGACCGTCAAGCGAGAAGATCGTCTCGATCAGGACCGAGCCGCCGAAGAAGATGCCGATGAACACCGTCGGGAAACCCGCGATCACGATCAGCATGGCGTTGCGGAAAACATGCCCGTAGAGTACCCGGCTTTCCTTGAGCCCCTTGGCGCGGGCCGTCATGACGTAATGCTTCTTGATTTCGTCGAGGAAGCTGTTCTTGGTCAGCAGTGTCAGGGTCGCGAAGGCCGCGATGGTGGAGGCCAGCACCGGCAGCGTGATGTGCCAGAGGTAATCCACCACCTTGCCCCAAAGGCTGAACTGTTCCCAGTTGTCCGAGGTCAGCCCCCGCAGCGGGAAGAGTTGAAAGTAGCTGCCGCCTGCGAACAGGACCAGCAGCATGATCGCGAACAGGAAAGCCGGGATGGCATAGGCCGCGATGATGACCCCGCTCGTCCAGCTGTCGAAACGCGACCCGTCATGCACCGCCTTGCGAATGCCGAGCGGGATCGAAACGAGATAGGCGATGATGGTGGACCACAGCCCGAGCGAGATACTGACCGGCATCTTTTCCAGCACGAGGTCCGTCACGCTGATGGAACGGAAATAACTCTCCCCGAAATCGAAGCGCATGTAGTTCCACATCATGTCGATGAAGCGTTGCAGCGGCGGCTTGTCCAGACCGTACTGCGCCTTGAGCTCCTCGATGAATTCCGGCGGCAGGCCACGGGCACCGGCGTAGCCTTCGCCCTCGCTCTCGCGGAGCGTGGAATCCTCGCCCCCGCCGGCGAAACCGCCGAAGACGTCGCCCTGCCCCTGCATCTGCGCGATGGCCTGTTCGACCGGGCCGCCCGGCACGAACTGGACCAGCACGAAATTGATCACCATGATCCCCAGAAGCGTGGGAATGATCAGCAACAGTCTGCGCAGGATATAGGCGCCCACCTAGACGGCCCTCCCCGCCGCGCCGCCCGGCGCGGGATGACATGCGCGCGCATCCGCCGCGACGGGGAGCAGCGTCATTGCAAGGCCCCCGAGGTTTCGAGCGCCTGCGCCTTTTCGGGGTCCTCCCACCAGAAGTCCAGAGTGCCGAGGCTGTAGGGCGGTATCTGATCGGGGTGGTCGTACTTGTCCCAGTAGGCGACCCAGTGATCTGGCGCGAACCCGTCCGGGATCAGGAAGAATGCGTGTCGCAGCGCGCGGTCGAGGGCGCGCATGGTCATGTCCTCTTGCTGCTGGCTTTCGGTGCGCAACGACCGCTCGATGATGCGGTCAACGAGCGGGCTGGCCAGCCCGGCCGGGTTGAACAGGCTGTACGCGGCCGCCTCGGAGCCGAAGCGCTGTGCAAGCCCGGTGCCCGTACCCAGAAGCGAGGGATAGCCATCGAACACGAGGTCATAATCGCGATCCCGCTCGCGCTTGGTGTACTGGGCCGAATCCACGGCCTCGAACCGGGCGTCGATGCCCAGCTTCTGCAGGTTCTGGACGAATGCCTGCCCGAGTGCTTCCTGCGTGGGCTCGCCGCTGGCGTTGAACAGGAAATCGAGCCGCATCACCCTGCCCGCGTCGTTGCGCAGCTTGCCGTCGTCACCGACTGTCCAGCCCGCATCGCCCAGAAGGCGGATCGCCTTGCGCATGTTGCCACGGCTGAGCAGGCGATCGGGGTCGGAGTCATGCGGCAGGTAGGGGGCCTCGGTCAGCACCTCGGGCGGCACGAGATCGCCCAGTGACTCGAGGAATGCCAGCTCGTCGCCCTCGGGCAGGCCCTCGGCCTCGAGATGCGTCCCGTGCGAGAAGGACCGCTGCTGTTCGTAAAGGCCGTAATAGAGCGAAGCGTTGGTCCATTCGAAGTTGAAGGCATAGGCGATGGCCATGCGAACCCGTTTGTCCTGCAGCACCTCGGACCCGAGGTTGAACACGATGCCCGTCATGGTCGGCGGGGAGCCGTCGGGCAGTTCCTCGCGTTTGACAAGGCCGTTCTCGACTGCCGGAAACTCGTAGAAACTGGCCCATTTCTTGGGGTCGGATTCGCCGCGAAAGGTGACCTCGCCCGCCTTGAAGGCCTCGAACGCGGTCGTGGCGTCGGTGAAATATTCCAGCCGTATCTCGTCGAAATTGTGCCGTCCCCGGTTGATCGGCAGGTCCCATCCCCAGTAATCGGGATTCCGCTTGTAGACGACGCGCCGGTTCACATCGACCTTGTCGATCACGTACGGGCCTGAACCGGGCGAGACTTCGAGCCTGCTTTCGTCAAGCCGCGCGCCGGTTTCCTCGTACCATTTCCTCGACCAGACGGGCACCGTGCCGACCTGGTCGATCAGGGAGCGGCGCGAGATACCGTCGGCGAAGCGGAACTTGATCGTGTGGTCGTCGATGACCTCGACTTCGGGTATGCGCTTGCGGACCGCTTCGGCATAGCTCTGCAGCCCCTGATCCAGCAGCAGGTTGTGCGAGAAGGCCACGTCGTGCGCCGTGACGGGGGTGCCGTCGGAAAACCGCGCCTCGGGGCGCATGTGAAAGATCACCCACGACTTGTCCTCGGGATATTCGACGGTGTGGGCCAGAAGACCGTACATCTCGTCATAATCGTCGGCGGGCAACGAGCCGTTTCCGGCCAGCGTCTGGCCGAGGAGGCTTTCGTACATGACGGTGGCCAATGCCGCGGCGCGCCCCTTGCGCGTGTACGGGTTCATCGAATCGAACGTGCCGCTGAGCGCGATGGAAATCTCGCCGCCCTTCGGTGCATCGGGGTTCACATAGTCGAAATGCTTGTAATCGGGTGGGTAGTTCAGGTCGCCGAAGAAGGAATAGCCATGGCTGCGGATGATCTGCTGTTCGTCCGCCGCGGCGGGCGCAATGGCAACGATCGCCATCGCAAGCCACAGGCCAACGGCCGGAACGACCATTTGACCAAGATGGCCGAGCGCCCGGGCCTTGGCCCGGCTGCGGGGTCGGGTCATGCGCATCTCCTATTTGCCCACCGAGGTGGCGCTTTTCCTGTTACCGGCAAGCTAAATGAGGGCGGGGCTGTCTTTCAAGCGCCGAAACACCCGCATGACCTCTTGCATGGACCTGACATGCGGAGGGCCGCCGACACGGGCAGCCGGCGGCCCTTGTAACCAGTGTCGGAGTCGGCGTGGCCGATCAGCCGCCGAGCGACTCGAGATAGGCGATGACCGCCGCGCGCTCCTCCTCGGACCGGAGGCCGGGGTAGCTCATGCGGTTACCGGGCGCGTAACCGCGCGGATCCTCCAGCCAGGCGTTCAATTCATCCACTGTCCATCCGCCGTCGAGACCGGTCAGCGCGTCGGAATAGTTGAAGCCGTCCACGCTGGCGATCTCGCGGTCGATCAGGTTCACGAGGTGCGGCCCGACGCGATTCTGTTCCTTGTCGGCCACGTGGCAGGCTTGGCATTGGCGATACACTTTCTTGCCTTCCGCCGGGTCGGCTGCCGCGACCTTGGCGGCGAACCCTGATTGCCCGTTGTCCGACGTATCGGCTTGCGTATCGGCTTCGGCCATCTCCTCGGCCGCGCCGGATTCCTCGGTGGTTTCGGCCGCATCCGCCGTTGCGCCGTCTTCGGTTTCCGTGGTCATTTCCGTCGCGGCTGACGCGTCCGCGGTTTCCTCGGCCATGTCCGCGCCGGAATCGCCGGCCTCCGCCTGTTCCTCGGGCAGATCCATCTCGTAGGTGTCGCCGTCGGTCTGATCAAGGTAAGCGATCACGTTGGCACGATCCTCGGGCTTGCGCAGACCCGCGAAGCCCATCGACGTACCGGGCGCGTAGCCGGCCGGGTTTTCCAGGAAGGCGTCCAGTTCGCGCGGGGTCCATGCATCCGTGACTTCGCCCAGGGCGCCGGAGTAAGTCGTGTACCCCTCGGCGCCGCCGGTTTCCCGGCCAACCACGCCATACAGGTAGGGACCAACACCGTTGGCCCCCTGCTCAAGCGCGTGGCACGCCTTGCACTTGTTGAAAACACGCTCGCCCTTGCCGGCATCCGCGCTGACGAACAATTCCGCGAAGGTCGGGCCGGTATCCTCGGCCGCCGCGGTATCCTCCTCGTCCTCGCCGGTGTCGATCACGTATGCCTGTTGATGATCGCCGCCGTGGCCGCCACCCATCGAATAAAGCGTTTCCGCCGCCCAGTTGCCCATCATGAACACCAGCAGCGCCCCGCAGAAGCTGCCGACGATCTTCGTAAGTGTCATCGTATCGAACATAGGCCCGTTTCCATTTGGTATCCCTTGGCGGGGTATCTATCCGCTTCCCCTTGTCCGACGCAAGGTGTAGTTTGCGCGACCAAACGCCCGGTCCGGGCCGCGACAGGATTGACCACAATGACAGACCGCATTGCTTTTCAGGGCGAACCAGGCGCCTATTCGCACCAGGCCTGCCGGGAGACCTACCCCGAGATGGAAGCGATGCCCTGCCGCACCTTCGAGGATGCGATGGACGCCGTGCGCACGGGGCGTGCCGAACTCGCCATGTTGCCGGTCGAGAATTCCACCTTCGGGCGCGTTGCCGATATCCATCACCTTCTGCCGTCCTCGGGGCTGCATATCGTGGGCGAAGCCTTCGTGCGCGTGCACATAAACCTGCTGGCGCTGCACGGCGCCAAGCTGGGGCAGATCGAACGCGCGATGAGCCACACCATGCTTCTGGGGCAGTGCCGCGAATTCCTTGAACGGCACGACATCCGCCGCGTCAGCGGCGCGGATACCGCCGGGTCGGCCCGGGAAGTGGCCGATCGCGGAGACCCGGCGCTGGCCGCGCTCGCCTCGGAACTGGCCGGCGAGATCTACGGGTTGGACGTGCTGGCACGGCACATCGAGGACGAAGGCAACAACCGCACGCGCTTTCTGGTGATGTCGCGCCATCCGGATCATTCCCGCCGGGGCGATGACGGGATGATGACCACCTTCGTTTTCCAGGTCCGCAACATCCCCGCCGCGCTGTACAAGGCGATGGGCGGCTTCGCCACCAACGGCGTGAACATGACCAAGCTCGAAAGCTACATGTTGGGGGGATCGTTCCACGCGACGCAGTTCTACGCCGACATCGAGGGGCATCCCGAGGATCCGGCGGTCAAGCGCGCCCTGGACGAACTGGATTATTTCACGTCGGAAATCACGATGCTCGGGGTTTACCCGGCGGATCCGCGCCGTCACTAGGCGCCGGCCGCGTGGCGGGGGCTGTCAGGCCGCCTTCGTGCCGATCGGCCGGAATTTCGGCCGTGGCAGCGCCAACCTGCGATCACCAAATGGTGATCTACGCACCCTCCGCCGCTCACATGCGCGAGAATGTGCGTGAGCGCACTTTCACGGTGCGAGTACCGATCCTTTCAATCCCGCTCGGGGCTCCCAGATCGTTGGTACGAAAGGCGGGCGCCAAGCCAGCCTTAACCCCGGCAGGACACGCCGGGACAACGATGGAAAGGAAGAAGCCATGCGTATCCTCAGCTTTACAGCAATCAGCGCTGCTCTTGCACTGTCAGCAACCACCGCGATCCAGTCGGCCACGGTCACGGCCGAGCTCAGCGCCGACGAGCGCCCGACGCATATCGCCGAGCTCAGCGCCGACGAGCGCCCGACGCATATCGCCGAGCTCAGCGCGGATGAGCGCGGTAACCACATTGGGTGACACCACGCAAGCCTGCTTCACGGCATCCGATGAAAGTGGGTGTTCCCCAACCAGACGCGCCGCCTTGTCACAGGCGGCGCGTTTTGCCATGCGTCACCGCATGTCGCCGACCGCCCCCTTGTAACGGTCCTCGATATCGTTCGCGAAATCCGCTACACGCAGCCGGAAGCGCTTGCGCAGGTTGCCACGGGCCAGTTTGAGCGATTGCACCAGCAACTTGGCCGAAAGGGTCTTGGGGACCAGCTCGATATCGAGCGCCATCCGTGTGCGCCCCCGGGAAAGCGCGACAAGATCAACCGTCATCGTGCCGCCCATCGAGGTGGATCGCGAGGAAAAGACCATGCGCGTGGGCGGTTCATAGGCGCTGAGTTCCATCTTGATCTCGCGCTGCTTGCCCCTGAGACGAAAGGAGATGTCCCACGCCATGCCCGGTCCGACGGCTTTCAGGGTGTCAACCCTCTGAACGTCGGCCCCGCGCCGCAGCGCCGATCTTTCGAAGGCGTGGAAATCGGACAGCTCGGCGAACACGTGATCAACCGGCGCTGCGATGTCTTCCCTGGTGCCGAACTGCATCATGTGCTGCCACTCTTTTCATACAACTGCCCGTCGCGATCATTCTCGCGTCAATCGAGGGTGTCCGCAAGCCAGTTGCGCAGAAGGAAATGCGCGATCGCGCCTTCGCGCGCCGGTTTGAGGAAAGGATGCTCACCGGCATGGGCGGTCAGCATGTCTTCCCGCGTGATCCACATGGCGTCCTCGATCTCGGCGGGGTCGATGCTGATGTCGCGGTTGAGCGCCTCGCCACGGCAGCCGAACATCAGGGACGCCGGAAACGCCCAGGGCTGGCTTGCAAGATAGGTCACCGCGCCCACCTCGATGGCGGTTTCCTCGCGCACCTCGCGCCGCACGGCGGCCTCGATCGTCTCGCCCGGCTCGACGAAACCGGCGAGCAGGGAATACATCCCCTCCGGCCAGCCCGGCGAACGCCCCACAAGCACGGAATTGCCCCACGTGACAAGCATGATCACGACAGGATCGGTGCGCGGGAAATGCTGCCCCCCGCACGCGTCGCACCGCCGTTGCCAACCGTCGAGGACCAGCCGGCTTTCGCCGCCGCAGCGCGCGCAGAAACGATGGCTGACATGCCATCCTGCAACGGCCCTGGCCGTCGCGGCCAGTTCCGCGTCCCGCGGGCTCAGGCGCGCCATGATGCGCCGAAGCTCGGCAAAGACGCAGTTACGCGGCGCCAATGGATGCCGCTGTTCGGTCTCGTCGGAAAACCCGTCTAGACACGCCGGATCGACCCCGTCGGGCTGCCACCCCGAGATATCGTGGGCATAGATGAGCCGGCCGGATGCCTCGCGCCCCAGCAGGATGCGCGGCAAGGCAGGGCCGGCCAGCAGCGGATGGTCCATCGGCAGCAAGGCCAGGCTGTCGCGCTGGCTGCCGGCCACCATCGGCTTGCCCCGCCACAGCACGATTGTCGCCGCAAGCCCTTCGTCAATGCGCATCTGCTGGGCCTGCGCGTCGCCGCGCAGATCGGCGGCCCTGTCGAGACCGGATCCTCCGAATGTGACTGATTCTGCTCGTTGCATCACGCCTCCCTTGGCCCTTGTTTGCACGTGGGGCAGCGAGGAACAAGGCAGCTCCCGGAGACGCCGCCAACCGTGTGCAGCGGCATAATTTTCGCGCTTGGGTTGCATGATGCCGCCTGTTGCACCAATCATACGAAAGTGTAGGGTCCAAATCTTTCGGTTCAGCCTCAATGCCAGCACCCGCCTATTTACCGGGCCACACATCAGACGCAGACGCGCGCCGCCGGGCGCGGAGCCGGCCGCGGCCCGGCGCCCTGCCCGCACGGCCATCACTGAGGCTTCGCCTGCTGGAAACGACCGATGTGCATGCCAACCTAGTGGCGCATGATTATTACGCCGATCTGGCGGCGCGGCCTTACGGCCTGACGCGTACCGCCACGCTGATCGCGGAAGCCCGCCGGGAAGCGCGCAACTGCCTGCTTTTCGACAACGGCGACTTCCTGCAGGGGACCCCGCTGAGCGACCTTTTGCCGCATTCCTCGGGCCGGTGGCCAGGGCCGCACCCGGTGATGCTGGCGATGAACGCGCTGCGCTACGATGCGGCGGCGCTTGGCAATCACGAGTTCAACTTCGGATTGACCCGGTTGCTGCAAGCGGTGTCCGAAGCGGAATTCCCCGTTACATGCGCCAACGCGATAACGTGCGAGGGCGCGACACCGGCCGACGACGACACGCTGCTGCCGCCCTATGTCATGCTTGATCGATGCTTCACCGACGATGCGGGCGCGCGCCACGACCTGCGGATCGGCATCATCGGCCTTCTGCCGCCGCAGGTCATGGTCTGGGATCACGCGGCCCTGAGCGGCGAGGTCACGAGCCGTGACATCGTCGACACGGCGCGGGCCCGCGTGCCGCAGGTGCGCGCGGCGGGCGCGGACATTGTCGTGATCCTTGCGCATAGCGGCATTGATCCCGGCCCTGCCCGGCCGGGCATGGAAAACGCGCTCAGACCGCTCGCGCGGGTTGACGGCATCGACGCGATCCTTGCCGGGCACACGCACGAGACCTTCCCCGTGCCGGATCGTGCGGGGGGGCCACCGCCGGACGGTGTCGACCCTGTCAATGGCCGCCTTCACGGGGTGCCGACGGTAATGGGCGGGTTCAAGGGGTCGCATCTGGGCGTCATCGACCTTGACCTTCGCAAAACGCCGGATGGCTGGCAGGTCGCGTCGCATCGCTGCGAGGCACGCCCGCTGGCGCGGGACGCGCAAGACGCGCTCACCCCCGAGGACGGGACGCTGCGCAAGGTCCTGAAACCCGCGCATGACCGGACACGGCAACTTATCCGGAAACCGATCGGGCACAGCGCCACGGCGCTGCACAGTTACCTGTCGCTCGTGCGGGATGATCCGGCGCTGCGCCTTGTCACCGCGGCGCAGCGTGCCGCGCTGACCGAGGCGTTGTCGGGCAGCCCGCATGCCGGCCTGCCCGTCCTGTCGGCCTCGGCCCCGTTCCGAACAGGCGGCCGTGGCGGCGCAGAACACTATACCGATATTCCGCCGGGGCCGCTCAGCCTGCGGCATGCCGCTGATCTGTATTGTTTTCCCAATACGTTGTGCGGCCTGCGCCTGACCGGGGCGGAAGTGCGCGACTGGCTGGAACGGGCCGCGATCTGCTTCAACCGGCTGATACCGGGCGACACCGACCAGAGACTGCGCGACATGACGATACCGGGCCACGACTTCGACGTCATCGACGGGCTGAGCTATCGTGTCGACCTGTCGCAACCGGCGCGCTACGATGGCACGGGTAACTTGGTTGACGCGGGTGCGCGCCGGATCCGCGCGGTGCACTTCAACGGGAAACCGCTGGACGACAAGGCAGAATTCATCCTTGCCACGAACAGTTACCGCGCGTTCGGGTCCGGCCCTTACGCGGACCTGACCGACGGCAGGCTGGTGCACGTGGGAAACCGGCCCGTTCGGGACCTCGTGGCGCGGCACGTGGCCCGGCTGGGTACGATCCGTGTATCGGCATCACCGCCCATATGGCACTTCCGCGCCCTGCCCGCGGGAACATCGGCACTTTTCGACACCGGGCCGGGGCTACGGCGCTATCCCGAAGAGCTTGAAAGACTGGCGGCCTCGGTGACCGGCCAAACCCCGGCGGGCTTCCTGCGCCTTCTTCTGCCCATGGATCGGGGCCCGCATGTCGCGGCGGCTTGCGAATCCGTCGAATGACCCGTATATCACAATCGAGAGGTTGGCGCGGGCAAGCGCCTCGCCAACCCGGTCAGGTCCGGAAGGAAGCAGCCGTAACGAGCCCCGCTTGGGTCGTTGTCCAACCTCTCACCCCGGCGTCACGCGCGCGTCATCGCAGCCGCTGACGGCCCGGCGACTTCTTACCAGTCACGGGCCCATGCCAGCTGTTCCTGCGTTTCCACGGCACAGGGGCGTATCGCCCTGAGCCTATCCAGCGCCGCATCGGGCGCCTCCCCCGATTCGACCATCAGGCGCAGCGCCGCCATGCCGGACCGTCCACAACCGCCCATGCAATGGATCAGAACGCGCCCGCCGCCCTGCAGCGCGCCAAGCGCGGCATTGCTGGCGCGATGCCATGCCTCTTCTGCCTCGGCGCCCGGAATTCCGAAATCGCTCACCGGCACGAGCACCCAGCGTGTGCCCATGTCCTGCACGTCGCTGCCCAGCATTGCCGCGCCGTGTGCCGCCATCTCGGTTTCGGTGGCCATGGAAACCACGAGGGCGGGCTGCCAGTCATGCAGGTGGGCGATGTCCTCGCGGTAGTGGCCGCCCCGCCCCGGCAAGGGCGCGAGCGCCAGTATGCCGCCGGCCAGTGGCAGTGCGAAAATGACGAAACCGGACACCGGTTCAGCCCGCGCCTCGGGCCGTGATCGTTTCGGCCACGTCGCGTGGCAGGATCGTTTTCGCGTGCATGTCCCCCTTCCGTTCGTCGGTGCGTCACCCCGGCGCAGCCTCGCCGCTTCGCGCCTCAAAAGCAAGCTGGACGGCCCTGATCGCCCGCTTTACGTTGCCCGCAGCACACGAATCCGGAAAGGCGGACATGACGGACACCCCCGACACGCGCTATCAGGTTCTGGCCCGCAAGTACCGGCCGGAAACCTTTGCCGACCTGGTCGGGCAGGACGCGATGGTCCGGACGCTGAAGAACGCCTTCCGGGCCGATCGCATCGCGCAGGCCTTCATCATGACGGGCATCCGCGGCACCGGCAAGACGACCACCGCCCGCATCATCGCCAAGGGCATGAATTGTATCGGCACGGATGGTCAGGGAGGCCCCACGACAGACCCCTGCGGTGTCTGCGAACATTGCCGCGCCATCATGGAGGGACGTCACGTCGATGTGCTGGAGATGGACGCCGCCAGCCGTACGGGCGTGGGCGACATCCGCGATATCATCGAGTCGGTGCATTACAGGGCGGCCTCGGCGCGGTACAAGATCTACATCATCGACGAGGTTCACATGCTGTCGACAAGCGCGTTCAACGCGCTTCTCAAGACGCTTGAGGAACCCCCCGAGCATGTGAAGTTCATCTTCGCGACCACCGAGATCCGCAAAGTGCCGGTCACGGTACTGAGCCGGTGCCAACGGTTCGACCTGCGGCGGATCGAACCCGAGGAGATGGTCGCCATGCTGCGCCGCATCGCGCAGGCCGAGGCCGCGCAGATCGCGGATGACGCGCTTGCCATGATCACCCGGGCGGCCGAAGGCTCGGCCCGCGATGCCACGTCATTGCTGGATCAGGCGATCAGCCACGGCTCGGGCGAGACGACGGCGGACGAGGTCCGCGCCATGCTCGGGCTGGCGGATCGGGGCCGGGTTCTGGACCTGTTCGACATGATCATGAAGGGTGATGCGGCGGGCGCGCTGGACGAGCTGTCGGGCCAGTACGCCGAAGGCGCTGACCCGATGGCGGTGCTGCGCGACCTGGCCGAGATCACGCACTGGATTTCCGTCGTAAAGATAACGCCCGCGGCTGCCGAGGACCCGACCGTCAGCCCGGACGAGCGTGCACGCGGCCAAGCGATGGCCGATGCATTGCCGATGCGCGCACTGACCAGAATGTGGCAGATGCTGCTCAAGGCGCTGGACGAGGTGGCGGAAGCGCCCAACACCATGATGGCCGCCGAAATGGCGCTCATCCGGCTGACACATGTGGCCGACCTGCCCGCGCCCGAAGACCTGGTGCGCAAGTTGAAGGACAGCACGCCGCCCCCGGGACCGCCCGGCGGCGGCCCCGGGCCGGGCCAGCACGGCGCCGCCGGTACGCCCGAAACATCCGCGCGATCCGCGCGCGCGGGGCATCAGGCCGCCCCCCACGACGTGCCGACCGGGCCGCAAGCCTCGGCCAACGGGAACGGTCAGAACCTCGCCGTCGCGGCACAGCCCGCGCTGGCCGATTACCCGACGTTCGAGCACGCGGTTGACCTGATCCGAGAAAATCGCGACGTGAGGTTGCTGGTCGAGGTGGAAAGCTGCCTTCGTCTTGTCGATTACAGGCCCGGGCGGATCGAATGCCAACTGACCTCGGCGGCCCCCGGTGACCTCGTGCAACGGCTGGGCGCATCGCTGCAAAGGTGGACGGGCAATCGCTGGGCCGTGACAGTGGTGAACGAGGGCGGCGGCGAAACCATCGCCGAGCGGCGCGATGCCGCCGAAAACACGCTCAAGGCCCAGGCCGCGGCGCACCCGCTTGTCCGCGCCGTCATGGAAAATTTCCCGGACGCCACGATCACCGCCGTCCGCACGCCCGAGGAGCAGGCGGCCGAGGCCGAGGCACAGGCCCTGCCGGAAGTCGACGAGGAATGGGATCCTTTCGAAGAGGATTGATCAGTCTCGGGCAGGCTCGATCAGGTCGGGGCCGCTGGCCCGGTTCGAATTGACCGCCGTTCCGACGCGCCAGAAATCAAGGTCATCGTCGGCGGGCGCATGCATAAGCCGGGCCGCGCCCTTGCCCTGTTCACCCAGCCAGAGGGGCCAGTCATCGCGCGACAGGACGACGGGCATCCTGTGGTGGATGTTGCTTATTGCCTTGTTCGCCTCGCACGTGACAATGGCGCAGGTGATTAGCGGCGTCTCGCCCTTGTCCCAGCTTTGCCAGACCCCGGCAAGGACCATCGGCGCGCCATCGGCCCGCGTGATGTACCACGGAAGGCGGTTGCCGTCGGCGTCCCTTGTCCATTCGTAGAACCCCGCGGCCGGGATCAGGCAGCGCCGGGCACGGCATGCATCGCGGAATGCCGGCTTCTCGGCAACGGTTTCGGCCCGCGCGTTGATCAGGAGGGGGCCATCGGTGGGGCTCCTGTACCAATGGGGCAAAAAACCCCACCGCATCGCGCCCAGCCGGCGCTGCCCCGCCTGCAGGAAAACCGAGTGTACCCTGTTCGTGGGACAGACATTGTAATTGGGCACCGGCGGCAGATCATTTGCCGGCGCGGCCGAGAAAAGACGCGCCATCGCATCATCCGGCAGGGTGACAGCGAAACGTCCGCACATCCGCCTATCCCCGGGCGCCCCTGCCGGAAGCGGGGCGATGCTTGGCGCAAACCGGCGGTCGGGTGGTTGTTTCACACAGATGCGGGAGGTGCGGCGCGCGGATCATCATCCGGTCAACCCGACAGCCCCCATGCCGCGGCAACGGCGCCGAGGCCTGCCGCGAGCAGTGTTTCAGTCTTCTCCTCGATCACCGGCACACCCTGCGCGGACAACGCGGCGGCATATCCCGCGGCTTGGCCCGGTTCCGATATGATCGCGACCTGTTGGCCCAGCCAGTAGGGCCGCGCGGCCGCCAGTTCGGCACCGATCAGGTACCCCGCCATCGCCGCGCCGTCACCGCCGACCTGCGCGGCACGCAGATGCGCGGCAAGGCGTTCGGGCCGACTGAGGCAATCGGCAATCGCGCCCGTATCCGCCGGCCCGCCGGCATCAAGCGCGTTGATCAGACGTCTTGTCAGAAAACTCTGGCTGCTGACGGCCTCGTCGGCGCTGATGTGAATCCAGTGGGTCACCTCGTCCTCGACCACGCAGAGGACACCGTCCCAGTTCGGATGACCGCCAAGGAACCCGGCGATCCGCACCCGGACCCAGGCCCCGATCACGTCCGCCGGCGTTTCCTGCGTGAAACCTGCCACCGTCCCGGCGCGGGCCGGCATCACCGCCGCCGGAAGCCTGTCCGGTGCGCCGTCACCGACACGGATGATGTTTTCCGCCCGCGTGCCCAGCCGGGTGACCGCCGCCGCCTCGTCCGGGGCGACAAGGCTGGTATCGACCCGGCCGCCGCGCATCGCCACCGCGCGCGTGCCGCCGGTGTCAGGCCCTATCGCGATCCAGTCCGTCACGCCGCGATCACCCCTTGCCAAGCTGCCGGAGCAGGCCGGACATGTCGTAGCCGGCGTTGCGGGTCAGCCGGAGAATTTCATCCGCGTCCCGCTCGTCGATCTCCGAAATGCTCCAGAGCATGGTGCAGCGGGTGCCGGAGCGGCAGTAGGCGAGGATCGGCTTGGGCATCTCGCGCATCGCCGCGGAAAACGCCTCGGCATCCTCCTGCCGGACGACGCCCGACACGATCGGCACGGACCGCGCGTCAAGCCCCGCGGCACGGGCCGCATCGGCAACGTCGTCGTAGGCGGCCTGCCCGGGCTCTTCCCCGTCGGGGCGATTGCAGAGTATCGACCGGAAACCGGCCCCGGCAATCGCGGCGACGTCGTCGGGCGTGATCTGCGGCGCAACCGAGAAATCGTCGGTTATCTTGTGCACTTCCATCCGGTTCTCCTTTGGCTGACATCGGCATATGGGCCGAATCGCCGTGGCTTTTCAATGGGTGCCTGCTGCAGGGCGTCGTTGACATTTCCCGGCCATCGACCAAACGTGGCGCCACAATCGCGAACGGGGGCATGATGAGCGGGGCATGGGAATTCTGGATCGACCGGGGCGGCACCTTCACCGACATCGTGGCGCTTGATCCCGAAGGACGCATCCACACGCACAAGCTGCTGTCCGAGAACCCCGAACGCTACCGGGATGCCGCCGTGCAGGGCATTCGCGAGATGACGGGCACGACCGGAGCTTTCGCCAATGGCGCGATCCGCGCGGTCAAGATGGGCACGACGGTGGCCACGAATGCGCTGCTGGAGCGCAAGGGCGAACGCGTGCTGCTGCTGATCACGAAGGGTTTTCGCGACCTGCTCAAGATCGGGTACCAGACGCGGCCCCGCCTGTTCGACCTGCATATCACGCGGCCCGACTTGCTGTACGAGGACGTCGCCGAACTGGACGAGCGGCTGGACGCGCAGGGCAATGTCGTGCGCCCCCTCGACGAGGACGCCGCGCGCGACGCGCTGCAGGCAGCGCACGAGGCCGGCATCCGCGCCGTGGCCATCGCCGGGCTGCACGCCTATCTCAACCCCGCCCACGAAGAGCGCGTGGCCGAGATGGCGGCGGAGATCGGGTTTGATCAGATCACGGCCAGCCATCAGGTGAACAGGCTGGCCAAGCTGGTCGGACGTGGCGACACGACGGTGGTGGATGCCTACCTGTCGCCGACCCTGCGCCGGTATGTCGACCAGGTGGCGGGCGCGCTCGACCTCGGGCGTGCCTGCGGCTGGCTGGGATTCATGCAGTCCAATGGTGGCCTGACCGACGCGCGGCTGTTCCAGGGCAAGGATGCCATCCTTTCCGGGCCGGCCGGCGGGATCGTCGGCATGGTCAAAACGGGCGAGGCAGCGGGGCACGACCGGCTCATCGGGTTCGACATGGGCGGCACGTCGACCGATGTCAGCCATTATGCCGGCGCCTACGAGCGCAGTTTCGAGACCGAGGTGGCCGGCGTCCGGATGCGCGCGCCGATGATGGACATCCACACCGTCGCGGCGGGCGGCGGCAGCATCTGCAAGTTCGAGGACGGCCGATTCCAGGTGGGGCCGGAAAGCGCGGGGGCCGATCCCGGCCCGGCCTGCTATCGCCGGGGCGGGCCGCTGACGGTCACCGATTGCAACGTGATGCTGGGCAAGCTCAACCCAGATCACTTCCCCGCGGTCTTCGGCCCTGACGGCGATGCGCCGCTGGACGCGGCCGTGGTGCGCGAGAAGTTCGGCCAGCTTGCCGACACCGTCGCCGCCGACACGGGCGAACCGCCCCGCGCCCCCGAGGAAATGGCCGAGGGTTTCCTGCGGATCGCCGTCGACAACATGGCCAACGCGATCAAGAAAATCAGCGTTCAGCGTGGCCATGACGTGACGCGTTACACCCTGCAGTGCTTTGGCGGCGCGGGCGGGCAGCATGCCTGTCTCGTGGCCGATGCGCTCGGCATGACGCGGGTTCTGATCCACCCCCATGCCGGCGTGCTGTCGGCCTACGGCATGGGCCTGGCCGAGGTGCGGGCGATGCGCGAGGTCCAGATGGACGCGCCGCTGGCGGATATCGGCAAGGCGCGGGACACGCTGGATGGTCTGTCCGCCGATGCCCGTGGCGAAGTCGCCGGACAGGGGATCGAGGATATCGTCCTGCAACCACGTGCGCATCTGCGCTACGACGGCTCTCATCAGGCGCTCGAGGTGCCGTTTGACGACATCGCCAAGATGCAGGCCGATTTCGAGGCGGCGCATCGCCAGCGGTTCGGGTTCCACAGCCCGGAGCGCGCGATCCTGTTCGACATGCTGAGCGTCGAGGCCGTCGGCCGGACGGGACAGGCGCCGAGGCCCGAGCGCCCCGGGGGCGATGGCCGGCCGCGGGCGCATATCCCGATGCACGTGGACGAGGCATGGCAGGACATGCCGCTTCATGACCGCGACGCACTCGACCCGGCAGCGACGGTAAAGGGGCCGGCGGTGATCGTCGAGCCGACGGGCACGAACGTGGTGGAGCCCGGCTGGGCGGCCTCGGTCGATGCCATGGGGAACCTGCTGCTGGAACGTATCGCGGCCAAGCCACGCGACCACGCGGCAGGCACCGAGGCCGATCCTGTTCTGCTGGAAGTGTTCAACAACCTCTTCATGTCCGTGGCCGACCAGATGGGCGTGACGCTGGCCAACACGTCTTGGTCCGTCAACATCAAGGAAAGGCTGGATTTTTCCTGCGCAATTTTCGACGGCAACGGGGATCTTGTGGCCAATGCGCCGCATGTGCCGGTGCATCTCGGCTCGATGGCCGAGTCCATCAGGACGGTCATGCGGCGCAATCCCGACGTGCGCCCCGGCGACGCCTTCATGCTCAATTCGCCCTACCACGGGGGCACGCATCTGCCGGATGTCACGGTCGTCACGCCTGTCTTCATCGGGGACAGGCCGGTTTTCTGGCTGGGCGCCCGCGGCCACCACGCGGATATCGGAGGGCGCACGCCGGGCAGCGCGCCGCCCGACAGCCGTCGTATCGAGGACGAGGGCGTGCTGATCGACAACGTCAAGCTGGTCGATCAGGGCAACTTCTTGGAATCACGCGCGGAATCGGTGCTGTCTTCGGGCCGGTACCCATGCCGCGACATCGCGCAGAACCTTGCCGACCTCAAAGCGCAGGTCGCCGCGAACGAGACCGGGCGCCAAGAGCTTCTGAAAGTTGTCGAGACCTTCGGGCTGGACGTGGTGCAAGCCTACATGGAGCACGTTCAGGACAACGCGGAGGAAAGCGTGCGCCGCGTGATCGACCGGCTGACGGACGGGCGGTTCAGCTACCCGATGGATCACGGCGCGACCATCGAGGTCGCCATTACCGTGGATCGCCAGAACCGGAAGGCAAAGATAGATTTTTCAGGCACTTCCGCGCAGCATCCGGGCAATTACAACGCGCCCGAATCCATTTGCCGGGCGGTCGTGCTGTACGTGTTCCGCACCATGGTCGGGGCCGAGATACCCTTGAACGAGGGGTGTCTGAAACCGCTCGAGATCAAGGTTCCCAAAGGATCGATGCTGAACCCCGAATACCCCGCCGCCGTCATCTCGGGCAATACCGAGGTCAGCCAGGCCACGTGCAACGCGCTGTACGGGGCGCTGCACGTGATCGCCGGAAGCCAAGCGACGATGAACAATTTTGTCTGGGGAAACAATGACTTCCAGAACTACGAGACGATCGCCGGCGGCACCGGGGCGGGGCCCGGATTCGACGGGTGCGACGCGGTTCAAAGCCACATGACCAACACGCGGATGACCGATCCGGAAATCCTTGAAAAGCGGTTCCCCGTCCGGCTGGAGGAATTCGGCATCCGCCCCGGCTCGGGCGGGGCGGGCCGCTGGCACGGTGGCAACGGGGTGCGGCGGCGGCTGCGGTTCCTTGTGCCCGCGATGGTCACAACCCTTTCCAATCACCGGAAAATCCCGCCCTTCGGCGTGGATGGCGGTGCGCCGGGCGCCGTCGGGCGGAACTGGGCCGAGCTGCCCGACGGCACGATCCGCGACATGGACGGCAACGACGAGATCGACCTGCCAGCCGGCGCCGTCTTCGGCATGGAGACGCCCGGCGGCGGGGGCTGGGGGCGGTCCGGATAAGCGCGGGAATCGCGGGTCTGCAGGCCATCGGCATCGCGTCGGCATCGCGACGGTCGCGCCCGGCACCAGAGCGATATCTGTTGAACGGCGCCCGAACGAGTCATATTTTCGTAAAGGCCGCTGCGACGCGGCGCGAAACCATGACGAAAGGGATTTGAGAAATGGAAGAGAAAGACGCCTACGAGAAGAAGCTGAAAGCACAGCTGGACGAATGGCAGGCCAATATCGACAAGATGAAGGCCGAGGCGCAGCAGGCGACGGCCGACGCGCAACTGAAGTACAAGGAGCAGATCGACGAATTGCGCAACCGTCGTGACGCGATGGAGTCCCAGCTCAAGGAGTTGCAGAACGCGCAGGCCGCCGCGTGGAACGACGTGAAGGCCGGCGTGGACAAGGCGTGGGACAACATGCAGAAGGCGATGCAGGACGCGTGGCGCCGTTTCGACTGACGACGTCGCGCACCAGCGGATGTACCGCGCGGGGCACCCCCCGCGCGGCACTAGGTCACTTGTCGCGGAACTGGGCCTGACGTTTCTCGGTGAAGGCTGACATGCCTTCCTTCTGGTCCTCGGTCGCGAACAGCGAATGGAAGACCCGCCGCTCGAAGAGCAAGCCCTCGCGCAGGGTCGTCTCGTAGGAGCGGTTGACCGATTCCTTGACGGCCATGGCCGACAGCATCGACTTCTCGGCGATCTTGTCGGCGGCTGTCCGGGCTTCCTCCAGCAGTTTCTTGGCCGGCACCACGCGCGAGACGAGGCCCGATCTTTCGGCCTCCTCCGCGTCCATGAACCGGCCCGTCAGGTTCATGTCCATCGCCTTGGATTTGCCGATGAACCGCGTGAGCCGCTGCGACCCGCCAAGGCCCGCCATGACGCCGAGGTTGATCTCGGGCTGGCCGAACTTGGCGGTCTCGGCCGCGATGATGAAATCGCACATCATGGCAAGTTCGCACCCGCCGCCGAGCGCATAGCCCGACACGGCGGCGATGATGGGCTTGCGAAACCCGGCGATCGCGTCGGCCTCGGGGCCGAAGAAGTCGGCGGCGAAAACGTCGGCGAAGTTCTTGTCGCTCATCATCTTGATGTCGGCGCCGGCGGCGAAAGCCTTTTCCGAGCCGGTCAGGATCACGCAGCGCACCTTTTCATTGGCCTGCGCATCCGACAACGCCTTGCCGAGTTCCTTCAGCAACTGGTCGTTCAGCGCGTTCAGCGCGTCGGGGCGGTTCAGTTTTATCAGGGCGACGTGGTCTTCTATTTCGACGATGATCGTCTCATAGGCCATGAAATCTGCTTTCGCTTGTTTCGATCAGGCTTGAGTCCTTACCACTGTGGCGGACTGGATCAACCTTATCTTTGGCATAGCCCACAGTAGAAACTGGAGCGCCCCGATTGCACGATACGCCGGATGCTGCCCGCACAGCCGGGTGTTCTGCATGGCTGCCCTTCCCGGCCGTAGACGTCGAAGGCGTGCTGGAAATAGCCCAGTTCCCCGTCGGCCTGCCGGTAATCGCGCAGGCTGGATCCGCCGGCGGCAATGGCGTCGCGCAGCACGTCGCGGATGGCCGGCACGAGCCGGCGAAGGCGCTGCGCGGATACCCGTCGCGCCCGGCGGACCGGATGGATGCGCGCGCGGTAAAGTGCCTCGCAAACGTAAATATTTCCGAGCCCGGCCACGAGCCCCTGATCCAGAAGCGCGGACTTGACCGGCATGTTGCGCGGCTTGAGCGCGCCCACGAGATAGGTTTCGTCGAACCCGTTGCCGAGCGGTTCGGGCCCCAGCCGGGCCAGCAGCGGGTGATCATCGGCGGCCCCCGTCGGGACGAGGTCCATCGCGCCGAACCGGCGCGGGTCATTGAAGGTGACGCGCGCGCCGTTGGCCATGTGCAGCACGACGTGATCATGCTTTTCGGCCGCCGGATGGTCATGCGTGAAACGGCCCAGCGGATCACCCGACACGAGGATGCGGCCCGACATGCCAAGGTGAACAAGCAGCGTTTCCCCCGAATCGAGGTCGGCGAGGATGTACTTGGACCGCCGGCGCAGCGCCAGCACCGTGACCCCCGTCAGCCGCGCGGCCATGTCCGCCGGCAGGGGCCAGCGCAGATCGGGGCGGTTCACGTCGGCACCGGCGATGGTTTGGCCCTCCATCACGGGGGCGAGACCGCGGCGGACTGTCTCGACTTCTGGCAGTTCGGGCATAACTTCACCTTCACGGGGCCGCGGCGCATTGTACCGCTCTCCGGCGGCCTATAGGAAGGGCGAGACAAAGGAACGGCAAGGCCCATGACCGAGAAAACCACGCATTTCGGATATCAGGAAATCCCCGAGGCCGAAAAGGCGGGCCGCGTCCGCGGGGTGTTCGGCAGCGTCGCCTCGAAATACGACGTGATGAACGACGCCATGTCGATGGGCATCCATCGCGTCTGGAAAGACGCGATGATGGACTGGCTGGCGCCGCGGCAGGGCCAGCGCCTGCTGGACGTGGCGGGCGGCACCGGCGACATCGCCTTTCGCTTTCTCGACAGGGCGGGGCACGGTCACGCCACGGTGTTGGACCTGACCGAGCCGATGCTGGTCGAGGGGCGCAAGCGCGCCGAAGCCGAACACATGGCCGACAGCCTTTCGTGGGTGGTGGGCGACGCGATGGCCCTGCCATTCGACGATGCGAGCTTCGATGTCTACACGATCAGCTTCGGCATCCGCAACGTCACCCGCCCGGCGGCCGCGCTGGCCGAGGCGTTCCGCGTGCTGCGGCCCGGCGGGCGGCTGATGGTGCTGGAGTTCAGCCAGATCCCCAACGACCTGATGCAGAAGGCCTATGACCTTTATTCCTTCAACATCATTCCGCGCATGGGGCAGGCGATCGCCGGCGACCGGGACAGTTACCAGTACCTTGTCGAATCGATCCGCCGCTTCCCCGATCAGGAAAGCTTCCTCGCCATGGTGCGCGAGGCCGGGTTCGGCAACGCCAGGTACCGCAACCTGTCGATGGGCATCGCCTGCCTGCATTCGGGCTGGAAACTCTGACAATGCGGGGGCCGCACAACCTTCTTCGCCTGATCCGCACGGGCGCGACGCTGGAACGCACGGGGGCGATGCAGCTCATCATGGACGCGTTCGAGGCGCCGCCGCTGGTGCGGGGCACGATGCGGTTCCTGGCGTGGCCCTTCCAGTGGCTGGGCTATCGCGGGGACCCTGCGATGCCGGCGGCGGTACGGGCGCTCACGGCGCTCGGCCCGGCCTACATCAAGTTCGGCCAGATCCTGTCGACGCGTCCGGACCTCGTGGGCGAGGACCTGGCGACCGAGCTGCGCGTGCTGCAGGACAAGCTGCCGCCCTTCCCGGCGGAGGTGGCCAAGGACAGTGTCGCGCACGAGCTGGGCCGCGACGTGGACGAGGTTTTTGCCGATTTCAGCGCGCCCGTCGCCGCCGCCTCGATCGCGCAGGTGCACAAGGCGCGGCTGCGCGCGGGCGGGGACCCGGTGGCCGTCAAGGTGCTGCGCCCCGGGATCGAACGGGCCTTCCGGCGTGACATCGACGCCTTCTATTTCGCCGCGCGCATGGTGGAACTGCTTTCGCCGTCGTCGCGCCGGTTGCGGCCGACCGAGGTGATCGCGCATTTCGAGGGCGTGGTCATGGGGGAGCTGGACCTGCGGCTGGAAGCCGCCTCGGCCAGCGAGTTCGCGGCCAATACCGGCGACGACGACGGGTTCGACCTGCCGCAGGTGAAATGGCAATTTTCGAGCCGGCGTGTGATGACCCTTGGCTGGGCGGACGGGATCCCGCTGGGCGACAATGCCGCGCTGGACGCGGCAGGGCACGACCGGGTCGCATTGGGCGAGCGGGTGCTGCAACTGTTCCTGAGCCACGCGCTGCGCGACGGGTATTTCCACGCCGACATGCACCAGGGCAATCTGAAGGTGGCCGCCAACGGCGACATCATCGCCTTCGATTTCGGCATCATGGGCCATATCGACGAATATACACGGCGGGTCTATGCCGAGATCCTGTACGGTTTCATCAAGCGCGATTACCGCCGCGTGGCCGAGGTGCATTTCGAGGCCGGCTACGTGCCCGCCGACCGCGATGTCGACGAGTTCGCGCGCGCGCTGCGCGCGGTGGGCGAGCCGATCTTCGGCATGGACGCGTCGAGGATCTCGATGGGCAACCTGTTGAGCTATCTTTTCGAGGTGACCGAGAAATTCGGCATGGAGACCCGCACCGAGCTGATCCTGCTGCAGCGCACCATGGTGGTGGTCGAGGGGGTTGCGCGGTCGTTGTCGCCGCAGATCAACATCTGGCAGGTCGCCCGGCCGGTGGTGGAGGATTACATCCGCAAGAGTATCGGGCCGAAGGCGGCCCTTGGCGATCTGCAGAAGGCGGTGGCGGTGCTGTCGCGCTATGGCCCGCGCCTGCCGATGATCGTCGAGAACACGCTGATCCGGCAATCCGCGATGCCGCCGCCCCCGCCACGGCGATCGTGGCTGCCGCATGCCGCGTGGGCCGTCGCCGGCGGGGTGGCCGGCGCGGCGGCGACGATGGCGGTCGTGGTTCTGGCCGGGTGAGACGACGGCAGTCACCGTCGGTCAAAGTTTCATTGTTGTCCTGCCGCTTAGGCGATAAAGTGCCCGAAAACAGGGACGAGGGTGGAGTGTCGCACGTGATCCGAAGACTCAGCCGGCTGACGGCCGTTGCAATTCTGGTTGCGCCGTCCGGTGCCATGGCCGACAACCTGACAACGGCGCGCACGAACAACTACGGCACGCCCGGCAAGCTGGTGGACATGCCGACGGCGGAAATGGCGCCGGACGGTCAATTCTCGACCACGGTGACCCATTTCGAGGGGTTCACCAAATCGACGCTGACCTTCCAGATCCTGCCGTGGATGAGCGGCAGCTTCCGCTACTCGGCCACCGATGACCTGACGCCCAATTTCTCGACCTTCTACGACCGCAGTTTCGATTTGCGGTTCCGGCTTTTCAAGGAAGGCCCCTATCGCCCGGCGGTGGCGCTCGGCCTGCAGGATTTCATCGGCACCGGTGTACTGGGCGGCGAATACATCGTCGCCAGCAAATCCGTGGGCGACCGGCTGACCGTGACGGGCGGCCTTGGCTGGGGCCGGTTGGGCAGCTTCAACAGCCTTGGCAGCACCGGGACGCGTGACACTTTCCAGCCGGGCGATACCGGCGGCGACCTTCGCACGGAAAGCTGGTTCCGGGGCGACCTGGCGGCCTTTGCCGGGCTCAGCTACGACGTCACGGACAAGTTGACTTTCAGCGCCGAGTATTCGTCTGACGGCTACGATCAGGAAGAGGCGGCCGGCATCTTCGATCATGAGTCGCCCTGGAATTTCGGACTGGACTACAAGATCAATGAAAGTTTCGCACTGAGCGCGTTTTCGTTGCACGGCTCCGAATTCGGCGCGCGCCTGACCCTGAGCTTCAACCCCAAGGATGCGCCGGCGCCCGGCGGCCTCGAGGAGGCACCGCTGCCCGTGCGGGCACGCCCCGAAAGCGCGGCCGCCGATCTGGATTGGGCGCTGAACGACACACGCAAGGCACGTGTCGGCGAATCGGTCGAACGGACCCTCGCCAGTTCGGACCTCGAGGTCGAAGGCCTTCGGCTGGAGGCGCACACGGCGCATGTCAGGCTGCGCAACCCGAAATACGACGCCACGGCGCAGGCGCTCGGGCGCACGCTGCGCGGGCTCACCCGCACCCTGCCCGATTCCGTCGAGACGCTGCGCGTGACGCTCGTCTCGAACGGGATCCCCACCAGCACGGTCACGTTCGACCGGGGCGATCTGGAACGGCTGGAGAACCGCGCCGCGGCGGACGCGCTCGCCGCGGCGGAATTCGACGACGCGCTGACATTCGCGGATCTTCCCGCACCGTTGCCGGGTAAGTACCCGCGCGTGAGCTGGAGCGTGGGGCCCTATCTGCGCACCAGTTTCTTCGATCCGGACAATCCGCTGCGCGGCGAGGCCGGGCTGCGCTTCAAGGGCGAGTACATGGTGGCGCCCGGCCTGCTGGCGTCCGGGTCGGTTTCCGTCAAGGCTTTCGGGAACCTCGATGATTTAACCCGGACGAGCAATTCGAGCATCCCGCGCGTTCGCTCGGAAGTGGCCAATTACCTTGCCACCGAGGAGCCCGTGATCGACAACCTGACGCTGGCCAAGTACGCGCGGCTCGGGCGCAATGTCTACGGGCGTGTCACGGCCGGGTACCTGGAAACGATGTATGCCGGTGTCTCGGGCGAGGTCCTGTGGAAACCTGTGGACAGCCGTTTCGCGCTCGGGGTCGAGGCGAATTATGTCGAGCCACGCGATTTCGACCAACTGTTCGGCCTTCGCTCCCGCGACACGCCGGGCGGGACGATCCCGCAGTTCAACGGCCATGTCTCGGCCTATTACGATCTGGGCCGCGGATTCCATACGCAGCTTGACGCGGGGCGATACCTCGCGGGGGACTGGGGCGCGACGCTCAGCCTCGACCGGGAATTCGCCAACGGCTGGGAGGTCGGTGCCTTCGTGACACGCACGGACGTGTCGTCGGAGGATTTCGGCGAAGGCTCCTTTGACAAGGGGATCCGGTTGACGATCCCGCTGTCGTGGTTCCTTGGCAAGCCGACCAAGGACAGCCTGACGACCTCGATCCGGCCGCTGACCCGCGATGGCGGGCAACGCGTCTTCGTCAAGGACAGGCTCTATGACGTGGTGCGCGGGCAGCACCAGCCGGAAATTGCCAAGAGCTGGGGAAAATTCTGGAGATGACCTTGAGAAACATGGCAAAAATCGCCCTCGTGTCTCTTGGCATGGCTGTGGCGGGATGCACGAACAACCCGTCGGATCAGGTTGTGCTGACGGCCGTAAAGGACATTGCCGACGGCAGGAACCCGCCGGCGCAGCCCAGCGAGGCGGAATTGCAGCAGCAGCTGCGCCAAGCAATGGCAAGCACGGATGGCCCGCTTGGCCTTGTACGGTTCGAAAAGCCGGGCACCGTCGCGATCATCCGGGTGGTCGAGACGAACGGCCCCTACCGGACATGGGGCAGCTGGGGGCTGAGCGAGCGGCGAAGCCTGACCACGCGGAACGGTTTCGTGACGGCGACACGCGGATTGGGGCGGGATCTGATGTCATCCGATATCGCGGGGTCCTTGGCGCTTGTTTCGGCGCGGCGCGCGGGGCAGGCCACGCGCACGCAACGCTACGTGGACGGGAATAACCAGACTTACGCGGTCACGGCGACCTGCACCATCACGAATCGCGGCGCTGCCGGGGGCAACCTGACGCTGATGCAGGAACGCTGCGTTGCCGACGACCAAGAATTCACCAATGCCTACAAGGTGACCGACAGCGGCGTCATCACCGAATCGAGCCAGTGGCTCGGCGACTATTTCGGCAAGACCGTGCTGCAACGGCTTCGCTAGCACCGGGGCCCGTCGGGCCGTGGTGACCATGGGCGGCGGCCTGGTCGCGGACGGAAAGGGCCGGGGAGCGCGCCACCCCACAAAAAAATGACCCGGCAAAGCCGGGTCATATCATGTTCATGCGATCTTCAGGTGCGCGCACCCGGAACCTTTAGCGTGGATTCAGTTGCCCACGTTGGTCGTCGTGGTGCTGGCGCCGGCGGAATCCGAATCGGACGCGGCCGCGATGGCCCCGACCGCGATCACACCGCCGGCAACGGCCGCAGCGGTGCCAGCGGCACCGAGGCTTGCGGACGAGCCGACGGGCTCGGCGACGACGAACGGATCTTCTTCTTCTTCGACGGGCTCAACGGTACCTGCCCACAGAGGTGCGGCAGTAACCGATGTCATCGCAGCAAGGGCCGCGATCGATGCATACTTTTTCATAGTCTTCTCCAAACCGGTTCAATATCACGGTAATCCTAGAGGATCGGACGAAATATTGCACAATTCCCCGACCAAAAAAACCCGTAATTTCCCGGTGGCCCGGTGTCGCGGGAAACCGCGCAAAAATACCACAACGCGCGATGTCCCCGCCCGCTGTCGGCGGGTGCGCGCTGTCAGACACCCGGTGTTTCAGGAGGCATGACGGCACGAATATCATCTGCCGGGACCGTCTGGCCTGTGGTCATGACGACCATCGGCTGACCCGCCTCCTGCCGCGCCTCTGCGATCGTGCCGTGGACTTCGACCGGGGTCACCGACACCACCTCTTCGCCCACCATCGATTCCGTCTCGAGGTGGTACTCACCCGGCGGCAGCGGGTACCCGTCCGCATCCAGACCGGCCCATGACACGCGTGTGAGCGCCGGGTCCATCGGCGCGCGTTGCACCACCGCCCCCGCCGCATCGCGGACGACGAGGCTGGCCGCCTCCGCCTCGGCAGCGGGGGACACCGACAGCGTCACCGGCGCGCCATCGAAGCGCACGGGCATTTCAGCGGCCGCGTCCATCCCGATCCAACCTGCGAGCTGGCCCATGCTCTGCGCGGTTACCTGCTCGCCCAGGGACGTAAGAAGCTCGTTGGTCTGGACCTGTTGCTCCACGCTGGAAAACGTGGCCAGTTGCGCGGCGAAATCCGAGGATTTCACGGGATTGAGCGGGTCCTGGTTTTTCATCTGCACGGTCAGCATGTTCAGGAAGGTCTCGAAATCCGACGTCAGGCCCGCCGGCCCGTCGGTACCGTCTTTCGACGGCGTGGCATTCGTCAAAGCGGGGTTCTGCGTCGCTGTCGCAAGTTCCATGAGTCGCCTTTCTAGAGTCTGATATCTACGCGGTCGTCGTTGGCCAAGACGGCGGGGCGGCCCGTGTCAGGCCCGGTGGCGTCCGGCCCGGGCCCGGCGACGGAAGTTTTGCCGGGCGGATCATCCTGGGTGCCGGCAAACCCGTCGCCGCCAAAGGTGAACGACGCCTGCTCATAACCGAGGTCGCTGAATTCGGCAGCAAGCGAGCCGACATGGCGCTTGAGCAGTTCCAGCGTTTCCGGACGGTCCGCCGCGATGTTCACCGAGACCGAGGATTCGCCCCCGGACAGGGCGATTTTCACACGCCCGAGTTCCCGTGGATCGAGCAGGATGTCGATCTGGCGATCAGCCTTCTGCGCATGTTTGTGACCGTGCAGAAGTTCCGAAATCTGCACGGCCATCTGCCGCGGCAGGTCGCGCGCGGATGTCGCGGGCTCGGCCCCGGCTCGTGCCGTGCCCACCGGGTCGGCCTGTAACCGCCCGGCATCGGCAAGGGCGCTCTCGCCTCCGACACGGCGATCGATTCCCTCGCCCGGCCGGGCGAAGCTGCCGTCAGGCGCGGCGAGATGGGATGCTCCGGTTGGCGTCGCAATAACCGCGGCGGCCGGTGTCGGGGCGGTGGGGGCCGAGGCCGGAGCGCGGAACATCCGGTCCGGCTGCGACGGGCCGTCGGGTACCGCGGCCCCGCGCGGGGGCGTTTCCACGGCCCCATCGGCACGTCCCGGCGAAATGGCGCTGCCCGCGACCTGCCCGGGCATCATTGCGTCACGCGGTGACCCCCTTGTGATGTCCGGCGGCTGCCCGGTCTGGCGCGACACCGGCCACGTCACGTCGCGGTTCGTGTTCAGCGCGCCCCGGTCCCTTGGCATGTCCGGCATGGCCGCATCGCGCACGGCAAGCTGGGAAACGGCCGCGTCATGTGTCCCGGCAGCGGGCGGCGCGGCCGCTCCCGCCGCGTGACCGTCGGCCCGCGCCTGCCCGTGCGCGGTGACACCCCGCATCACGCCCATGTCTGGACGCTGCCCGGGCTGCAACGCCGCTGAGCCGACACCATCGGGCAACCTCGCGCTCCCGCCTGTTTCTCGGCTGTTGCCCGGCATCGGGTCGGGCGCGGCCGCTGCGACAGGTCTCATCATGCCATGGCCCGTGGCGCCCGACATCATCCCGGGTGTCGGCACGGCCCCCGGACGCGGCTGCCCGGTGATCGCCACCGCATTCCGGCCATCCGCGGGTGCAACCCCGGGAACCGTGCCAGCCTTTGCGCGCCCGTCCGCCTCGGGCGCCAC
>JAVLCJ010000028.1:0-5625 GCA_031580875.1 Roseovarius sp.
ATCCTGCAAATCTCCGATCTGCACATCATGCCCGAGGGGCAGCTTTTCAAAGGCCGCATCGACACGGCGGCGGCGCTGCGGCACATACTGGCCGGGCTGACGCGCCTGTTGCCCGTCATCGGCCCGGTGGAGCGGCTGGTGATTTCGGGCGACCTGACGGAGACGGGATGCCAGGGCGCCTATGATCACCAGCGCGCCATCATGGCCGATGCGCCGCTGCCATGGCGCGCCATCCCGGGCAACCATGACAGCCGCGAGGCGATGCGCGCCTTTGCGGCGCAGGACGAATGGATGCCCGACGACGGCCCGATCAACTGGCGCGAGGATCTGGACGATGTCACCATGTTGGGCCTTGATACACTGGTTGAAGGGGCAGATCATGGCGCAGTGACCGACGCGACGCTAACTTGGCTGGAGGCGGCGCTGCGCGACCTGAGGCACCGTCCCGTGCTGATCTTCATGCATCACCCGCCCGTTGATACGGGCATATCCGAAATGGACGCCATCGGCCTCAAACCCAATCCGCGACTCGAAAGCCTGTTGCGTAACCACGACGGCCCGGTGCAGATCGCCTGCGGGCATGTTCACCGCGTGATCGCGGGGCAGTTTGCCGGACGCCAGGTCACCATTGCCCCGGGCAGCTCACATGCTGTTGGCCTCGATCTTCGCACGGATGCCGGGATCACGTTCATACCGGGCCACTCCGGCGCCGTTCTGCACGACATCGGGGCCGAACGCCGAACCCTGCTGATTTCGCCTGAAGATTTCGGTTGACAGGCAACGCAGTGACCCTTCCCTCGCGGTCCGTCATCAGAGAGCTGCACAGGCAGACCGCGTCGCGCGGGCGATGACGCGTTCTTCGTTCGTCGGGATGACGAGGATACGGCTCGGGCCGCTGCCGATATCGCGGGACCGGGGGTCGGGGTCCGGGGCCATGCGCAGCCCGAGGTAGTCAAGACCGTCCACGATGCGGCTGCGAATGACGTCCGCGTTCTCCCCGATACCGCCGCAGAACACGAGCGCGTCCAATCCACCCAGAACGGCAGACAGCGCCCCGATCTCGCGGCGCGCCCGGAATACGTAATAGTCGATCGCATCCCGCGCTTCGGGCTGATCCGAGGCCAGCAATCTGCGCATGTCGCTTGAGATGCCGGACAGCCCCAACAGCCCGCTTTGCTTGTAAAGCAGTGACAGAACCTCTTTCGGGGTCATGCCCTTTTCTTCGATCAGGTGAAGAACGGCCCCCGGATCAATCTGGCCGCAGCGGGTGCCCATCGGCATCCCGTCCAGCGCCGAGAACCCCATCGTCGACCCGATGCTTTGGCCCTGCCGCACGGCACACATGGAGGCACCATTGCCAAGATGCGCGATGATGATCCGGCCGGCATGCAGGTCGGGCTCGTCGCTTTCGATAACACTGGTGATGTAGTCGTAGCTGAGCCCGTGGAAGCCGTAGCGCCGGATGCCGTCGTCATAGAACTTGCGCGGCAGCGCGAATGTGTCGTTGACCCACGGATGCCCGCGATGGAACGCGGTGTCAAAACAGGCCACCTGAACAGCGTCGGGAAAAAGGGCGCGCGCTGCCGAGATGCCGGCAAGGTTATGAGGCTGGTGCAACGGGGCCAGGGGAATCAGGGCCGTCAGCGCGGCCTCGATTTCCGGTGTGACGATCACGGGGTCCGCGAAATCCGGGCCGCCATGCACGACCCGATGCCCGACGCCGGTGATCGTGGTGTTTTCAAGATATGGCGCAAGGGCGTCAATGACGTACTCAAGAGCTTCGCGATGCGTGGCCGCACCGCAGGGCGTGCTTGTCGTGTTGTCGCCGACCTGAAGGATGAGTTGCGCGGCCGCCCCGATACCGTCCACCTGCCCGGACACGCGCAGCACCGGCTCTGGCGCGCTGTCGTAAAGGCCGAATTTGACAGAGGACGACCCGGCGTTGAGCGTCAACACCCCTGTCATGGGCGTTGGGCCGCGTTGTAGAGGGCCGCAATCGCGGCGGACGCGATACGGGTTTTGGCATCATCCGCCCGGCTGGTCAGGATAATCGGCACACGGGCGCCGAGGACAACACCGGCGGCTTCGGCCCCGGCCAGATACATCAATTGCTTGGCGATCATGTTGGCCGCCTCAAGGTCGGGCGCGAGCAGAATGTCTGCCTGTCCCGCGACGGGCGACACGATGCTTTTGGTCGTAACAGCCCGCATCGAGATCGCGTTGTCAAAGGCCAAGGGACCATCCAGAAGCGCGTCCGTGATCTGTCCGCGATCCGCCATTTTGCAAAGCGCCGCAGCCTCGATCGTGGATTGCATGCGCGCGTTGACGGTCTCCACCGCCGACAGGATCGCCACCTTGGGCAGGTCGATGCCGATGGCGCGGGCCAGGTCGATGGCGTTCTGGATGATGTCGGCCTTGGTCTCAAGGTCAGGCGCGATGTTGATCGCGGCATCGGTGATGATCAGCGGCTTGGGATAGGTCGGTACATCCATCACGTAGACATGGCTCATCCGGCGCTCGGTGCGCAGGCCGCCGGTCTTGGACACAACGGCCGACATGACCTCGTCGGTATGCAGCGCACCTTTCATCAGGGCGCGCGCCGCGCCGGTGCGGACCAGATCGACAGCCGCCTCCGCCGCGGCATGGCTGTGGGGCGTGTCGACGATCTCCAGCCCCGCGATGTCGAGATCGCTTTCCTCTGCCACGCTGCGGATGCGCGCCTCAGGGCCCACAAGAACCGGGGTAAGCACACCAAGATCGCGGGCCTGAAGCGCCCCTTCGAGCGAAGGTGTGTCACACGGATGCACGACCGCCGTGGCCATCGGGTCAAGCGCCTGCGCACGCGCCAGCAGTTCGCCATGGGCCTCGCCATGTTTGTGCAGGACAAGGTCGGGCATTGTCATGCGGGGCCTGCGTATCTTGCGATCCGGTGCAATGACGCGGGCCACGCCCTCGATGACGGGCTTGCCGTCACCGTTCGTGCAGGTACAGGCCAGCACCAGGCGGTGCTTTTCCGCGTCTCGCTCCGTCACTTCCACGCGCACAATAACCGTATCGCCGACACCGACCGGTTTGAGGAACTTCAGCGACTGTTCAAGATAAATCGTGCCCGGTCCGGGCAACTGGGTGCCCAGGACGTTCGAGATCAGGGCACCGCCCCACATTCCGTGCGCGATGATCTTGTGAAAGATGTCGCCTTCGGCAAACTCCTCATCCACATGGGCCGGGTTCACATCCCCGGACACAACGGCAAAGGCGTCGATGTCCTGCGCTGTCAGCGTGCGCACCAGTTCGGCCGAGTCGCCAACCTTGATCTCGTCAAACGGGCGGTTCTCGATAAAGCCAAGTGGCTCCTGCTCAGACGACATGGTGTCCTCCGTCAATATAGGCGATGTTCCCGCTGACCGAGCTGGCAAAGTCGGACACCAGGCACGCTGCCATCGCGCCAACCTCTTCGATCGTGGTGAGGCGATGAAGCGGCGCGCGACTGCGGGCATCATCCACCAACGCGTCAAAGTGATCAATGCCCGAGGCGGCACGCGTTTCCAGCGGCCCGGGCGACAAGGCGTTCACGCGAATGTTCTTGTCCCCAAGCTCCACCGAAAGATAGCGCGTCGTCGCTTCCAGGGCGGCCTTGACCGGCCCCATGATATTGTAGTGATCCACCACTTTCTCGGCCCCGTGGTAGGATACGGTCAGGACAGTTCCGCCATCCGTCATCAACGGCTCGGCGCGCTTGGCAAGGCGGATCAGCGAATGCACCGAGACATCCATGGCCGTTGCAAACCCGTCCCGAGAGCAGTCCACCACGCCGCCATGCAAATCATCGCGCGGACAAAAGGCAATGGAGTGCACAACAAAGTCGAGCTTGCCCCAGGTCTTTTCAATCGCGGTGAACACCGCGTCGATCTGGGCCGTGTCGGTCACGTCCAGTGGCAGCAACAGCTCGGCATCGACCGCGGTGGCAACCGGTTGGACAAATCGGCGCGATTTGTCGTTCTGGTAGGTCAGGCACAATTTTGCACCCGACGCATGAAACGCGGCAGCGCATCCGGCCGCGATGGAATGCGCATTGGCGATACCGACGACAAGACCCTCCTTGCCCTTGAGAAAGTCGTTCCGTGGCAGCATGCGGGTTACTCCTGAAACACGTAGGTGCCGCGCGTATCGTCCACGGCCTTGTCCTGATCCCGGACGGTATGGATGCGATAATGGCGGTGCTTGTGCCCCGGTTCGGGAAGGAGACCGGCATCCTGCCCGCCATTGGTCAAGGCAAATGTCACATCGGCGTGGCCAAGGGTACGGCTCTTGAAAACCGACGTCCATGGCGCGCGCGGGCACGCGCGTGGTATCGGCAGTCAACGCCATGAAGTCCTGCATCAAGTCCTCAAGGAATGACACCCGGCTTTCGTTGATAAAGAGGTTGAGTGCACCCGATACGCGGAAATCCGTCTGCGCGGCAAACAGTTTCATGCTGTCCAACCGGTCATCGCCATCAAGCGCTATGGCCGCCGCTGCGCCCGACAAGAGCGTAGCGCCAAGGCAATACCCGGCGGCATGCACTTTCATAGCACCCGTCTGGCTTTCAACCAAGTCCCAGGTCGCGCGCGGCCCGAGGTCAAGGTAGCCCTGCATCCCATAATGCGCGTCCTCTGCCATGGGGTTACGCCGTGTCATGAATACAGTAAAGCCCTGCCGCAAGAAGCGTGATGGGTGTCTGCCATTTTTTTCCGTTCTTCGGGAGCGATGTCATTTAATCGGCACGCGTGTCCGCAAGCCGTGTTTCCCCGGAGGCATCGAACCCTTTTGATGGCGATCGATCGGGGGCCTGCGCGGTTCGAGGGTTGGATCTGCCGACCGCTCTTTTTCAGACCGCGCCTTGTAGGTCGGCACGGAAAGACCGGCGGCCCAGCAGCTCACTTTGGCCCGCGGCCACAGTTTCGGCTTGTCTCCAAATCGCAGGCGTTCAGGAAAGCTTGCATCCGGCTTCTTCTGATCCACATGCTGGCCGGTGCGTCGCGCCCCGTGCAGGATTCCGGCAAGATCTTGTGTCGTCATATGCGGCAGCTTCAGCTCCGCCCAATGACGAGGTGCGGGTGGAGCGAGTCCTTCCGCGGCCCAGATGGCATACCATGGATAGCGTTCCCCGATGCGACGCACGCCATGACGATTTGCAAGCTCCCGTGTCGCCCTAAGCGAGGGCATGCGCCAGTAGATGCGGAGTTCCTCCAGCGTCGCGGAGCCGGAGTCTTTTTGGTCGGTGGTCATGATGCACCCTCCTTTCGGAAAGGAAGTCGGTGCATGACCCGCCGCGCGGAAATTCGATCTGCGTATCTGTCAGCACGCCGCAAAAAGCGGCGATGGAGGCTGGCCAAGAGCCGTCGAAGGCACTTTTGCCGAAAGGGGAAATGACCAGATCTTGCCCGCTTCCGGTTCCGCGTCGTTCCTTTCCATGCCATTTCAAGGGTTTGGACGGGGCTGCGACGGACCGCCAAGTGTTTGAATTTTTGCCTTGTAAATCCATCGCTTGTGCGGATATACGCGTCGGCGGAGACGTGGCCGAGTGGTCGAAGGCGCTCCCCTGCTAAGGGAGTAGGCGGGAAACCGTCTCGAGGGTTCGAATCC
>JAVLCJ010000028.1:5635-31538 GCA_031580875.1 Roseovarius sp.
TTACATGGGCAATTTGAAGTAGGATATCCCTTCGTCTCCGCCATTACCAATTGAATGCATTGGATAATTTTTCGCTCAGCCAATCCGGCTCATCAACCACCCATGCGATTTTCAGGGCTGTGAGCCGTCCCGAAGCACCGGAAACCGCTTACGAAGACGTGAGCGCATGTCGCACCTTGCCAGTCCCTTGTGGCCGGTTCGCTACGATGATGCCGCGAACCGGCCATGGCGCAGATCATGCTTCAATTACGATCTTCACTTTTTCAGCATCAACTCCCAACGACCGCGCCAAACGGCGCTTGGCCTCAGCTATGGTCAGGGGCGTGTCGCTACTTGTCGAAGGCGTCGCCGTCGAGGAGTGCGTTCATGGACTGCGACGGCGACGTGATGTCCACAGCAAGGACACGGGGCCCGTCCCAACGGCTTTCGCGCACAGGGTGCAGGACGTGGCGCAGGCGCTCGGAAACGGCTGGCCGGGCCGCACGGGACCAGCCCAGGGCGCAGATCCATCACCGGGGCGGCCATGGCCCACCGTTGGCACGCACAGGGCCACCTGGCGCCCCCTGGTCCGCTCCAATCGGGCTATCGCAACGGCGGGGTCAACCGGCCACGGGCACGCATGGGGCGCCCCGTGCACATGACCGTGCATGGGCGCGATCCGCGTCGCCGGCCTCCTGGCCGCACTCCGTGCGACCAGCCTTGCTGTTCCGGCTGCAGCGGTCATGGCTCTCCCTTCGACGGGCTTTGTCGGGCCAGCTCGATCACGGCTGGATTGCAAGCCGACGCTTGAAAATCCCGTCGATCGGGCTGTTGACCGTAAGTCGCGTTCAGCGGCCGGCCAGCATCGCCAACCGGATCAGCGTCCTTTCGACCAGCGCCATCGCCGGCCCGTGCTGCCCGGCCGACCGCAGCTTCAGGTCGGTATCGGTCAGCAGCGTCAGGGCCGTCTCCAACCTTGCCGCCCCCCAGTTCTGCGCCTGCCGCAGCATCCTGTCGCGCCGGGGGCCGAAGACGGGCGGCCGAACCCGTGCGATCCCCTGCGCCGCACCGCCCGGATCGGACGCCGCGGCGTACAGCGTGCGGAAATGCCGGGTCGCGCCGATGCACAGCCCGACCGGCTGCACCCCCTGCGCCCTGAGCCGGCGCATCACCGGCCCGATCTCGCCCGTACGGGCCTCCGCCACGATGTTGAGCACATCGTCGAGGTCGGCCTCGGTGGAGCTCGGGGCGCAGGCAAGCACGTCCTCCGGGGTCAGCGGCCCCTCGTCGCACAGCTTGTAAAGCGCAATCTTTTCAACTGTCTGCCGGAAATCTCCCGGATCAAGTTCCCGCGACAGGGCGGTCAGGTCACGCATCGCGTCGCTTCCCACGTCGCGCAGGCCGGCCGCGCGCAGCGACGCCTCGATCTCCTCGCGCGAGGGCGGATCGTCATAGATCGCGGCGGCATAGGCGTTGGGATGCCCCTCGAACAGCTTGCGCAGCTTCGAGGCGGGTTTCAACTGTCCCGCCGTCACGACGATCTGCGCATCGCCCTCGGTCCATGCCGCCACCGCCTCGATGATCGGGGCGGCCACGCTCTCGGTCGCGTCTTCGACAAAGGCCACGCGCGGCCCCGGAAAGAACCCCTGCGCCTTGATCGCGTCCATCAACAGCGCTGGGTCCTTGCGCAGCTCGGCAGCCGGGATGCGGGTCAGGCGCATCTCTTCTTCGCCCGCGGGGCCGATCAGCGCGGCGATGACCTCCTGCCGGCGCAGGGCCACCCGCATCCCGTCGGTCCCGTAGATGAGCAGCCCCGTTCGCTGCGGCTCGGGCCTGGCGAAATATCCCGGCGCCGCGCGGCCCGACAGCTTCATGCCGGCCGCCCCGGCGCGGCGGCGATCAGGCGGGTGACGATCTGCTCGGCGAGGATGGTCATCAACCGGGCGCGCGCGTCCCGCTCGGCCGATTGCGTCGCCACGGTGGAGCCGGAGGCGGAGTAGCTGGTGAAGCTCTCGGCCTTGCCGCTGGTGACAACCGCGCCGTCGTCGAGATCGCGCAGCGCATAGGTGACGTTCCCCAACAGGTTGTAGCGCAGGGTCACGTTGTTGGCCGATATCGCGATCGGGTCTGCCGTGGTACGGATCGAGTACGACAGGCCGTAACGCGCATCCGCCGCCCGGCCCAGCCTGGTTTCGAGCGCGCGGGTCAGTTGAAAGCCGTCTCGGCTGTCCGGGGCGTCCACGCGCACGGCATTGCGCAGCACGGCGGCGCTGCCGCCCGGCCCGTAGGCCGGGGTGAACCCGCAGCCCGCCAGCCCGGCAGCACAGCCCGTCAGCAGGAATTTGCGGCGGTCAAATGACGACATTCACGATCCGGCCGGGGACGACGATGACCTTCTTGGGCTGGGCCCCTTCCAGCGCCTTGACCACAGCATCGGCCGCCAACGCGGTTTTTTCAACCTCGGCCTTGTCCATGTCGCGTGGCACGCTGATTTCGCCGCGTCGCTTGCCGTTGATCTGAACCGGCAGGGTGATCGTCTCGTCCACCAGCATCGCCGCGTCGGCCACCGGCCACGAGGCCTGCGCGACCAATCCCGCGCCATCCAGCATCGACCAAAGCTCTTCCGACAGGTGCGGCGTCATCGGCGACATGAGCTGCACGAGGGCCCGCGCCGCCTGCCGCTTGGCCCCCGTGCCCGCCCTGGATTTGGCCAGCGTGTTGGTAAAGGCATAGAGCTTGGCGATCGCGGCGTTGAAGCCGAAGGATTCCACCCCGCCGGTGACCTCGTGAATGGTCTTGTGCATCTCGCGCAGCAGCGCCTCGTCCTCGGCTGTCTCCTCGCCCTCCGCGCTCTGCGCGATCTCGGACACGATGCGATGAACCCGCGTCAGGTGCTTGTGCGCGGCCTCGGCGCCGGCTTCCGTCCATTCCACGTCGCGCTCGGGCGGGCTGTCCGACAACACGAACCAACGCGCGGTGTCGGCGCCGTAGGTCGCAATGATCGTGGCGGGGTCGACCACGTTCTTCTTGGATTTCGACATCTTGGCCGAGGGGATCACCTCCACCGGCTCGCCCGTGGCCTTGAGCGCGCCACCCTCGACCTCGTCGGGCAGGTGATAGACGGGGCGCCCCTTGTCGTCGCGCGTCTGGTATATCTCGTGCGTCACCATGCCTTGCGTGAACAACGCGTCAAAGGGTTCGCGCGATTTCCCGGGCAGGTGGCCGCAGATATGCATCGCCCGGGCGAAAAAGCGCGAATAGAGCAGGTGCAGGATCGCGTGCTCGATGCCGCCGATATACTGGTCCACGTTCATCCAGTACTCGGCGTCCTCCATCACCGTGGGCGTCTCGGCCCGCGGCGCGGTGAAGCGCGCGTAGTACCACGAGCTGTCCACGAAGGTATCCATCGTGTCGGTTTCGCGCTTCGCCGGCGCGCCGCAGGCCGGGCAGGCGCAATCGCGCCATGTCGGGTGACGGTCCAGCGGGTTGCCGGGTACCGAGAAATCAATCGGTGTGCCGCCCTCGTCATAGGGAAGCTGGATCGGCAGGTTTTCCTTCTTCTCGGGCACCACGCCGCAGGCCTCGCAATGCACCACGGGGATGGGGCAGCCCCAGTAGCGTTGGCGCGACAGGCCCCAATCGCGCAGGCGGTACTTGGTGACACCTTGGCCCACGCCGCGGGCCTCGCAGAAATCGATGGCGGCGTCGATCGCCTGATCGCCCGTCTGCACCTCGTCGCCGGCGACCCCCCTGACATACCGGACCTTCTCGGTTTTCGGAGGCACGAAGGCCGTCCCCCCGTCCTCGGGTCGGGTATACGGCTCGCCCGGGGTTTCCGGCTCGAAGGTCGAGGTGACGGGCAACTCGTACTTGCGCGCGAAATCCAAATCCCGCTGGTCATGGGCCGGGCAGCCGAAGATGGCCCCGGTGCCGTAGTCCATCAGGATGAAGTTGGCGACGTAAACCGGCAGTTCCCACGCGTTGTCGAAAGGATGCCGCACGCGCAGCCCGGTGTCGAAACCCCGTTTCTCGGCCTTTTCAAGCTCTTCCTCCGAGGTACCCATGCGGCGGCATTCGGCGTTGAACGCCGCCAGATCGGCATTGTCCTTCTCCAGTTGCCGCGCCAGCGGGTGATCGGGCGACACGCCGATGAAGCTGGCGCCGTTCAGGGTGTCGGGGCGGGTGGTATAAACCTCGATCCGGTCATGGCCGTCGGGGCCGTCGATCAGGGAAAAGGCGAATTGCAGTCCGCGCGATCGGCCGATCCAGTTTTCCTGCATCAGCCGCACCTTGGCGGGCCAGTTTTCCAGCCCGTCCAGCGCGTCGAGCAGATCGCCGGCGAAATCCGAGATGCGGAAGAACCACTGCGTCAGCTCGCGCCGCTCGACCACCGCGCCCGACCGCCAGCCGCGGCCGTTCTCGACCTGCTCGTTGGCCAGAACGGTCATGTCGACCGGGTCCCAGTTCACGACCGCCTCCTTGCGGTAGACCAGCCCCTTTTCGAGGAAATCGAGGAACAGCGCCTGCTGCTGGCCGTAATACTCCGGGTCGCAGGTGGCGAATTCGCGTGTCCAGTCGATCGACAGCCCGAGCGGCTTCATCTGGTCGCGCATGTCCGCGATGTTGGCATAGGTCCAGTCCTTGGGATGGCCGCCGCTGGCCATCGCCGCGTTCTCGGCGGGCATGCCGAAGGCGTCCCACCCCATCGGGTGCAGCACGTTGTGGCCGGTGGACATCTTGTAACGCGCGATCACGTCGCCCATCGTGTAATTTCGCACATGGCCCATGTGGATGCGCCCCGACGGATAGGGGAACATCTCCAGCACGTAGTATTTGGGCCGGTCCGCGGTGCGGGTCGCCCGGAAGATATCCGCCTTGTCCCAGGCGGCCTGCCATTTCGCCTCGATCTCGGCGGCTGCGTAACGCGACATGGCCACGACCTTTCTGATGATCCTTGCGTCGCCCGCGTGATAGGCGCAGATCGGCGCAGGGTCCAGACTCCGTGCACAGAATCCGGCTCTTTGCAGGGGGGCGGATCGGCTTTATAACGGCGCGAAAGGCATCGGGCGATCATCTCCAATGAAAATCCTCTTCATCCATCAGAATTTCCCGGGACAGTACAAGCACCTCGCCCCGCTTCTGGCCAGCCAGGGGCACGAATGCGTGGCGCTGACGCTGCGCGTCAAGGAAGCCACCACGTGGCAGGGCGTGCGCGTGCTGCCCTACAAGCTCTCGCGCGGGTCCGGGCAGAACGTGCATCCGTGGCTTGTCGACCTCGACACCAAGGTGACGCGCGGCGAAGCGTGCTTTCACGCGGCGACAAAGCTCAGGCAGGCGGGCTTCATGCCCGACCTCATCCTCGCGCATCCGGGCTGGGGCGAGTCGATGTTCCTGCACGATGTATGGCCGGAGGCGCGCATCGGGCTTTACTGCGAGCTGTATCATCACGCCGAGTATCCGCATCTCAACTTCGATCCCGAATTCCAGAAGGCCGACACGACGACCGAGGTGCTGCGCATCCGCATGAAGAACCTCAACAATCACCTGCATTTCCCCGCCGCAACCGCCGGCATCAGCCCGACACGGTTCCAGGCCGACACCTTCCCGGCCGAGTTCCGCGACCGCATCACCGTGTCGCATGACGGGATCGACACGGCACACAACGTCCCCGACCCCGACGTGCGCCTGACGCTCGAGGACAAGCTGCAGGTCAGCCGCGAGGACGAGGTGATCACCTTCGTCAACCGCAACCTCGAACCCTATCGCGGCTACCACGTCTTCATGCGCGCCTTGCCCCGCCTGCTGAGGGAACGGCCGAACGCCAGGGTGCTGATCGTCGGCGGTGACGAGGTCAGCTACGGCGCGCGCCCGCCCAACGGCCAGACCTGGAAGCAGATCTTCATCGACGAGGTCCGGGGCCGGATTCCGACACCCAGCTGGAACCGCGTGCATTTCCTTGGCCGCATCCCCTATGGCCAGTTCACGCGCCTGCTGCAGGTCAGCCGCGTGCATGTCTACCTGACCTATCCCTTCGTCCTGAGTTGGAGCCTGATGGAAGCGATGAGCTGTGGCGCCGCCGTCGTGGCCAGCGACACCGCGCCCGTGCGCGAGGTGATCGGCCATGACACCACCGGGCGACTCGTGGATTTCTTCGATGGCGATGCCATGGTCGAGCAGGTCTGCGACCTGCTGGACGACGCGGATGCACGCCGGCGCCTCGGAACTGCCGCGCGCGATCTCATGCGCAGCGACTACGACCTGAACAGCATCTGCCTGCCGCGACAGGTCAACTGGGTCACGTCGCTCATGGACACCGCGCCGGGCTGAAGGAACCTATCCGTCCGCGTCCTGACCAAGCGCCAGCGTGTGCTCGCGCAGCCATGACATGAACCCGCGGGGATCCTTCTGCAGAAGGCGCATGTGCTCGGCCGCGACGGGCCTGCCCACCACAGGCCGCTGCGGACGATTGCAGCTCTTGACGACCTCGTGCAACAGGAAGCTCTGCCGCAGGGTGGGCGAGATGCAATTGGCGATCTGGTAGGCCCGGGTGTTCGCCCCGGGAAAATAGATCGGCACGACCGTCGCACCCGACCGGCGAATCATCTGGGCGGTGAAGACGTTCCACTCCCGCTCCTGCACCGGGCCGAACCACGTGTCCGACGACGCCACGACGCCGGACGGGAAGACGCTGATCAGCCCCCCATCCTTGAGATGGGCCATCGCCTTGGCCCGCATCTCCACGCTCTTGCGCTGCGCGTCGGGCTCATGCGGGAAAGGCACCGATATCATGTAGGACGCCGCGACCTCGTCGATACCGGTCAGCAACGCCCGGGTCAGGATCTTGTAATCGGTCCGCCGCCGCCCGATCAGATCGGCAAGAATCATCCCGTCGACCAGCCCGTGCGGATGATTGGCCACCACCACGACAGGCCCCTCGCGCGGGATGCGCCGGACCTGCTCATCCGGCGTCAGAAGGTCGATCCCCATCGTCTCTAGAGCAGCCCGCCAGAAAGGCTGCCCCGCCGGCGCCCCGCGTTTCTCGAACGCGCGGATCATCCGCAGGATCGTCAGCTTGCCGGTGAACCATTCCACTGTCCGGATGACGCGTGCCGCGAAAGGCGTGTCGAAGGAATTTGCATAGGTCAGACTGCGACGGTCATACTTGGTGAACTGCACCGTTTCACCGCCCGTGCCGTCTGCGCCCTCGGTCCTTTTGTCCGGCACCTCGTTGGTTCCCGTCGCATCGCGCATGGCTGCGCCTTTCACATGTCCTCGCCGAACCTGTTGGCCACCAGCGCTTGCAGCGCATCGGCCAACGCCGCCGCATCGGGGCCGGATATCTGCACGTCAATAGTCGTTCCTTTGGAGGCTGCCAACATCAAAAGCCCCATGATGCTGTCGCCACCGGCGGTCTGGCCGTCCAGCGTGACCTCGGCCGTGGCGTCGAATCCTTCCACGACCTCGACCAGCTTGGCCGCGGCGCGCGCATGAAGGCCCTTTTCGTTCACGATCGGCAACTGCCGCGTCTCTTTCCCGGTCATCTGTCCTTCGATCTATTGCGCCGACACGTTGTGGCTGTCTATGTACTTCCGCCCGGCGTCCAGCGCGGCGCGCACGGCATCCGCGAGGGGCTTGTCACGGCTCTTGGCCAGCTTGATGAGCATGGGAAGGTTCGCGCCGAACAGGATGCGGCGATCATCGGGCATGCACGCCTTCAGCGACAGGTTCGAGGGCGAGCCCCCGAAAAGGTCGGTCACGATCACCACGCCCCGTCCGCGATCCACCGCGTCCGCCGCCGCGCAAATCTCGGCCTGCTTGGCCGCCCGGTCATGGTCGCCCTCGATCGAGATCGCCCTGATACCCGTCTGATCGCCGACGACATGTGCGATCGCACGAAGGTATTCCGCCGCAAGCCCGCCATGCGCCACGATAACGATACCGATCAATACCGTCGCTCTCCTGTTCTCGCTCGTTTCCCGGCCGTCGGTCACGTCGCCTTGGCCTGCAGCTTGTCCCGACGTTCAAGCTCCCGATGCCTTATTGACACCCGCCAGCCGTCATCCGCAAGGGCCTTTGCCAAAGTTTCCGCCATGGCCACGCTGCGATGCTGCCCGCCGGTGCATCCGAAACCGATAGAAAGATAGGCTTTGCCCTCTTCCTCGCAGGCGGGCAGCATCAGCGAAACGAGGTCATGGGTCTTGTCGCGAAAAGCGGCGAACCGCGCATCGTCGCGGATATGCGCCGCCACCTCGGCGGCGCGGCCGTCCTTGGCGCGCAGGGCCTCGTCCCAGTAGGGATTGCGCAGGAAACGGCAATCGAACACCATATCGAGGCCGCGCGGCAGGCCGCGCTTGTAGGAAAACGAATGGACCGAGACCGCCAGCCGCCCGGCGCCCCGCGGCAGGTACCATCGCTCCAGCTCCGCGCGAAGGTCATGGGGGCTCAACTCGGACGTGTCGATCAGGACGTCGGCGCGCGCGCGGATCGGCCCCAGCAGATCGAACTCACGCTCGATCCCGACGCCCGCGTTTTCACCCGGGGACAGCGGGTGCCGGCGCCGTGTCTCGGAAAACCGCCGCAACAGGACATCGGCGTTGCTGTCCAGGTACAGCACTTCCAGCGGGCGCTCCGCCGGTTCGGACGGGGCGCCCAGCCTGTCGATCGCCTCGATCAATGCGGCGGTCGAGAAATCGCGGTTGCGCACGTCCACGCCAAGGGCGAGGGGCTTGTCGATGTCCGGCCCCGCCAGCAGGCGCGGCAACAGCGACAGGGGCAGGTTGTCGATGACCTCGTAGCCCAGGTCCTCAAGCACGTGTATCGCCGTGGTGCGGCCCGCCCCTGACGGCCCCGTCACGAGGACCAACCGATGGAAACTGTCACGCGGGGTCATCTCCCCGGCCTCCTTTTCAAGCTACCCTTCCCGCTGTGATATAGAGCATGATTGCCGCGGGAAAATGACGCCCCGGCTGCCCGTGCAGCACCGCGACGGGGGTTTGCAGCAACGGGGCTTGCCGCTGCGGCGGCAATCTTTCCGTCTCTGTCCTGTCGAGGTCCACGATCAGCGCAACAGGCACCGGGCCCGAGGCATCAGCCGAAAGGAGGCCCACCCCGCGGGCTTCGATCAGGCCCGCGATCCGGGGCGGGCAACCCGCCAGAACCCGGGACCCATCGCGCCACAATCGCGTGCGGTCATCCGCCACGAGCGCCGCGCCCAACGCCATGAGCTGCAACGCCAGCGCCGATTTCCCGCTGCCGGACGCCCCCCGGATGAGGACACCCCGCCCGGCAACGGCCACGCAGCTTGCATGGACCGTCGTCAGATCTTCCGGCTGCGGCTGTGCAGGCCCCGGGCACGCCATTGCTCAGACGGGCAAGCCCACGACGAAACGCGCGCCCAGCGGGTCCGAGGTGATGTCGGCATCGGTCGGACGGATGTTCTCGGCCCAGATCACCCCGTCATGCGCTTCCACGATCTGCTTCGAGATCGACAGCCCAAGTCCCGAGTTGTTCCCGAATTCGCCCTCGTCGCGTTGCGAGTAGAATCTCTGGAAGATCTTGGTCAGCGATTGCTCGGGGATGCCCGGCCCGGTGTCCTCGACCACGACGAGAACCCGGTTTTCACGCTTGCGCGCCCAGACCCGGATCGCGTCGCCTTCCTCGCAGAAACTGATCGCGTTGGTGATGAGGTTGACGAAAACCTGCGCCAGCCGCGCCTCCAGCCCGGTGATGATGATCGGGTTGGCGGGGAAATCGGTGATGAACTCGACGTCCCTTTTCTTTGCCTCCTCACCGAGATAGGCGGTGAGATTGCGCAGCATCTCCAGCAGGTCGAACGGCTCCTGCTCTTCCTTCACGAGCTCGGAGTCGAGCCGCGACGCGTTGGAGATATCGCTGACCAGACGGTCCAGCCGGCGCACGTCGTGCTCGATCACTTCGAGCAGCTTCTCGCGCTGGTCGGCCCTCTTGGCGACGCGCATCGTTCCCACCGCGCTTCGAAGGCTCGCCAGCGGGTTCTTGATCTCGTGCGCGACATCCGCGGCGAACTGCTCGTTGCTGTCTATCCGGTGGTAAAGCGCGCCCACCATGCCGCGCAGCGCGCCGCTCAGCCTGCCGATCTCGTCCGGGCGCGCCGTCAGGTCGGGGATGCGGATGCGCCCGCCGCTGCCGCGGTTGCCACTGCGCGCGCGCCCGATCTCGGCCGCCGAGGCGAGGTCCGACAACGGGTTGGCGATGGTCGAGGCGAGGATCAGGCTCAACCCGATGGAAACAAGCGTGGCGATGATGAACATGCGCAGCACCCGCTCGCGTTCGTAGCGCACCAGCATGTCGATTTCGCCCGAGGGGCTGACCAGGGCCGCCACGCCGACCGGGTTGCCGTCACGGTCCAGCGGCGTCGCCACGGACAAAACCGTGCCGCCCTCCAGTGTCTGGGTGCGCACCTGCGTCCCGTCCGTCAGGGCTTCGCGCGCCAGTTCCTTCAGCCTTTCCTCCACCGGCGGGGGCGGTGACCCCGACATGACCGTGGCGAAGGGCGCCGAGATCCAGTTCCAGACGGAATTCAACGCGTCCGTGATGACGGTCGACCGCGGCGTGATGCTCGCGGCCGGCCGGACCTCGGTGCCGACGGTGCGCGCCACGACGGTGCCCTGCGTGTCGAGAATGAACGCCTCGACGCCATCGCGCAGCGACACACGCTCCAGCGTGGCCCCGGGCGATATGCCGTCCCCGGTCGCAAGGCTCACCGGCGCGCCCGCGGGCATCATCGCCTCGAACAGGTCGGCGACAAGTTCGACCTCGCCGACAAGACTGTCGGCGCGCTGCAGCGCAAGGTTGTCGCGTGAGGAATTCAGGTACAGGATGCCGGCCACCAGCACGTTCAGCGCGATGAGGTTGAACGTGATGATCTTGCGCGTCAGCGAGGATTCCCGCAGCGAGAAGACGCCGCGCCGTTCACGGCGGGCGCGGAGCTCGTCCTCGACGATGTTGTCGGGGGCAACGAAATCATCGCCCAGCACAACGTCATCGTCCCGATGCGACGCCATGTCGCGCACGTCAATCCTCTCGGCCAGGGCCATTACTCTTCGTTGTACCTGTACCCGATACCATAAAGCGTCTCGATTGCCGAGAATTCAGGGTCCACCATGCGTAGTTTCTTGCGCAGCCGCTTGATGTGGCTGTCGATCGTGCGGTCATCGACGTAAACCTGGTCGTCATAGGCCACGTCCATCAGCTGATCGCGGCTCTTGACGAAGCCCGGGCGCTGCGCGAGCGCCTGCAGCAACAGGAACTCGGTCACGGTCAACGACACGTCCTGACCCTTCCACGTGACGGCATGGCGCAGCGGGTCCATCCGCAATTCGCCACGCTCCAGCACCTTGGTTTCCTCGGTATCGCCGACGATGTCGCCGGCCACCGCATCCTGCCGGCGCAGCAGCGCGCGGATACGTTCCACCAGCAGCCGCTGGCTGAAAGGCTTCTTGACATAATCGTCGGCGCCCATGCGCAGGCCGAGCACCTCGTCGATCTCGTCATCCTTGGAGGTCAGGAAAATGACCGGCATCGAGGATTTCTGCCGCAGACGCTGCAACAGATCCATGCCGTCCATGCGGGGCATCTTGATGTCCAGAACGGCCATGTCCGGCAATTTCTTGCTGAAGGCGTCGAATGCCTGTTGGCCGTCATTGTAAGTGTCTACCTCGAAACCCTCTGCCTCGAGGGTCATGGATACCGATGTCAGTATATTCCTGTCATCGTCCACAAGGGCGATTGTCGACATGGGAAATTTCCTTGTTCTGCTCTGGTTGCCTTATTTTTTTCACCATTATGCGCCTTTTTTGGCTTGCCGATCAATCCCAAACTGCGAATCGGCCCGTCTTTCGCGAATGATCGAACCGGAATTTCGTAACCATCGGCTGAATAGCCACGGGCCACGTGAACAGACCCGCGCGGGGACAAACGGCTGGTTGCGCTAACTTGGATTTGATTGCGCTAACTGCCTAAAAGCGTCCTGTTCATTCGCAAAACCGTCATGTTATGACCCGCGCATCGGGCGGGTCACAGCGCCAACGCGGACGCCGCGGCACCGCCATCGCCCCGGTTAAATGCTACAGGAGCTTTGAGATAATGACATTCGGACGGGTAAACCCGCAATTCCGGCTTGAGGATCAGGGAATCACCGGGCTTGGCAATGTCTATTACAACCTGGTCGAGCCGTCCCTGATCCAGGCCGCGCTCAAGAACGACGAGGGCCAGCTCGGCCGTGGCGGCACCTTCCTCGTCTCCACGGGCAAGTTCACCGGGCGCTCCCCCAAGGACAAGCACGTGGTCAGGACCGACAACGTCGCCGACACGATCTGGTGGGACAACAACGCCGAGATGTCACCCGACGGTTTCGACGCGCTCTACCAGGACATGATAACCCACATGCAGGGCGGCACCTATTACGTGCAGGACCTCACCGGGGGCGCCGACCCCGCCAATGCCATCAAGGTGCGCATGATCACCGAACTGGCATGGCACGGGCTTTTCATCCGCCACCTGCTCCGCCGACCCGATCGCGACGCCCTCGACAAGTTCATCGCCGATTTCACCGTCATAAACTGCCCGACATTCCGCGCCGACCCGGCAAAGCACGACTGCCGCTCCGAAACGGTCATCGCGCTGAACTTCGATCGCAAGATCATCCTGATCGGCGGCACCGAGTACGCCGGCGAAAACAAGAAATCGGTCTTCACGCTGCTCAATTACCTGCTGCCCGAAAAGGGTATCATGCCCATGCACTGCTCGGCCAATCATGCAAATGACAACCCGATCGACACCGCCGTTTTCTTCGGGCTCTCGGGAACCGGCAAGACCACGTTGTCGGCCGATCCCGAACGCACGCTGATCGGCGACGACGAACACGGCTGGTCCGATCGTGGCACCTTCAACTTCGAAGGCGGCTGCTACGCCAAGACCATCAATCTCGACCCCGAGGCCGAACCCGAGATCTACGCGACGACCACCAAGTTCGGTACAGTGATCGAGAACATGGTCTATGACCCAGAGACGCTGGAGCTGGATTTCGAGGACGATTCCCTTACCGCGAACATGCGCTGCGCCTACCCGCTGGAATACATCTCGAACGCCTCCAAGACGGCCATCGGCGGACACCCGAAAAACATCATCATGCTGACCTGCGATGCGTTCGGCGTGCTGCCGCCGATCGCGCGGCTGACCCCGGCGCAGGCGATGTATCATTTCCTGTCGGGCTTCACGTCCAAGGTGGCCGGCACCGAACGCGGCATAACCGAGCCCGAGCCGACATTCTCCACCTGCTTCGGTGCGCCCTTCATGCCGCGGCGCCCCGAGGTCTACGGCAACCTGTTGCGGGAAAAGATCGCAAGGCACGGCGCGACATGCTGGCTGGTCAATACCGGCTGGACGGGCGGCTCCTACGGTGTCGGCTCACGGATGCCGATCAAGGCGACGCGCGCCCTGCTGACGGCCGCGCTGGACGGATCGCTGTCGAACGTCGAATTTCGCAAGGACCCGAATTTCGGGTTCGAGGTGCCCGTCGATGCGCCGGGCGTGCCCACGGTTCTGCTGAATCCGCGGCGCACGTGGGACAAACCTGACAGCTATGACCGGCAGGCGGCAAAGCTGGTGCAGATGTTCGCGGACAACTTCGATCAATACCTGCCCTTCATCGACGACGACGTGAAGGCGGCCGCCATCGGCTGAACGAGCACCCGCCCGTGCCGGCAAGCGAGGGCAGGGCGGGTTACCCGGCCTTTGCCTTCCCGGTTTCCGGTGCGGCATCGCGCCCTTGCCCCGCATCCGCTGCATCGCGGCATGACGTCGCAACAGCGGCGGCGGGCGCGTCCTGCACACCGTCGCACTTCGGACGCGATACCGATGCAATGCCGAAGGCTTGTCAGACGCATGGTGTCAGCCCCCCATCAGCCCCCGCCGGACAAGGTTCAGCCCCGCCAGCAACAGCACCGCCAAGGTGGCCTTCCGAAAAGCCGGCTGATCGATCCTGTCATGCAGGCGGAACCCCAGCCACAAGCCCAGGATGGCCGGCACGACCAGCGCCAGCGAAAATGGCGCGGTGGCCGCGTTGAGCAGCCCCGACCCCAGATGCGCAGCCGTCAACGCGAGCGCACCCAACCCGTAGATGACGCCCTGCACCCGCATCTGCTCGCCTTTTTCGGTTTCCCGCGCCATCAGCATTGCAACCGTTGGCGGCCCCCAAACACCTGAAATTCCCCCGAAAAAACCGGCTACAGCGCCAATTGCGGCTTCGGCTTTGGGTCCTGCGCCCTTTGGCAGGCGCAACGTCAGACCGGCCAGTGTCAGAACCGCGTAAAGGCTGATAGGCACCCCGATCAACAGCAGCAGAGCGGCGCCGTCGATGAACCGAACCAGTTGCGCCGAGGCGAGCAGGAAAATCAGACCGACGCCAAGGAACGTCTTGAATTTGTTCATGGAATAGACCGCGGCGCGGGGACCTTGCCGCAATGCCTGCCACAGGTTGGTGACAACGGTCGGCAGGATCAGGCCCGCCAACGCCAATTCCGGCGCCACCACCGAGCTCAGCCCCGAGATCATCACCATCGGCATGGCGAAACCTACCAGCCCCTTGACGAAACCGGCCCCCACCGCAACTCCAAGGCAAGCAGCCCAAGCGACCACCGACAGGTCCAAGAAATTTTCCATGGCTGCCGTGATACCATCTCAGGGATGATGCGCAGCCGAAAAATGGGCACGCAACAAATGATCAACTCCGCACCCTCACGCGTATAATAGTTGCGCTGCAACTGCGAAATGGTTAGACAGGGCACAACAGAAAAAGGATGTGACACATGGCGCATGACGGACAGGATGCCGCAATGGCAAACCCGATCATTCTCGATGGCCTCCTCGCCTTGACCGGGGCGGCTTTCAAGCCGGCGGAAACAGTTTTTGAGAAAGCGAAAAAGGCGTTAAGCCAGATGGTTACGGTCGATGGCCGTGTCTCGGGCAGCGCGATCAACGACAACCAGACAGCGGCACACGGCTTGGCGTGGCTGGCCACCTACGTCGAATCCCTGCGGCAGATGCAAAACTGGGCCGAGAACCTGCAGACAGCCGGGAAGTTCGGGGAAGTCGAGCAACTGATTCACCAGATTGCCTTTGGCGAATACCTCGCCCAGATCCACGGCGGCATTCAGATGAACCAGGGCGAGATCGTCCGGCTGACCGATTTCGGGTTGAGCCCTGAACATATCCTGTCCGACGCCGCTGTCCTGACCCTGATGCAGGCGGGGAACACGCAAGCCGCTCGCACGCGCCTGGTGGAACTGATGCAGGAACGTGCCGCGGAAATCACCGTCGGGGCGAGCGGCTTGGACGACGAACTGGAAATGATACGCGAACAGTTTCGCCGCTATTCGGTCGACAGGATCGACCCGCATGCCCATGACTGGCACCTGAAGGACGAATTGATCCCGCTCGATGTAATTGATGAACTTGCCGAGATGGGCGTTTTCGGCCTCACGATACCCGAGGAGTACGGCGGGCTGGGCTTGTCCAAAGCGTCGATGTGCGTGGTCTCCGAGGAACTTTCGCGAGGCTATATCGGCGTCGGCAGTCTGGGCACCCGGTCAGAGATCGCGGCCGAACTCATCCTTGCCGGCGGCACCGAGGATCAAAAGCAGAAATGGCTTCCCAAGCTGGCCAGCGGTGAAACGCTGCCGACAGCCGTGTTCACCGAACCCAACACCGGCTCCGATCTGGGCAGCCTTCGCACGCGCGCCGTTCAGGACGACAGCGGTGACTGGAATATCACCGGCAACAAGACATGGATCACGCACGCGGCCCGGACGAATGTCATGACATTGCTTGCGCGGACCAAGCCCGACACGACCGATCACCGCGGCCTGTCCATGTTTCTTGCCGAGAAGACCCCAGGCACCGATGACGACCCGTTTCCCACACCCGGCATGACGGGCGGCGAGATCGAGGTTCTGGGCTATCGGGGGATGAAGGAATACGAGCTGGGCTTCGACAATTTCCACGTGAAAGGCGAGAACCTGTTGGGCCTTGAGGAGGGGAAAGGGTTCAAGCAGCTGATGGAAACCTTCGAATCGGCCCGGATCCAGACCGCGGCGCGCGCCGTCGGGGTGGCGCAGTCGGCGCTGGATAGCGCCATGCAATACGCAAAGGACCGCAAGCAGTTCGGCAAGGCCCTGATCGATTTCCCGCGCGTGTCAAGCAAGCTGGCAATGATGGCCGTCGAGATCATGGTGGCGCGCCAACTGACGTACTTCAGCGCGTGGGAAAAGGACAACGACCGCCGCTGCGATCTCGAAGCGGGCATGGCCAAGTTGCTCGGGGCACGCGTTGCGTGGTCGGCCGCTGACAATGCTCTTCAGGTCCACGGGGGTAACGGATTCGCCCTAGAGTATCCCGTCAGCCGTATCCTGTGCGACGCACGAATCCTCAACATCTTCGAGGGCGCAGCGGAAATTCAGGCGCAAGTCATCGCGCGGCGTCTCATGGGCTGAGCCGCTGTTGAATCACGGCCAGCGATCCGGGCGCACGGCAAGGCCGGTGCGCCCGGAGTATGCCGTTTGGGCATTACCTAGGGCCCGCCCAAAATCTCCTTGAAACCGCGCGCCGCCCACGGTTTTTATTCCGCCGGACCGATTGCCAGAGTCAGGTCGTCGAGGCCATCTATCCTCCCGCAAAGCTCGCTCCCGGGGGCAACCGGGCCGACGCCGGCGGGCGTTCCTGTATATATCAGGTCGCCGGGTTGCAAATGGTAATACCGGGACAAGTGCGAGATCAGTTCGGGCACGGACCATGCCATGTCATTCAAACGTGCCTCCTGCACCGGGTTTCCGTCCAAGCTCAGGCTGATCCGCTGCTCGCCGATGGCACCGAAGCGTTTGGCAGGGCTGATCGGTGCGATGATCGCCGAATTCTGGAAATCCTTGCCAAGGTCCCACGGGCGGCCTTTCGACTTGGCAATCGCCTGCAGATCACGCCGCGTGAGATCGATGCCGCATGCATAACCGAAAACGGCATTCATGGCATCGGTTTCGTTCACCCGAAACGCAGACCCGCCGAGCGCAACCACGAATTCCATTTCATAATGACAATCGGACGTGCCCGGCGGATAGGGAATTTCACTGCCAGACAGGCAGATCGCATGGGCTGACTTCGTGAAATAGAAAGGCGCCTCTCGGTCAACTTCGTTGCCCATTTCCTCGGCATGCGCGACATAGTTGCGCCCGACACAGAACACCCGCCGGACCGGGAATACGGCATCCTGCCCGCTGACCGGCACGTCGGGGGCGGCGGGACGCTCGAACATCGGGTAGGTCATGAAAACTCCGTTTTGTGGGCGGTACGCCGGCGCAATCTATGGGCGATTATCCGGATCATGTCAAAAAGGCGGCGTGACCGATCGGTTGGCGGCGCCCGCCGTTTGTGTCAACAGGACCCTGCCCATGCGACAAGCACAGCAAGCTTTCGGACACGCAATGAGTTTCAAACGCTACGCCATCTACTTCGTACCGGCACCGGGGCCCTTTTCGCATTTCGGAAACGGCTGGCTGGGATGGGATGCCGTCAGCGGCACCATACCGCCCGTACCGGATGTCGGCGGGCTTGCCGCAGACCGTGCCGAAATAACGGCCACCCCGCGCAAATACGGGCTGCACGCGACGATCAAACCTCCCTTTCGTTTGGCCGACGGCGCATCGCCCGATGCGCTGAACGACGCCTTGGCCGCTTTCTGCGCGAGCTCGGCCCCGGTCATGCTGGACGGGCTGGAAATTGCCCGGCTCGGAAGTTTTCTGGCCCTCGTGCCATCGGGCGAGTGTGCCGGCATCAACGATCTGGCCGCGCGGGCAGTCAAGGAGCTTGATCAGTTGCGAGCGCCCCTCACGGATGGGGAAAAGGCGAAACGGCGTACATCAAGGCTTTCTCCGGTCCAGCAGCGCCTGCTTGACCAATGGGGGTATCCCTACGTGATGGAAGAGTTTCGCTTTCATATCACGCTGACCGGCAAATTGCCGCGCTCCTTGCGTGACAATGTCCGCGATGTTCTGCACCGGAATCTTGACCACCTGCTGCCGTGTCCCTTTCCCGTCGGGGCGCTGAGCCTCGTCGGCGAAGGTCAGGACGGCATGTTCCGGGTGGTGCGGTCCCACGCGTTGCGCGGGTGAACGCGCCTCTTGGCACATGTCATGTCGGTTCCGCCGTTTCCGGGGCTTGTGCTGCGCCTTGACACCTGTTCGCGGGCGCCGCATGTAGCCCCGGATACCGAAAGCGGAGGCCGGCATGGCATCGGACGCCAAGAAATCGAGCGCTGTCTGGGAAACGATCAAGACGGTTTTCTGGGCGCTGCTCATCGCGGGGATCTTCCGCACCATATTCTTTCAGCCGTTCTGGATCCCCTCAGGTTCGATGAAAGACACCCTGCTGATCGGTGATTTCCTTTTCGTGAACAAGATGGCTTACGGTTATTCCTACGCCTCCTGCCCCACGATCCGCATCCAGAGCCTCGGTATCGAGATCGACGCCAAGGATATCTGTGGTTTCCTTGATGGCGACAACACCCGCCTCATGGGCAGTGATCCCGAGCGCGGCGACATCATCGTTTTCAGACACCCGGTGAACGGAACGGATTTCATCAAACGGGTTGTCGGCCTTCCGGGCGATCGTATCCAGATGAAGGACGGCGTCCTGCATATCAATGGCGAGCCGGTGGAGCTGGAAGCGGCGGGGAACTTCGTGGAGACTTTCAACACGCAGGGGCCCATGGGCATCCGCCCCCGCTGCGAGAACGGCGTTGTCGGCCAAGGCGCGGATTGCATCAAGTCCCGCTTCATCGAGACGCTGCCCGGCGGGCGGAGCCACAACATCCTGAACATCGGCACGCAGCGTTCCGACAATACCGGGGTTTTCCACGTGCCGGAGCGCCATTATTTCTTCATGGGCGACAATCGCGACAACTCGACGGATTCACGGTTTCCACAGGCAGTTGGCGGCGTCGGGTTCGTCCCGTACGAGAACCTGATCGGACGGGCGGGTCGTGTTGTCTTCTCCTCTGCCGGACGCTCGATGCTCTTCTTCTGGACATGGCGAGGCGACCGCTTTTTCGAAAAACTGGATTGACCGGCCATGAAGCTTTCGGGGGAATTGAAAGAATTTCAGACCCGCCTGGGACATGACTTCGCGCGTGCCGACCTGCTGATCCACGCGGTCACGCATTCCTCGATGGCCTCCGCAACGCGCGATGACAATCAGCGGCTCGAATTTCTGGGCGACCGGGTTCTCGGGCTGGTGATGGCCGAGGCCCTGCTGGAAGAGGCTCCCACTGCCGCCGAGGGCCAGCTGGCCCCGAGGTTCAATGCACTGGTTCGCAAGGAAACCTGTGCGGAGGTCGCTCGGGAAATCGATCTCGGCAAGGTGCTGAAACTCGGCCGTTCCGAAATGATGTCAGGCGGCCGGCGCAAGCAGGCCCTTCTGGGTGACGCCATGGAGGCGGTGATCGCCGCCGTCTACCGCGATGCCGGCTTCGAGGCCGCCAAGAAGCTGGTCTTGCGGCTGTGGGGCAAGCGGGTACAAACCGTCAAGGAAGACGCGCGCGATCCCAAGACGACCCTTCAGGAGTGGGCGCAGTCGCGCGGGCTGGCCCCGCCGGCCTATGTCGAAACCGCCCGTACCGGCCCGGATCACGCCCCACTATTCACGATCGAAGCACGACTTGAAACCGGGGCCGCCGACAGCGCGACGGCCGGCTCGAAACGGCAGGCCGAACAGGCGGCCGCGCGCGCCTTGTTGCAGCGCCTCTCGCAAGGCTGAGCGCTCCGGGCGCAGTCAGCGCTACAGAATGTCCAGCACGCGCTGCGGCGGCCGCCCGATAACGGCGCGAGACCCCACGAAAACGATCGGGCGCTCGATCAATTTCGGGTGTGATGCCATTGCCGCGATCAGGGCCTCGTCGTCATCATCTTTCGACAGCTCCAGCTCCCGGAACAGGCTTTCACCTTTGCGTATCATCTCGATCGCGAGACAGCAGAGCGTGTCACGCGTCGACCCGATTTCCTCGACCGTGGGAACGTCATCCAGATATCGTCTGACCGAATGTTGCTTTCCGTGCGCTTCGAGAAGCGCGAGCGCCTCACGCGATTTGCTGCATCGTGGATTGTGCCATATCGTGATCACAGCCATGCTTCCGTATCGGTTCCGACGGCTTCCGCCACGGAGGCAAACCCGTCCCGCGCCAGCAGGCGGTCCAGCCCTTGCGAGATCCCGGCGACCAACGACAGCCCGCCATAGACCAGGGCCGAATAAAGCTGCACCGCGCTCGCCCCGGCGCATATCTTTGCATACGCGTCCTCGGCCGACCCTATGCCGCCCACGCCGATCAAGGGCATCATTCCGTCCGTCATGTTGAAAAGCCGGGCGACAACCCGTGTGGATTTGTCGAACAGCGGCGCGCCCGAAAGCCCACCGGCCTCGTCTTGGGCCGCGCTTGTCAATCCGTCGCGGCTCAGCGTGGTATTCGTCGCGATGATCCCGGCGACACCACTGCGGGTCGCCACGTCCGTCACCTCCAACAGCTCGTCATCGCTCAGGTCCGGGGCGATCTTCAGGAAAACCGGGATCGGCGAGGGCAGCGTGTTGCGGGCCTCCATGACGCCCGCCAGCAAGGCGCTCAGGGCCTCGGCCCCCTGCAGATCACGCAATTTCTCGGTGTTCGGGCTGGAGACGTTGACCGTTGCGAAATCGAGGTAGCGACCGCAATGGGAAAGAACGCGGGCATAATCCTCGGCACGGTCCGCGCTGTCCTTGTTGGCCCCAAGGTTCAGGCCGATGACTGCATCGCGCGGCCTGTCGGACAGCCGCGCCGCGACCGCCTCCATTCCGTAGTTGTTGAAACCGAACCGGTTGATGACCGCGCGATCCTCGGGCAGACGAAAAAGCCTTGGCTTCGGGTTGCCCGGCTGGGGCCTTGGCGTGACGGCGCCCACTTCGAGAAAACCGAAACCGGCGCGCGACAGCGGCGAAAGCGCCACGGCGTTCTTGTCGAAACCAGCCGCGAGCCCGACCGGGTTGACAAGACGAAGGCCGGCGACCTCGGTGCGCAACCGGGGTGATGTCACCAAACCGGACAAGGGCACCAGGCCCGCACGGAGCGCCATCAGACCCGCGGCATGGGCGCGCTCGGGGTCCAGCCCGCGCAGGGTCCGCAATCCCAGTTGCTCGACCGCCTTCATACCATCTCCGGCGGGAAACGGTGCCGTCCGTCCAACAGCGGCACTGGCCGCGCCCATTCCACGTCCTCGATGCGCAATTCACGATACAGGTGCGGGAACCGCGCGCCACCGCGCGAGACCTCCCATTTCAGACAATCCCCCAATCCGCCGGTTGCCACGGCCAGCAGAACCAGCCCGTCTTCACCGGCAAAATGCTTGGCCGCGGTTTCAGCGGCCTGTGCCGCGGTCGAGAAATGAATGTAGCCATCCTTGATATCCACCGGTGCCCCATCGGTCGCACCGGTATCCTGCAACGCCTGCCATTCGTGTTCGCGGAAGATCTTGTAAATCAGCATGGGTCGCTTGATGCCCCGAGCCCTCACGGCGGTCAAGCGATTACGCCCGGCACATCCCGTGTACACGCCGCGCCGTCAAGACTGTCGATCGGCATCCGCCGGCATGCCGGCCCGCCTGCGACATGGTCCGGCAATCGCCGTAACGGCAAGGATCACCCCCGAAACGGTCGCGATCATGCCGGCTGCGCTGACGGCGTTCGCATAACCCAGCCAGAGCGGCGCGTATCCTGCCAGAACATACCCCGAAATGGCGGACAGTATCGCAAACGCAATCGACCACCCGATCTGGGTTTCAAGCCGGTTGGTCATCATCCGGGCCGCAGCAGGGGGGCAAATGAACATGGCGATCACGATGATCGAGCCAACCGCGTCGAATGCCGCGACCGCGGCAACGGCAGCGACGCCGACAAGCGCCATGCCGAGCCAGCCGGTGGATATGCCCTGTGTTCGAGCGAACCCCTCATCGAACGTCGCCAGTTTCAGAGGACGCCAGAACACGACCGTGAACAGGGAAACGCAAACAAGCGTCAGCGCCATTCGAGGAAGTTCCGGCGGAAGGCCTTGCAGGTGCTGCCAATCCAGCAGCGACGCCCACCCGAAACCGTCGAGCCATATCAGGCTTTCAAGATTGCCGTAAAGCGCGTGCTGCACGTCAAGATGCACGTCGGAGGTATCCGATTGTTCCAGCAGAAGGACACCACCCGCGAACATCGCTGTAAACACGACACCCATTGCCGCGCCAGGGTCGATCCGGCCAAGCCGGCGAACGATCTCGATCAGGGCCACGGCGACAAGCGCGGCGGCGGCGGCGCCGAGCATCATCGGGATGGCCGCGACCAGCCCTGTCACCAGGAATGCGACAACGATCCCCGGCAGAACGACGTGGCTGATAGCATCCCCGATCAACGCCTGACGCCGCAGCAAGAGAAAGTTTCCGGGCAAGGCACAGGCAACGGCCGCGAAAGTGCCGATCAGCAGCGGCGGCAGCGAAAGGGACACGAATTCAGTACCGATCATGTTGCGGCCTCCGGCCCAAGCTGGCGGTCCAGTTCCGAGATTTGATCGGGAGTCAGCACGGTTTCGAGCGGCGTCAGGCCATCGTACCGCGCCGCCGCGGCCTCGTGGGCAACGTCGCTGCGCAGCAATTGCCACCGCCTTTCGTCCAGGCGCGCCCTCGCCGCCTGTGCACGTCCCGAGGCGGTGGCCACACCGTCGGCGCGAACATATCCGGCCCGCCCGAGCAACCGAAGCGTCAGCGGTTCGTAAATCGGTTGTCCCTGGGACAGCGCCAGCAATCCCTGCCGCAGATGGACGCGTGTCTGGAACCGGCGGTGGCGCAACCATGCCGCCAACAGGCCGCGAACAGGTGCCACGAGCAGGGAAACAAGGAACAATGCGAAAGCCACGAGCACGATTATGGGCCCTGTCGGAAGATCCGGCGCCGTTGCGGAAACCGCCGCGCCTATATAGCCCGAGGCGCCACCGATTGTGCCCGCAATCAGGACGACGGCACCCACCCGCTCGGTCCAGAAACGCGCCGCCACGGGCGGGATGATCAACAGCGCGACGATCAGGATCAGCCCCACGATCTTGAGCCCGACAACCGTGACAGCCATTGCAAGCGCCATCATGGCCAGTTCCATACGGTGCACGCGCACTCCACTGCCGGCCGCGAATTCGGGATCGAAGGCGACGAGAGCCATCGGGCGCCGCAGCAATATCACGAGCGCCAACACCAAGCCCCCGCCGACCGCGATGATGACGGCGTCGTTCCAGAGCATTCCCGCGGTGGCGCCAAGAAGAAAAGTCTCGAGTCCGGCCTGCCGGCCCGCACTCATCGACTGGATCACCGTGAGCAGGACGATCCCGAAACCGAAGAAAACCGACAGCACAGCGCCGATCGCGGCGTCCTCGCCGAGGCGCGTGTGGCGCGTCAGTGCGCTGACGCAAAGCAGCCCCGCCCATGCGGACAACGCTGAGCCCAACAGAAGCCCGGGCAGCGCCCTGCCGTCACCGCCCAGCCAGACCATTACCATGAATGCCAGCCCGACCCCGGGCAGCGTGGCATGACTTATCGCGTCACTGACGAGTGCCCGCCTGCCAAGGAACAGGAATGTCCCGGTGGCGCCGGCCGCCATGCCAAGCAGACCAGCGCCAACAGCAACGAGCGCGGCATTGTAGCCAAGCTGTAGCGTCAGCGCGTCAAGCAGCATGGTCACCCGGCCACGCCGATCTGGGCCGTCGCCAAGCGTCCGCCATAGGCTTCCTGCAAGGCCTTGTCGGTGAAGGTTTGCGCCACGGGGCCCTCGGCGATCGCGCGCGTATTGATCAGGAAGGCGTTGTCGAAATAGTCCGGCACCGTTGTCAGGTCGTGATGCACGGCAACGATACTTTTTCCCTGTGCCTTGAGGTCTTTCAGCACCGCGATGATCGCTGTCTCGGTGGCGGCGTCCACGCCGGCGAACGGCTCGTCGAGCAGGTAGAGCTCGGCGTTCTGGGCCAAGGCGCGCGCGAGGAACACGCGCTGTTGCTGCCCGCCCGAAAGCTGCCCGATCTGCCGGTCCGCGAAACCTTCCATCCCGACACGCCCAAGGCAGGTCATCGCGGCCTCGAGATGCCGGGTGCGCACCCGGCGCAACCAGCCCAGTTCGCGGTACAGGCCCATGAGCACAACGTCTATCACCCTCGTCGGAAAATCCCAGTCCACGCTGGCGCGCTGCGGCACGTAGGCGATCAGGTGCCGCTGTTTCGACAAGGGAACGCCCCAGCACGTCACCCGGCCGGACAACGGTTTGACGATGCCGAGTGCCGCCTTCAGCAACGTCGACTTGCCTGCCCCGTTGGGGCCGATAATGGCCGTCATCGCGCCGGAAACAAAGGTTGCGTTCACGGAAAAAACGGCCGGCTTCTCACCGTAGGACACGGTAAGGCCGCGGATGGCAAGCGGGCTCTGGCTCAGGTTATCATGCTGCGTGGGCATACCCTGCCGGGTGGCGAGCTCAAGTTGCATCGACGGCTCTCCCTCAGCTTCCCGCCGCAAGCCGGCCCTGCATGCCCCGCTCCGGAACATGCCCGCCGAGCGCCGCCGCGATGGTCGTCACGTTGTGATCAATCATTCCTGTGTAGCTGCCCTCGTACGTGCCGGGTTCACCCATCGCATCCGAGAACAGCTCACCCCCGATATCAACCTCGTGCCCCCGCGCCGCCGCGCCCTCGACCAAGGCACGCACGTTTCGATCAGATACCGAGCTTTCGACGAAAACGGCGCGAATGTCGCGCTCGACAAGCATGTCCACCAACGCCCCGATCCGGTTGAGCCCCGCTTCGGATTCGGTCGATATCCCCTGAATTCCCACCACGTCGAAATCGTAGGAGCGTCCGAAATAGCCGAACGCATCATGCGCCGTCAGCAACACGCGCGATGCCTCGGGCACCGTTGAAAGCGACGCTTTCGCATAATCGGCAAGGCGGTCTATCTCCGCACGGTGCGCTTCGGCATTGGCGGCAAATAAATCCGCGTTCTGCGGGTCGGCCTCCCGCAGGGCCGTTTCGACGGCGCGCACGACATGAAGCCAGAGCGCCGGCACCATCCAGACATGCGGGTCGAACCGGCCGTCATACTCCTCGTGCGCGATGAGTTCGGCCTCGGGCACGCTTTCGCCCACGGCAACGACGTGTTTGCGCTTTGCGAGTTTCCGCAGGAACTCCTCCAGCTGCGCTTCGAGATAGAGCCCGTGCCACAAAACAAGGTCGGATCGCGTCAGTGCCACGATGTCACTGCGGGTCTGCCGATAGGAATGCGGATCGACCCCAGGGCCCATCAGCGCCGTCACCGTCACCGCGTCGCCGCCCACGCTGCGGACGGCGTCGGCTATCATGCCCGTGCTTGCCACCACGTCGAGGCGAGTCGCGCCGGCGTGTCCCGGCCCGGCCCCGAGGACCGCGAGGGCAGAGGAGAAACGCAGAAAGTTTCGGCGTGTGATCGGCATAAGAGTTCCCGCAATGTGGATGTGCTTGCCAACGGTTATGTAGGTGTCGGCGCGGCAAGTCAATGCAATTGCGAATAATTCGCATTTTTGATTCGATAATGGACTGACCGTTGAGCGGGATCACCCCGGGGCGCAGACCGGCACGGCCATGGCTGGACCCGGTATTCGGCCGGTCTGTTCACCGTCGGCTTCGCGTCGGCAACGCGGTGGTCCGGAAACGCCGCACCATGGCCGGCACAGAACGCAATCTTCGCATGGCCGCCGCGCCGCGGCGTCTGGTGCTGCCCGGCAGGATGGGATACACCCGCCCCACTTCAGAACGGGATTCCCACATGACCACACG
>JAVLCJ010000029.1:0-30459 GCA_031580875.1 Roseovarius sp.
GAAGAGGTCGGAGCCGATCTGTCCGAGGCAGAGCTCGCCGAGCTGAAGGCAAAAGGTGTTGATCAATAAGATGCTCTGTCGCGTCGATCAGATGTCGCTCACAATTACCGAACCGAGGTATTTCTTTTGAAAATTGCAATGATTGGCACCGGCTATGTCGGTCTTGTCTCCGGGGTCTGTTTTTCCGATTTTGGCCACGATGTGGTCTGCGTCGACAAGGCGGCCGACAAGGTCGCGCGTCTGACCCAAGGCGAGGTGCCGATCTACGAGCCGGGCCTCGAGCAGGTCATGGCCCGCAACGTCGCGGCCGGGCGCCTGCGCTTCACCGCCGATCTGGCCGCCGCGCTCGACGGGGCCGAGGCGGTTTTCATCGCCGTCGGCACGCCAACGCGGCGCGGGGACGGACACGCCGACCTGACCTACGTGATGGCCGCCGCCGACGAGATCGCGCGCATCGCCCGCGATTACATCGTGATCGTGACCAAGTCGACCGTGCCGGTCGGCACCAACCGGCAGGTCAAGCAGACCGTGAAAAAGGCCAACCCGGCGCTTGATTTCGACGTGGCCTCGAACCCCGAGTTCCTGCGCGAGGGCGCGGCCATCGACGATTTCATGAAACCCGATCGCGTGGTCGTCGGCGTGCAAACCGACCGCGCCGGCGAAGTCATGGCCGATATCTATCGGCCGCTCTATCTGCGCGAGTTCCCGATCATCGTCACGGACCTGGAAAGCGCCGAGATGATCAAGTACGCGGCCAACGCCTTCCTCGCGACCAAGATCACCTTCGTCAACGAAATCGCCGCCCTGTGCGAACGCACGGGCGCCGACGTCAAGCAGGTGGCGCGCGGCATGGGGCTGGATGGCCGGATCGGCAACAAGTTCCTTCACGCGGGGCCGGGCTATGGTGGCAGCTGCTTTCCCAAGGACACCCGGGCGCTGGCCCGGATCGGGCAGGACAACGGGGTGCCGATGGAAATCACCGAACAGGTGATCGCGGTCAACGACACCACCAAGCGGCGCATGGTGGAAAAGCTGCGCGACCTCTGCGACGGCTCGTTCAACGGCCGGACGATCGCGGTTCTCGGTGTCACCTTCAAGCCAAATACCGACGACATGCGCGAGGCGCCGTCGCTGACCGTTGTTCCCGCGCTCGTGGGCGGCGGGGCCAAGGTGCGCGTGTGTGATCCGCAGGGGCGCCGCGAGGGCGAGGCCCTGTTGCCCGGCGTCACGTGGTTTTCCGACGCCTACAAATGCGCGCACAAGGCGGACCTGCTTGTCATCCTGACCGAGTGGAACGAGTTCCGCGCGCTCGACCTGAAACGACTGGCGCGCAAGATGGCCCGGCCGCGACTGGCCGATCTGCGCAACGTCTATTCGCCCCGGGATGCGCGGCGTGCCGGCTTCGAGGCATATGACAGCGTTGGCCGCGCGCGTTTCTTCAGGACCTCCGACTCCCGCGCAGATTAGGGCCGCCGCGCGTCCGGCGCACCGCCGTGATGCCGACGCGTCGCCGTCGCGTTACCGCGGCCGGAAAATCGCCCCGTCCGGCGGGTTCTGTCATCCCGCCGGTTCGATCAGGATCGCCCGGAAATCGTTCACGTTGGTCAAGGTGGGGCCCGTCACCACCTGGTCGCCGATCGCCGAGAAAAAGCCGTGAGCATCGTTTTCCTCCAGCGAGGCCAACGGGCTGCGTCCCGCCGCTTCGGCCTTGCGCAGGGTATCCGGGCCGATCACGGCGCCAGCCACCTCGGCCGCGCCATCCACGCCGTCGGTATCGCACGCGATGGCATGGACGCCCGGTGCCCCATCCAGCGCGACCGCCAGCGCCAATGCGTATTCCGCGTTCGGCCCCCCCAGCCCATCCCCTTGACGAGTCACGGTAAGTTCCCCGCCTGACAACAATAAAATGGGGGCGTCGCCATGCTTCAGACCGTCCTGCAGCTCACGTGACAGCCGTGCATGGGCCGCCGCAACCTCGCGTGCTTCTCCTTCGAGGGAATCTCCGAGCACGCGGGGGGTCAAGCCGGTTTCGCGCGCCAATTCCGCGGCGGCGCTCAACGATTGGGAGGGCGCAGCATAAATGACATTTTCAACAGCCGAAAGGCGCGGGTCGCCCGGCGCGACGACCCCGGACCTGCCCGCCAGAACGGCAGCGACGGATGACGGCACCGAGATTGCATGCTTGTCGATTATCGCGCGCGCATCCGCCGGGCTGCTGGCATCGCCCACCGTGGGACCCGAGCCGATCATCGCCGAATCGTCGCCGGGGACATCCGAGATCATCAGTGCCAGCATGCGGGCGGGGTGGGCCGCGGCAGCCAGCTGCCCGCCCTTGACCCTGCTGAGATGTTTTCGAACGATATTCATCTTGCCTATCGGCGCGCCCGAGGCCAGAAGCGCCTCGTTCACGGCCTGCTTCTCGGCAAGGGTGATGTTCCCCGCGGGCTGCACCAGCAACGCCGAGGCGCCGCCCGAGATAAGCGCAATCACCATATCCTCTGGGCCAAGTCCGCTGACCAGATCAAGCATTCGCCGGGTCGCGGCCATGCCGGCGGCGTCGGGAACAGGATGCGCGGCCTCGGCGATCTCGATGCCCGCGCAGGGGCGCGCATACCCGTAGCGCGTAATCACGAGCCCTTCGCAGGGGCCATAACTCACCTCCACGGCCTCGGCCATCCGGGCGCTGGCCTTGCCGGCCCCGATCACGACAAGACGGCCATCGGGACGCGGGGGCAGGGCGTGTCGCAGGCTTTGCATGGGATCGGCAACCGCGACGGCGCGATCGAAAAGGTTGCGCAGGAATGTTTCTGGATCTTGCATATTCGGAAACCTGCTTGACTGGGGATATCGAGGACACCCTAGCGCGGGCGCGCGCCATGAAACAATCCGGACGCGTCACGTCACCGCCCGGATGCGCGCGCCCTATGTCATGCCGCAGCGGATCAGCGCGCCCAGCTTGACAATCGCCGGGTCCCGCGCGACAGACCGCGGCATGATCATGACACTGCTTCAGGTGGCCCTTGGCGGCGCGATAGGCGCGGTACTTCGGTTCGTGGCCGGGCTTGGCGTGGCCCGTCTGACCGGCCCGGCGTTTCCGTTGGGCGTTCTGGGGGTCAATGTGCTGGGCTCGTTCCTGATCGGCGCGTTCGTCGTGTTCGCGTTTCAACGCGACATGCAGCAACTCGGCCCGCTGATGATGACCGGCCTGCTTGGCGGATTCACGACCTTTTCGACCTTTTCGCTCGAGGCGTTCATGCTTTACGAGCGCGGGCAGATCGGCGCCGCCGGGCTGTACGTGGTGCTTTCTGTCTGCCTGTCCTTGACGGCAATCGGCCTTGGTGTCTGGTTGGCGCGGGAGATCTGGGCATGAGTGGCGTGCAAATCCTCACTGTTGACGCGGCAGACGGCGATCAGCGGTTGGACAGGTGGCTGCGCCGGCAGTTCCCGCATGTGCCCCAGGGCCGCATCGAGAAGATGTGCCGCAAGGGTGAATTGCGCGTTGACGGTGGCCGGGTAAAAGCGAGTACCCGCTTGGCGCCCGGCCAGCAAGTGCGCGTGCCCCCGCTGCCCGATCCCTCAAGCGCACCGCCGCGACAGCGCCAGGAAATAAGTTCGGCGGATGCGGCCATGATCCGTGCCGCCGTGATCTATCGCGACGACCAGATCATCGCGCTCAACAAGCCCCCCGGCCTGCCGGTACAGGGCGGTAGCGGCCAGACGCGCCATGTCGACGGTCTGGCGGATGCCTTGCGTTTCGAGCTGGACGAGAAGCCCAAGCTGGTTCACCGGCTCGACAAGGACACCTCGGGCGTGCTGCTTCTTGCGCGGACGCGTGGCGTGGCCAAATCCTTGACCGAGGCGTTCCGCCACCGTGAAACCCGCAAGATATACTGGGCTGCGGTGGCCGGCGTGCCGACGCCACGCATGGGCACAATCAAGTATGGATTGATGAAGGCGCCTGGCCACGGGGCGCAGGGCGAGGGCGAGAAAATGCGCTGCGTGCACCCTGCGGAAGTAAAGACGACTCCGGGCGCGAAACACGCGACGACGGATTACGCCGTGATCGAGGCGGCCGGAACGAGAACTGCATGGGTGGCGTTGGTCCCCGTAACGGGCCGCACACACCAGTTGCGGGCGCACATGGCCGAACTGGGACACCCGATCGTGGGCGACGGCAAGTACGGCGGTTCTGGTCAGGACAATCCGGGTGACGGATGGGGGGCCCAGCTGGGCGGTGAAATCAGCCGGAAGCTGCACCTCCACGCGAGATCGTTTACCTTGACGCATCCCGTGACGGGGGCAGTTTTGAGTCTCATGGCGCCATTGCCGGAACACATGGCCCGGACGTGGGAAATGCTTCAATGGAAACCCGCCGACGCGCCCGACGATCCGTTCGAGGAAACAGCATGACCATGCCGTTGCGCCTGATCGTTTTCGATGTGGACGGCACGCTGGTCGATAGCCAACGGGATATCGTCAGCGCGATGCGGCATGCATTCGAAACCGCGGGCCTCCCCGTTCCGGGGCGGTCGGCGATCCTGCGCATTGTCGGCTTGTCGCTAGACGTGGCCATTCCGCGCTTGGCGCCGGACACGCCGTCGGACATGCACCGACGCATGGTTGACTGGTACAAGGATGCCTACGTGCAACTTCGCTCGGAAGCGGGCGCGGCAGAGTCGTCGCCCCTGTATGATCATGCACAAGCGATCGTGGAAGGGTTGCACGCCGTGCCCGGGAACATCCTTGGCATTGCCACGGGCAAATCCCGCCGCGGTCTCGACAAGCTGCTGGACGGGCACGGAATACGGCATCTTTTCCTGACCCAGCAGGTAAGCGACCATCATCCGTCGAAACCGCACCCGTCCATGCTGCACGCGGCGATGAATGAAACCGGGATCGAGCGCGGCAATGCCGTGATGATCGGCGACACGAGTTACGACATGGAAATGGCACGGGCCGCCGGCGTCACCGGTATCGGCGTGAGCTGGGGATATCACGGGCCTGATGCCCTGCACGAGGCGGCGCATGTGCTGGGGGATTTCCGTGAATTGCCGGAGTTTCTGGAAAACCATTGGCGGGGTGCGGCATGAGTGAATGGAAAGCGAAACGGTTCTGGGATACGGCACAGGTGACCGAGGAAACCAGTGGTTTCGGCGTGGCGCTCGATGGACGCCCGGTCAGAACCCCGGCAAAGGCGCAGTTGATCGTGCCAACGCGGGCACTCGCCGAGGCGGTCGCGGCTGAATGGGACGCGCAGCAGGGCGAGATCGATCCGAACGCCATGCCGGCCACGCGTGCCGCAAATGCCGCGATTGACAAGGTCGCGCATCAGCGTGACCAAGTTGCGGAGATGATCGCGGATTATGGAGATTCCGACTTGCTGTGCTACCGCGCGGATGCGCCGGCCGGCTTGGTCGAGCGACAGGCAGAGGCGTGGGATCCCCTGCTTGACTGGGCGGCCATGACATTCGGTGCCCACCTGCGGCCCGTGGTCGGTGTCATGCACCACCCCCAGAACAAGGCGGCACTCGGGGCCTTGAGCGCCGAGGTTCACGGCATGGACATATTCGCCCTGACCGCGGTCCACGACTTGGTCAGCCTTTCGGGGTCATTGATCATCGGTCTGGCGGCGGTTCACGATGTCCGGCCGGTGCAAGAATTGTGGCAGGCATCGCGCGTGGACGAGACTTGGCAGGCAGAGCTCTGGGGTTTTGATGAAGAAGCGCGCGATCACGCCGCGCGAAAAGAATCTGACTTCGTGAACGCCAAGAAGTTTCACGATCTTTCGCGTCGGTAATCCTGCTCCTTGCGCGCCGAAACCCGACGTCGCGGAAGGCAGGTCATTCGACTGTCAATTCACGCTGGAACAGGTCGATTACCCATGCTTTTTGGTGACGTGGGTCTTGACGTTTCGTGATGAATCCACACAAACTTGCGATCACTGAGGGAGATATCCTCCCGGTTAAAGTATCGACCCGGCCTCGGACGGCCGAAAGAACCGCCCTCTGGAACGGCGGACAATCAGGAAGAGGTAAACATGAAAAAATCCGTATTTCTTGGCGCGCTGACTGTTGCTGGCCTGACGGCCGGTGCTGCGGCTGCCGCTACGCTGGATGACGTGAAAGCGCGCGGTACGCTGAACTGCGGCGTGACCACCGGTCTCGTCGGCTTCGCGGCTCCCGACGCAAACGGTGAATGGGATGGCTTCGACGTCGCCGTTTGCCGCGCTGTCGCCGCGGCTGTTCTGGGTGATCCTCAGGCCGTCGAATTCGTGCCCACCACGGGCAAGACCCGGTTCACCGCCCTGGCATCCGGCGAAATCGACATGCTGGCGCGCAACACCACATGGACCTTCAGCCGCGACAACGACCTGAAATTCGAGTTTGTTGGCATCAACTACTACGACGGCCAAGGCTTCATGGTGCCGAAAGGCATCGGCGTCAGCTCGGCCAAGGAACTCGACGGTGCAACCGTCTGCATCCAGACCGGCACGACGACCGAACTGAACCTGGCCGATTTCTTCAGGGCCAACAACATGGACTATGATCCGGTCCCGATCGAGACGAATGCCGAGGCGCAGCAGCAGTACCTTGCGGGCGCGTGCGACGTCTACACGACGGACCGTTCCGGCCTTGCCGCGACGCGTGCTGCCTTCGAAAACCCGAGCGATCACGTCATCCTGCCCGAAACCGTCTCGAAGGAGCCGCTCGGACCGCTCGTGCGTCATGGCGACAACGAGTGGGGCGATGTCGTTCGCTGGACCCTCAACGCGCTGATCGCCGCCGAGGAATACGGCATCACGAGCGCCAACATCGAGGAAATGGCGGCAAGCCCGATAGACAAGCCCGAAGTGAACCGTATTCTCGGGACCGAGGGCAATCTCGGCGAGATGATCGGCCTTGACGCTGACTGGGCGGTTCGCGCGATCCAGGCGGGTGGCAACTACGGCGAGCTGTTCGAAAAGCATATCGGCGAGAACACCCCGATCGGCCTCGCGCGCGGGCTCAACGCGCAATGGACCGATGGCGGCCTGATGTACTCGCCGCCGTTCCGCTAAAAGCACCAGAAAGGGCGCGGGCCTGTCCCGCGCCCTCATCGCATCCGGATATATAAACCGGCCCACGCCCCTGACGCGCTAGATAAAAACCGGGGCCGGAATACGGGGACCCTCCCAGATGACTACACTGACCGACCCCCCCAAGGAGTCGTTCCGGCTGTCGATGCTTGTCTATGACACGCGGTATCGCGCCTATACGTTCCAGTTCATCGCGCTCGTGCTGCTTGTTGCGGCTTTTGCCTGGCTGGGGTCAAACCTCGCGCAGAACCTGCGCGAAGCGGGCCTGACGATTTCGTACGGGTTCCTGTCGGAACCGTCGAGCTATGACATCAACCAGACGCTCATCGACTATGACAGCCGGTCATCGCACTGGCGCGCGACGATCGTGGGGGTTATGAACACCTTGCTCGTGTCGTTGCTGGCATGCCTGACCGCCACGTTGATCGGGGTTGCCGCAGGGGTCTTGCGGCTGTCGAACAACTGGCTGGTCCGCAAGCTGATGGCGGTATACGTGGAAGCGTTCCGCAACGTGCCTGTGCTCATCTGGATCATCATCATCTTCACAATCATGACCGCCGTGATGCCGGCGCCTCGCGCTTTCCGCGGCGATGATCCCGACACGACGATGTTTCTGGGGTCGTTCGCGTTCACGAACCGCGGTGTCTACGTACCCAAACCGTTGTTCGAACCGATGGGGTGGGTCGTGCTTGGCGTATTCATCGCGTCGATCATCAGTATGTTCGCATATCGACGGTATGCCACGAAGCTTCTTTACGACACGGGCAAACTGCTCCCCATGGGCTGGCCCTCCGTCCTGATCCTGCTGCTGCCGGCCATTGTCGTCCACTTCTTGCTCGGCCAACCGATCAGCCTCGAATATCCGGAACTCGGCGGGTTCAACTTCTCGGGCGGGATACAGATTCTGGGGTCGCTCATCGCGCTGTGGTTTGCCCTTGCCATCTACACGGGCGCGTTCATTGCCGAGAACGTGCGCGCGGGCATCCTTTCGGTGTCAAAGGGCCAGACCGAGGCCGCGGCATCGCTTGGCCTACGGCCCCGCCGCATCATGAACCTGGTCGTTCTGCCGCAGGCGTTGCGGGTCATCATTCCGCCGCTCATTTCGCATTATCTCAACATCACCAAGAACAGTTCCCTCGCGATCGCTGTCGGGTACATGGACCTCACGGGCACGCTTGGCGGCATCACGCTGAACCAGACAGGGCGCGCGATCGAGACGATCCTTCTGCTGATGCTTTTCTACCTGACGATCAGCCTGTCGATTTCCGCGCTGATGAATATCTACAACAACGCGATCAAGTTGAAGGAGAGGTGACATGAGTGATACGCATGAACACTCCGTCGCCTTCGTCCGCGACACGATGCTGCCCGAACAGACGCCGCCAGCGGCCGAAACGGGTGTCGTGAAATGGATGCGTGAAAACCTCTTTTCCAGTGTTTTCAACGGGCTGCTTACTCTCGCTGCGATCTACTGCGTTTATGCGCTCGTTTCATGGATTTTGCCCTGGATACTCAACGGTATCTGGGACGCGCCGTCGATCCGTGCTTGCCGGGAGATCCTGCAAGGCGAGGTCGGCGGCTGCTTTGCCGTCCTGACCGAGCGTTGGAACCAATTGTTGTTCGGGTTCCAGTATCCCGACGAATTGTACTGGCGCGTCACGCTGGCTTTCATCCTGTTGTTCGTCGCGATCGCGCCGGTGCTTTTTCACAAGATCTTCCCCCGACAGATGCTCTATTTCACCGGGCTTTACCCGTTTGTCGCCTACTGGCTGATTTGGGGCGGGTCGCTTCTGGTGCCGGCTTTTGCGCTTCTGGGGATCGTCGTCGGTTATCTTGTCTATCGCCGTTACGTCGCGCAGAGTTTCATTCTCGCCTTTTTCGGAGGCATCGCGGCCACCGGTGTATTCTGGTGGTTGAGCGGCTTCGTCCCGGTCGAGGGCGTCTTGTCCACGCCCGTGGTCGAAAGCCGCCAGATCGGGGGGTTCATGCTGAACCTCATTCTGGGAACGGTCTGTGTGTCGCTGTCCATCCCCATCGGCATCGCTCTGGCCCTCGGCCGTCAGTCCGACATGCCGATTATCAAGTGGATATGCGTGGTCTTCATCGAGTTCATCCGCGGCGTGCCGCTGATCACGCTGCTTTTCGTGGCGAACGTCGTGCTGGCATATTTCCTGCCGCCGGGAACGAATTTCGACCTGATCGTTCGGGTCATCATCATGATCACCGCCTTCGCGTCGGCCTACATCGCGGAGGTGATCCGCGGCGGTCTTTCCGCCCTGCCGAGCGGACAATACGAGGCGGCCGACAGTCTGGGGCTGGACTATGCCCAGTCCATGCGCCTGATCATCCTGCCGCAGGCTCTCAAGATCTCGATCCCCGGGATCGTGAACGTGGCTGTCGGGCTGTTCAAGGACACGACGCTTGTCTCGATCATCTCGATGTTCGACCTTGTCGGCATGATCCGTGGCCCGGTGCTGGCGTCGACCGAATGGAACGGCGTGTACTGGGAACTGTTCGGCTTCGCGGCGCTGCTGTTCTTCGTGGTCTGCTACGGCATATCCCAATATTCACAGTGGCTTGAGCGTCAGTTGACCACGGATCATCGTTAAGGAGACCTCGGCTATGGCTGAAACGGCACAGATGGAAAAAACGGCAACGATGAAGGTCTCGGACGAGGTCGCCATCCAGATCGAGAACATGAACAAGTGGTTCGGCAGTTTCCATGTTCTGCGCGACGTCGACCTGACGGTGCATCGTGGAGAAAGGATCGTGATCGCCGGACCGTCGGGTTCCGGGAAGTCCACCTTGATCCGCTGCATAAACGCGCTTGAAGAGCATCAGCGCGGGTCAATCACGGTGGATGGAACGCTTTTGTCGAACGACCTCAAGAATATCGACCGGATCAGGTCGGAAGTCGGCATGGTGTTCCAGCACTTCAACCTGTTTCCGCATCTGACCATTCTGGAAAACTGCACGCTGGCGCCCATTTGGGTCCGCAAGACGCCGAAGCGGGAAGCCGAGGACACGGCGATGCATTTCCTCGAAAAGGTCAAGATTCCGGACCAGGCGCACAAGTACCCCGGTCAGCTTTCCGGGGGGCAGCAGCAGCGTGTGGCGATCGCCCGGTCGCTTTGCATGAGGCCGCGGATCATGCTGTTCGACGAACCGACATCGGCGCTCGATCCCGAGATGATCAAGGAGGTGCTCGACACCATGATCGAGCTGGCGGAGGAAGGCATGACAATGCTTTGCGTCACTCACGAGATGGGGTTCGCGCGGCAGGTGGCCAACCGTGTTATCTTCATGGATCAGGGCCAAATCGTCGAGCAGAACGAGCCGGAAGAATTCTTCAACAATCCCAAGAGCGACCGGACGAAGCTGTTCCTCAGCCAGATTCTCGGGCATTGATCACACGCGCCATGCGGCCCCGGCGTGGCGCCTTGCTGGCGCCGCAGACCCAGTCAGTCATCGGTTCAGACCCAGCTTTGTTGGCGCGCCTTGAGTGTCTTGACGCGGCCGCGCAAATTGTCGGGGATGGGGCCGTGCCGGGGGGCATCGCGCATCGTGTTAATCAAGTGGTCTGGTCGGCGGCCCTTCCTGCGTGACCAGCTCAGGTCGCCCAGCACGGCCCGGGCCCTTTCCGGCAACTGCCCCGGGATCTCGTGATCGGTGAGCGTGGCCCAGACCCCGGCCCACAGCCGCCCGACTGTCCAAGGGTTATAGCCGCCGCCGCCCAGAACCAGCAACCGGGGGGCCAGCGGCTTGAGGGCCGCGACGAGGAACCAGTGCGCGTTGTTGGAAAGCGTCAGGCGTGCAAGCGGGTCTTCGGCGACGCCGTCAGCGCCGCATTGCAGAACGATCGCCGCAGGGCCCCAAGCCTGAAGTGCGGGCAGTATCACTTCGTTGGCGACCATCGCAAAACCGTCGTCATGCGTGCCGCGTGGCAGTGGCAGGTTGATTGCATGGCTGCCGGCCCGATCCTCAAGTGTCCCGGTAAAGGGCCATCGCTTTTCTTCATGTGTCGAGATCATCAGAACGCGCGCGTCCCCGTGGAAGGCCGCGGCCACGCCATCGCAGTGATGGGCGTCGATATCGACATATGCGACCCGGTCATGTCCCTGCGACAGAAACGCCTTGAGGGCCAGCACCGGGTCGTTGAGATAACAGAAACCTGCCGCGCTGTCGGCCATCCCGTGATGCGTTCCACCGCCGGGATTGTAGACGACGCCGCCGCCGGCCAGCAATTCGGCGCCGAGGAGGGAGCCACCCGCTGCCGTTGCCGGGCGACGAAACATTTCGGGGAAAACCGGGTTGGACAGCGTCCCCAACCCATGACGGTCGCGCGTGCAGGTGTCTACCGCGCCGTCGATCTCGGCGTGTTGCAAGGACCGAATGTACCGCTCGGTGTGAAAAGAGCGGAGCGCAGCAGGCTTTGCGCGCGGACTGTTGAAATACTGCCGGCGCGGCAGCCAATCCATCGCGCGGCACAGGTCGATCACCGTGGACACGCGCGGAATGCTCAACGGGTGGCGTGGCCCATAGCTGGAGCCGCGGTAGATTTCGGAGCCTATGAAGACCGGACGATCAAGCACGTGCCGTGACTCAGCCCGTCAGTTCACGCGGGATCACGAAGTTCAAAGACGCGGCGGTGCCGGTCTGTACCGCCTGCCAGTCTTGGACGTCGAAATCCATTACCAGCGTGGCGCAGGTTGGAAAATCGAGAAACCGTCCGTGCGAGGGTTTGTCCGAGGGCAGACATTGCGCGAGTTCCGCGATCCCGGGATTGTGCCCGATCAACAGGACCGTATCCCCCGATGCCTGCCGCAGGCAGGCAAGTATTTCCGGCGGCGTGGCATGATAGAGGTCTTCCAGAAATTCTGTATCGCAGGGCAGTTTCAACCTTGCGAATGTTTCACGCGTTCGCTTGGATGTGGAAACGAATGCCTGATCCGGAATGTAACCGCAGCTTCTCAGCCAGTCGCCAACTGCCTTTGCCGACAGTCGCCCACGACCGTTCAGGGGCCTGTCGTGGTCTGCCAGCACCGGGCCATCCCAGCTGGATTTGGCATGGCGCATGAGAATGAGACGTTTCATTTGAAGGCGCTCATGTGAAAGGCGGATTGCGCCTCAAGCCTGCCATGAGCGCGGCTGACGGGGCAAGCGCGACGGGCCGCGCACCCTGTTGCCATGCAGTCATTGCCGGGACGATCCAGATCCGCCTTGCAGGCCTTCATATCGTATCTGTCGGGCGTGAGCGCGCCCACGGGGCATGCCGTGCGGCAGGGCTGATCCTGACAGGTGATGCACGGGCTTGGTGGTGCGGGCGGGACGTTGATCTTTGACGTGAAGGCGAGGGCGCCGCGATAAGATACCATCAGCCCGGCCCTATCATGCACCAGCAGGCCGACCGGGGAAACCTGCGCCCGCCCGCTGGCAAGCGCCCACCGGACGAAAGGCCAATAAGGCGGTCCGCCAAAAGGGAACAGGGGCATTGCCCCGAGCTGGTCTGCCAGCATGCCGATCACGCGGCGTGACCAGCGATCAAGCGGGTCGGCATGCCCGTCATTGTATTCGGGCGTAGCGCAGAAGCTTGGCCAGAAGCCGGGCTCCAATGGCCCCAGCAACACGATGGTCCGCGCGCCATCTGGTGCCTCCTCTCCCGACGGGTGGAGCGCGCCCATGACATCGAGTTGATTCTGGCGCACGGTTGTTTCTATTTCTGCCAGTTTCATTTTCTGCGGAAGGGCAGGGCCAAAGACCAGCCCAGCCTTGACGGGCGATCGTCCTGCCAGTCGAGGCCGGTCGTCATCTGGTCGTGCCCCTTTTCCGGTTGTGGAATGTAGGTGCCGAAAACCCGGTCCCATATGGACAGGGCGAAGCCGTAGTTGCTGTCATGTTCGTGCCGGTGCACCGAATGGTGTACCCGATGCATGTCGGGCGTGACCAGAACCTGCCGTATGGCCGCGTCCAGCGATGCCGGCAGGCGGATGTTCGCATGGTTGAACATCGCGGTTCCGTTCAGGATAATCTCGAAAAGGATCACCCCGAGCGCGGGTGCCCCGAGCATGTAGACCAGCCCGATCTTGATCAGCATGGACAGCGCGATTTCTACCGGGTGAAATCGTATCGCCGTGGTCACGTCCATGTCCCGGTCCGCGTGGTGCACGCGGTGAATGCGCCACAGGAACGGTACCTTGTGCGTCACGAGGTGCTGCGCCCAAATGGCCAGATCAAAGACCAGTATTGTCAGGACGATAGCCAACCACGGGGCAATATCGACACGATTGAACAGCCCCCACCCCTGTTCGCCCGCGTCGAAAGCAGCGCCAACCGCGAGCAGCGGCAGGACAATCGCGAGAAGTCGCAAGGCGATCGTATCGATGATCACGATCGACCAGTTGGTAAACCAGCGTGTCCGGCGCGGCTGCGATCTTTGACGCCGCGGCAGCAGTGCCTCGATCGTGGCGAAGAGGGCGAACAGCCCGAGAAACACGCCAACGCGGATTATGGCTTCGTTTTCCATGAGACGAAAGGTAACCCGTTTCGGCCTGCCCGCAAGTCACGCCGATGTCCTCACGCGAACTTTACCGAGGGCGGATAATCGAGCCGGCGCCGTGATCGGTGAACAATTCCAGCAGCGTTGCATTGGGGGCCCGGCCGTCAAGGATGACAACGGCGCGCACGCCGCCCTCTATCGCGGCAAGGGCGGTCTCGGTCTTGGGGATCATGCCACCCGCGATGATCCCGTCGCGTGTCATTTCCCGGATCTGGTCGGCGGTAAGATCGGTAACGACACCGCCAGCCGTGTCGCGCACGCCGTCGATATCCGTAAGCAGCAGCAGACGGTCTGCGGTCAGGGCCGCGGCGATCGCGCCGGCGGCCGTATCGCCGTTGATATTGAAGGTCTCGCCGTCGCGTCCCGCGCCGAGCGGCGCGATCACCGGGATCGCGTCGTCCTTGAAAAGCGTATGCAGGATGCGCGGGTCTATTTCCGCCGGGCTGCCGACAAATCCTAGCGCCGGGTCGGCCGCGTCGCAGGTTATCAGGGCCGCGTCCTTGCCCGACAACCCGACGGCACGTCCGCCCTGACGGTTTATGGCTTGCACGATGCGTTTGTTGACACGACCGGAGAGAACCATTTCAACCACGTCCATCGTCGCGGCATCGGTCACGCGCTTGCCGTTCACGAAATCCGATCTGATGTCGAGCTTGTCGAGCATCTCGTTGATCATGGGGCCGCCGCCATGAACGATGACCGGGTTCACGCCGACCTGTCGCATCAGCACCACGTCGCGTGCGAACGTCTCCATTGCTTCGTCGCTGCCCATGGCGTGACCGCCAAGCTTGATAACAATGATTGCGTCATCATAGCGCTGCAGGTAGGGCAGCGCTTCCGAAAGGGTGCGGGCCGTGGCGATCCAGTCGCGATTCATGGTGCGTGTCTTCATGTCATTGCCTTGTTGGCCACGTCTTATCCATTCAATCCGTGTCCGCTTCAAGTACCATTCCGATGTCTGCGTGCTGCTGTCAGGCGAGATCGGCGATGGTCGCGCGCAGGGTGGACAGGCCGTCGCCCTTTTCGCTCGATGTCAGGATTATTTCCGGAAATGCAGCCGGGTGAGTGGCCAGTCTGCCCTGTACCTGCGCCAGCATGTCGTCGCGGCTCTTGCCCTTGGTCTTGTCGGCCTTGGTCAGCACGCACTGGAACGTCACCGCGGCGGCGTCGAGCAGGCTCATGATCTCCTCGTCCACGGGTTTGATGCCGTGCCGCGCATCGATCAGGACGAAGGCGCGGCGCAAGTTCGGCCGGCCCGACAGGTACTGTCGGAGCAACGCTTGCCATTGCTCGACCTTTTTCAACGGCGCATTGGCGTAGCCATAGCCCGGAAGATCGACAAGGTAATGGCTGTCGCCCATGGTGAAGAAATTTATTTCCTGCGTGCGGCCCGGAGTGTTCGAGGCCCGGGCGAGTGATTTGCGGCCGGTGAGCGCATTGATGAGAGTGGACTTGCCCACGTTCGATCGGCCCGCGAAGCAGACCTCGGCCCGGTCTGCGGGCGGCAGGCCGGACATGGCGACGACCCCCTTGAGAAAATCTACCGGGCCGGCAAACAATTTCCGCCCGGCTTCTGCCGCGGCGGGATCGGGCGCATCGGAAATCGGGAAGGGCAGCGCCATCAGATCAGCCGAGCGGCATCACCCAAGGTGACACGTCCGCCCCGCGTGACCTCGGCGTAGACGCCGAAATCCTGATGGCCGAAATGGGTCTTAAGCGCCTCGAGCGTGTCGAGGTCTCGTTGGCCCGTCTCGGGGTTGGCCGTCGTCGCCGGACAGCGCAGGATGCGTTCGTGCACGGTGATTTCCGCCTCGCCAATTCGAAGCGTGCGTCCGACCCAGTCAAATTCGGCCCACGGTTCAAGCCCGTCAAGGTGCAGGTTGCAGCGCCAGCGTTGGGAGGAGACCTCCCTGCCGGTCTTTTCCGAAAGGTCGGCGTTCGAGGCAAGGTTGATAACGCTGACGGACGGGTAATCGGTATCGGTCATGCCGCGCCCTTCGACGCGATGTATCCGGGCCGATTGCGCGCGCTCGGGCGGCATGACCGGGCGTATCCAGTCGAGAAAAGCCTCATCCTCGTGATCCGGATCAAAGGTGAGCGGCGCGAGGTCCGGATGCGTCAAGGTCACCTTGCCGCTGGATTCGTCGCAGCGCGCTTCGATTGCCATCAGGGCTGCCACCTTGGCCCCGCGGGAGAAGTTGACCGAGGGCGCCCATGTATCACCCGTGATACGGGCGGCGTCATGGGCGACGGCCCACCGCCTGTCCCACGGCATGGTCTGGCCTGCCGTGAGGGTGACGGACTCAAGCGGCTCACGCCCGTGCCCCTTTATCGGGTGCCGCCAGAGTGCCGCCAGATGCGCCATCACTTTTCATCCTGACCTGATTTGCGCTTGAAGCTCGATTTGATGTTCCCGAACACGTCCGGTCTGTACCCTTGGCTGCGCATGATCAGGTATTGTTGGGTGAAAGTGATCACGTTGTTGGAAATCCAGTAAATGACCAGCCCGCTCGCGAAGCTGCCCAGCATGAACATGAAGACCCAGGGCATCCAGGCGAAGATCATCTGCTGAGTGGGGTCTGTCGGGGCCGGGTTGAGCTTTTGTTGCAGCCACATCGAGACGCCCAGCAGAAGCGGCAGGATGCCGATGAATATCAACGCCATGATCGAGCCGGGCTCGGGCGCGGCCCAGGGCAAGAGGCCCCAAAGATTGTAGATGGAGGACGGATCGGGCGCGGAAAGGTCCTTGATCCAGCCGATCCACGGCGCGTGGCGCAGCTCCAGCGTGACGAAGATCACCTTGTAGAGCGAGAAGAAGATCGGGATTTGAAGCAGGATCGGCAGACAGCCCGAGGCCGGGTTGACCTTTTCACGCTTGTACAGCTCCATCATTTCCTTCTGGAGCTTCTGGCGATCGTCTCCCGCCGCTTCCTTGATTTTCTCCATTTGCGGCTGGAGCTCTTTCATCTTCGCCATCGAGACGTAAGACTTGAAGGCAAGCGGCAAGAGCAATGCCTTGATGAGCAGCGTCAACCCGATGATCGCCCACCCCATGGAGCCCGCGATGCCCATAGAGGCCAATGTCACGTTGAACCAGTGAAGCACGGCGAAGATCGGCTTTGTCAGAAAGAAGAACCAGCCCCAGTCGATCGAGTCGAGGAAACGGTCAACACCTTTCTCGTTCTGGTAGTTGCGGATGGTTTCCCATTCCTTGGCACCTGCAAAGAGCCGGGTTTGGACCTCGTAGGTTGCATCAGGCGCGACAGTCTGCGTGGGCAGAACGGTTTCCGTCTGGTAGATGTTGCGGCGCGGGTCGTACTTGTTGACCGCCTTGAAGGCACGATCACCAGGGATCAGCGTGGTCATCCAGTAGTGGTCGGTGAAACCGGTCCAGCCGCTTTCGGTGATCTGCGTGACCTCGGCCGGTGCGCCTTCGCGCGGGTTGAATTCGTAATCCGCGACATCGTCATAGTTCGTTTCGGCGAGCTGGCCGTCCGCCATCGAGATCAGCCCCTCGTGGAGGATGAAGAAGTTCTTCATGTTATCGGGCTCGCCGTGACGCGCGAGTATGCCGTACGGGGCCAGGGCGCGCGGCGTTTGGGTTTTGTTTTCGACAGATTGGGCGACCGTGAAAAGAAAATCCTCGTCAACGCTGATCGTGCGGCGGAATACAAGGCCGTTACCGTTATCCCAGACGAGTGAAACGGGGCTGTCCGGAGTCAGCGTGTCGCCTGACTCTACGGTCCATCGCGTGTTTGCCCCCGGCACGTCGTCGACGGTCAGGCCAGAACCCGGGGCCCAGCCATAAAGGGCGTAATAGGGCGCCTCCGTGCCGACCGGCGAAAGCAATTGCACGATCTCGGAGCCGGGGGCGAGCGTCTCGCGATAGTTCTTCAGGGACAGTTGATCGATCCGGCCACCCGTGAGCGAAATCGATCCTTCAACGCTCGGCGTATCGACGGGCAGCCTTGGGGCATCCGGCGTGTCCGCGGTTTCGGTACCGGTTTCCGTCGCCGAAGCATCGGCGGTGGCAGTCGGGGACCCGGCCGTCTGGTCCTGGGATGTGGCCGGGGCGGATTGATCTACGGCTGTTTCCTCCGGTGGCGGAAATAGAACGAACCAGATAAGGATGACGATGAAGCTTAGCGCTGTCGCAAGTATGAGGTTCTTGTTCTGATCATCCATCGCCGATGGCCGTTTCCATTATTCCCATGTGCGAGGGGTTCAACAGAGTGAGAGCCAAAAGGTCAAGGGGAGATTATGGATTCAGGTCACTGGCGCGCATCCGGTGCCGCAGGCTGGACCGCTTACCGGCATATGCGTGGCGTTTCCTCAAGGCGCGCGGCGTGCAGGCGGCACCATTCAGGGATGTCGACGGCTGGCATTGGGCGTGCGATACCGGCGCCTTGAACGTGGTCGCATCCTAGCTGGGCAAGCATGGCATGTTCTCCGGCGCTCACCACTCCGGCCGCGACGGTCACGAGCCCCATTTCGCTTGACAGGATAACCTTTTCCGACATCAGTCGCTGTTTCGCCGCATCGGTGTCTATCCTCGAAACAAGGCAGCGGCGGATCCTGAGGTAACGCGCGTCGAAATGGTGGATGAACGCGGCTTCAGCCTGTCCCGGTTCAAGATTGGTCAGTTGGATCCCGAATCCGTGCTCGCCCAGTCGTTGAAGGTTGCGTGCGTTTTCGTCGCACAAGCCCTTGGCGGGGGCCTCAGGGGGTAGCACCACGAGCCGGTTCGGGCTCATGCAGTGACGATCAGCTTCCCAGGCCAGCCGGTCGGCCAGCGTCGGGTCATCGAGGTCCCGCCGGGTGATCCGCAAGACGGCGCGAGGAATCTCCACGCCCGCTAATCCCCACGCGGCAAGCGTTTCGAATACCTTTGATGCGAACTCATCCGTTTGCTGCCCGACAGTCGCGCGGTTTTCATCGGTGATGTCGGGAAAAGATGCATCAATGGGCCGGATGACGACCTCGACGCCGCTGACCTGCCCTGTGTCGTTGGAAATCAGTGGCTGAAACCACGGCATGCACGATGTGGCCCTCGACTGGCGATGCGGCCCGCGCCTTGCCGTGGTGTCAGTCGCACTACCGACTTCGCTTTCACGAACGTGACGCCGGGACGCGGTTGGCTCGCGCGTCCTCGCTCCGTTTTCGAGTACCTTCAAAGCGGCCTGCGTGATGTCCGCGCCGCACGGAGCGTCCAGCGCGGAGTGTCGGGAGAAACCCACGACGATGTCCGGCTTGATGATGGCGCCTCCGAGGAGGATCGGCCCCTCGCAGCCGGAGCAAAGACGTTGCGCCATGCCTTGCGCAGCTTGTTTGCAGATCGGCTCTTGGCTCGTGATGACGACGGCGATCTTGTCATGTTCCAGTCGCAAAACCGCGTCACGGCGTCTGATGTCCTGCGCCACGCGGCTGCGGACGCGTTGAAGCACCGTTTCCGCGGCCCTCTGCCCGAAGCGCGCCCGAATGTTGCCTGCGCTGTCCGGCATGATCAGGAAGAGGGCAAGATCGGCTACCCGGTACGACGTTTTGCCTAGAGCGGCGTCAATGAATTGATCAAGGCCCCGCCTGTCGGTGGCATGCGGCGCAAGCGGCATTGGCGTTTCTATATCCGGCGTATGCCGCCCCGCGCGACCTGACACGAGCAGCAACCCGGGAAAACCCAGGGCTGTTACGATCAACATAGGTTCCCCGCCGAACCAATAACTGACAAGCACGAGGGCCGGCAGAAATGCTAGGACGTGCGGGCCGGTGAGCGCCGTGTGAACACGACCGCGCAGGTGATGGACAAGTTTGTGAAATGGCCGGTACATGATGCTGAACTCGTCACTGTCCGGCGAACGTACAGCATGTCCCTGAACAGCCTGTTAACGCAGTTGCGGCATTTCCGGTTCCTCGGGTCCCGACCCGGCGGTGGCCGTGGTCAGAGCGGCGAAATCGAACAGCTTCGGGTCGAGCAGGTGGGACGGCCGGGCGTTCATCAGGGCACGGAACATGACCTGCCTGCGCCCCGGTGCGTTGGCCTCCCACCCGTCGAGGATCTGCTTGACCTGCTGACGCTGCAGCCCGTCCTGGCTGCCGCACAGGTCACAGGGGATGATCGGGTACTGCAGAGACTTGGCAAAACGTTCGCAATCGGCCTCAGCAACGTGGGCCAGCGGGCGGTAGACGAATAGATCGCCTTCCTCGTTGACCAGCTTGGGTGGCATCGTCGCAAGGCGCCCACCGTGGAACAGGTTCATGAAGAAGGTTTCCAGAATGTCGTCGCGATGGTGCCCCAGCACCACCGCCGAGCATCCCTCCTCTCGCGCGATCCTGTAAAGATGCCCGCGCCTCAGCCGTGAGCAGAGAGCGCAATAGGTGCGCCCTTGCGGCACCTTGTTGACGACGACGGAATAGGTGTCCTGATACTCGATCCGATGCGGCACGCCGCGCTCTTTCAGGAACTCTGGCAGTACCGTGGCGGGAAAGCCCGGCTGACCCTGATCGAGATTGCAGGCCAGAAGCTCCACCGGCAGGAGGCCGCGCCATTTCAGCTCATGCAGGACTGCCAGCAAGGTGTAGCTGTCCTTGCCGCCGGACAGGCAGACGAGCCACTTCGCGCCCTTCTCGATCATGCCGTATTGATCCACCGCATCGCGTGTCTGGCGCACGATGCGCTTTCGCAGCTTCTTGAACTCGGTGCTTGCAGGGGCGCCGGCGAAGAGCGGGTGGATGTGATCGGGGTCGTCCAGCATGGGATCGCCCTAGCCGAGTTGTGTCCGCCGGGCAAGGCCCGCGAGGGGTGTTAACCCGATCAACGCGACGGCGATTTCCCGAGGTCGGTGGCGCGTCGGCGACGTGTCGGTACCACGTGGGTGCGCCCGTCCGTCAACTCCAAGCCCCGGCCGGCCCCGGATTGCGGGTGCATGCGGGTGCTTGAAAACCTTGCATGAGCCCGGGGCGCCCGGCGCCGGAGACCCGATCGCGGACCCGCCGCCGATGCGCGACGGCCCTAGGTTGTCAATCGCCGTCGTCCCCGGCGATCAGGGCATTCACGATTTGACCTGCGCTCTCGGAATTCCAGTGCGCGTCGCCCTGCAGCCGGGCAATCTCGCGTCCGTCACGATCGAGCAGGACGGTGACGGGAAGGCCCAGCACCCCCATTTCGCGGGCGACCCGGCTTTTCGGGTCGCGGTGAAGCGGCAGGTTGTCCACACCGATTTCGTCGAAGAACTTCTTCATCGCCGGGGGGGCGTTGCGCCCTGTGGCGAGCGTGACGACCTCGAACGCGTCGCCGCCTAGGTCCCTTTGCAAGTCCGACAGCATCGGCATTTCCTTGCGGCACGGCGCGCACCACGTGGCCCAGAAATTCACCAGAACGATCTTGCCACGATACGCGTCCAACGTCATGGAGCTGCCGTCGACGGTTTCGAACGGCGTTTCGCTGACGGGCTTCGGTGCGCTGTGAAAGGTCAATTTCTTCATGTCGCCCTCGCGCAGCGCCTCGAGAGCGGCGATGTCGGCGAAGGCGGCATTTGCACCAAGCGCTAGGGCCATATAAAGAACGGCGGACCGAATTATTTTCATAAATCCCTCCGGACGGGTGTGAGACATGACCACGACAACCTCGAACCAGATGTGGGGCGGCCGCTTTGCCGCCGGGCCGGATGCCGTCATGGAGGCAATTAATGCCTCCATCGGGTTCGACAAGCGACTGGCGGCGCAGGACATCGCCGGATCGAGGGCCCATGCCGCGATGCTCGCTGCGACGGGCATTGTCAGTAATACGGATGCCGAGGCGATGAGGGAAGGGCTGCTCACGGTCTTGTCAGAGATCGAGGATGGCAGTTTCGAGTTTTCCGCCGCGCTCGAGGATATTCACATGAACGTGGAGGCGCGGCTGAAAGCGATCATCGGCGACCCGGCCGGTCGGCTGCACACGGGCCGCAGCCGCAACGACCAAGTGGCGACCGATTTCAGGCTGTGGGTGCGCGACCAGCTCGACGCGGCAGAGGCGGGGCTGAGGGCCTTGATCGGCGCGCTGCTTGACCAGGCCGAGGCCGGGGCAGACTGGGTCATGCCGGGCTTCACTCATCTGCAGGTTGCCCAGCCGGTGACATGGGGCCATCACATGATGGCCTATGTCGAGATGTTCGGCCGTGACCTGAGCCGCGTGCGGGATGCCCGCAAGCGCATGAACGAATGCCCCCTTGGCGCGGCGGCACTGGCGGGCACGTCCTTTCCGATCGACCGCGACATGACGGCGCGCGATCTCGGCTTCGACCGGCCGTGCCCGAACAGCCTGGACGCGGTGAGCGACCGGGACTTCGCGCTGGAATTCCTGAGCGTGGCAAGCATTTCGGCCATGCATCTCAGCCGGCTGTCCGAGGAGCTGGTGATCTGGTCCTCGGCGCAGTTCCGGTTCGTGACGCTGAGCGACAGGTTCTCCACCGGGTCGAGCATCATGCCGCAGAAGAAGAACCCCGACGCGGCCGAGCTGATCCGCGCGAAGATCGGGCGCGTCTTCGGGGCGAACGTGGCGCTGATGACGGTGATGAAGGGGCTGCCGCTGGCCTATTCCAAGGACATGCAGGAAGACAAGGAGCAGGTCTTCGACGCGGCTGACAACTGGTTGCTGAGCCTTGCCGCGATGGCGGGCATGGCGCGCGACATGCAAGCCAACCGCGACGCGCTGGAGGCCGCCGCCGCGACGGGTTTTTCCACCGCGACCGACCTGGCCGACTGGCTGGTGCGGGTGCTCGACATGCCGTTCCGCGAGGCGCATCACGTGACCGGCAGCCTCGTGGCGATGGCCGAACAACGCGGCTGTGACCTGCCGGACCTCAGCCTCGAGGACATGCAATCGGTCCATGCGGAAATCCGGGCGGAGGTTTTCGACGTACTCGGTGTGCACAACTCGGTCGCGTCGCGTGTCAGCCATGGCGGCACGGCGCCTCGACGGGTACGGGAACAGGTCGCACGCTGGAAGGAGATGCTGAAATGAGATGGGTAACCGGGATCGCGGCGGTGGCGATGGTGGCGGCATGCGGCGTTGACGGGGACCCCGTGCGGCCGTCGGTCAACACCACCGTGGGCGCGAGCGAGCGCGGGGTCGACGGCGCGGTCGGAACCGACTGGGTGAGCGGCAATGTCAGCGTGCACGTGGGGACGTCGCTGTGAGGGTGGTCTGGCTTGCACTGGCGGTCTGGGGCGCCATCCACCCGATGAGCTGGTTCGTGACCTGGTTTCGTGACAACGGGATCGACCTTGCCGGCATGGTCGAGGCATGGCATGCAAACGCGGCGACCAGCGGCCTTGTCTGGGACCTGACCATTGCGGCGGTGACCCTTACGGTGTGGATCGTCGCGGAATGTGCCGCGCGCCGCGCCTGGCTGGGGCTCATCGCGATCCCCGCGACATTCGGGATCGGCGTGAGCTGTGGCCTGCCGCTCTACCTGTTCCTGCGGTCCATGCGGGACTGAGCCGGCGGAGCGGGGTATTTCGGCCGAGAAGAAGCCGGGGCCGTGCCCGGGAGTTCAACCGCGATGCGCGGTGACACGGCACGCGACAAGCCAGAGGACGCGGAACCATGGATCATTTCCTTTATCGTGACGGCGCGCTTCATGCCGAGGATGTCGCCATTGCCGAGATCGCGGCGCAAGTCGGTACGCCGTTCTATTGCTATTCCACCGCCACGCTGACCCGGCATTTCCGGCTGTTCGACGAGGCGCTGGCCGGGCTCGATCACCTTGTCTGCTACGCGATGAAGGCGGCAAGCAACCAGGCGATCCTGAAAACGCTTGCCGGGCTGGGGGCCGGCATGGACGTGGTTTCGGGTGGGGAATACGCGCGGGCGAAGGCAGCGGGCGTGCCCGGCGAGAGGATCGTCTTTGCCGGTGTCGGCAAGACCCGGGCCGAGATGGCGCAGGCGCTTGCGGGCGGCATCCGGCAATTCAATGTCGAAAGCGAACCGGAGCTGCGCGCGTTGAGCGGCGTGGCGCGGGAAATGGGGATGTGCGCGCCGGTGACCATCCGCGTGAACCCGGACGTCGATGCCAGGACCCATGCGAAGATCGCCACCGGCAAGAGCGAGAACAAGTTCGGCATTCCGATCACGCGGGCGCGCGACGTCTATGCGGAGGCGGCCCGGCTGCCGGGGCTGCGCGTGGTGGGGATCGACGTTCACATCGGCAGCCAGTTGACCGATCTGGCGCCCTTCAGGGCCGCGTATGAGAAAGTCGCGGAATTGACGGGGGTTTTGCGCGCGGACGGGCATGATATTCGCCGGCTCGATCTGGGCGGGGGGCTGGGCATCCCGTATACCCGCGGCAACGAGGCGCCGCCCCTGCCCACCGAGTATGGTGCTTTGATCAGCGAGACGGTCGGCCATCTGGGCTGCGAGGTCGAGATCGAGCCGGGCAGGCTCGTTGTCGGCAATGCAGGCATCCTCGTGTCGGAAGTGATTTATGAAAAGGTCGGCGAGGACCGTGATTTCCTGATCCTCGACGCGGCGATGAACGACCTGATCCGGCCGGCCATGTACGATGCGTATCACGACATCATCCCCGTGGCGGAAACGGCGCCCGGAACCGAGCAGCGCGCTTACGACGTCGTCGGGCCGGTCTGCGAATCGGGCGACACCTTCGCGCGCGCGCGCATGCTGCCGTCGGTCGCGGAGGGTGATCTGGTGGCGTTTCGCAGTGCCGGCGCCTATGGCGCTGTGATGGCGAGCGAATACAACACCCGGCCGTTAATTCCCGAGGTCCTTGTCAAGGAAGATCAATTCGCCGTCATCAGGGCGCGCCCGACATTTGACGAAATCATAAATCGCGATACCATCCCTGTATGGGTATGACATGCCGGGCGCACTGCGCGCGGCAACTGGATGGAGCATGACAGGGCGTTCGCACTCTCCCGACCCCGCCATGAGACGGCTGAAGCGGTCGCTGGCCTTGACGTGGGCAGGTCTGGCAGTCGAGCGACTGGCGAGGTGTTTCTGGCCACTTTGGACACTTATCGCCACGGTCGCCGCGCTGTCGATGATCGGCGTACAGGGCGTGGTCCGCGTGGAGATCGTCTGGGCGGTCATGCTCATCACGGCTCTTCTGGGCCTGGTTCTGCTAGTTCGGGGCGCGCGCCATTTCCGATGGCCCGGCCGCGACGACGCCATGGCGCGGATGGATGCCCGTCTTCCCGGGCGCCCGCTAACTGCGCTCGGTGATGTGCAGGCCGTAGGTGCCGGCGACGCGGTGTCGGAATCACTCTGGAGGGCATACCAGTCCCGCATGGCCGAGCGCGCCGCAAGCGCCGGGCCCGTCGGGCCGGACCTCAGGCTGGCGCGCCGCGATCCGTTCGGTCTGCGTTACGTGGCGCTTCTGGCCCTCGTGGTCGCGTTGCTGTTCGGTTCGGTCTGGCGCGCCGGCACGATCGGGGGCATGGTGCCGGGAGGCGGTACCGCCGTGGCCGGAGGACCGGCATGGGAAGGCTGGATCGAGCCACCTGCCTATACCGGGCGGCCGAGCCTTTACCTCAACGATCAGCCCGGCACGATTACAGCGCCCGTCGGTAGCCGCGTGACCATCCGCCTGTACGGCAACAACGGCCAACTGGGCGTTTTCGAGACAGTATCGGGCCGGCCGGTGGATACAGTGCCGGAAAGCAAGGATGTGCGCCGGTTCGAAATTGCCAAGGGGGGAACCCTGCGCATCGACGGCGCCGGAGGCGCGGCGTGGGACGTGACCGCGAGCCGCGATTTGCCGCCGCGCGTGGCGCTGACCGACGCGCCGACCGAAACCACATTTGACGGACAGATGAGCCGGACCTTCGACGCGTCGGACGATTACGGGGTGACGGGGGGCACTGCAACCTTCCGGCTGGATGCCGACAGGATCGAACGCGATCACGGTCTTGCCATAGAGCCTGAACCGCGTGACCCCATCGTTCTGGACCTGCCGATGCCGATCACCGGCGACCGGGCGGCGTTCACCGAAACGCTGGTCGAGAACCTGTCGCGCCACGCCTGGGCCCATCTGCCCGTCACGCTGGAGCTCAGCGTGCAGGATGCCGCGGGCCAGACGGGGACCAGCGAATCCCATGAGATGACATTGCCCGCGCGGCGCTTCTTCGATCCGCTTGCCGCCGCCGTGATCGAACAACGGCGTGATCTTCTTTGGTCGCGGGAAAACGCGCATCGCGTGACACAGGTGATGCGCGCGATTTCATACGAGCCCGACCCGGGTCTTTTCCGATCGGAGACATCTTACCTGCGGTTTCGCGCGATCCTGCGGCGCCTTGAGACGCTGGTGCGCCATGACAGCCTGACGCGCGAGGCGCGAGATGAGGTCGCCGTCGCATTGTGGGACCTGGCCGTGTTGCTGGAGGATGGCGATATCGGCGACGCGCTGGAACGGATGCGCGCGGCGCAGGAACGCCTGAGCGAAGCGATGAAGAACGGGGCCAGCGAGGAGGAAATCGCCCGGCTCATGCAGGAGTTGCGCGACGCCACGCAGGATTACCTCAGGCAGAAATCCCGGCAGGCGCAGCGCGAGAGCGCTCAGGATCAGGGCGAGCAGGAAAATGCGCAGAACGAGATGCGGATGACCCAGCAGGACCTGCAGGCGATGATGGACCGCATCCAGGAATTGATGGAGCAGGGCCGCTTCGCCGAGGCGCAACAGGCGCTGCAGGAATTCCAGCAGATGATGGAGAACATGCGTGTGACCGAGGGGCAGGGCCAGCAAGGCCAATCACCCGGTCAGCAGGCGATGGAAGGGCTTGCGGAAACGCTTCGCGATCAACAGGGCCTGTCGGATCAGGCCTTCCGCGACCTGCAGGAACAGTTCAACCCGGGCGCCCGGTCGGGGCAATCTCAGGGTAACGAGGGCCGCAACGGCGGCGCAGGTCGTGGTGAGAGCCACGAGGGCCAGCAAGGTCGCGGCCAGCAAGGCGACGGAGAAGGCGCGCAACCCGGTCAGGGCGGTGAACAGGCCGGGCCCGGCGCGGGATCCCTTGCCGACAGGCAGCAGGAATTGCGCCGCCGTCTGGAAAACCAGCGCGGCAACCTGCCCGGCGCGGGCAGCGAGGCGGGCCGCTCCGCGCGCGAGTCTCTCGACATGGCGGATCGCGCGATGCGGGGCGCCGAGGAGGCGCTGCGCGACGACGATCTGTCCGGGGCGATCGACCAGCAATCGCGCGCAATGGAAGCGTTGCGCGACGGGATGCGCAACCTTGGCGAGGCCATGGCGGAACGGCAAGGCCAGGGTGGGCAAGGGCAGGCAATGGGCCAGTTTGGCGATCGGCAATCCGATCCGCTAGGCCGCACACCGGGTCAGGGCGGGCGCGTCGGCACGCAAGAGAACCTGCTGCAGGGCGAGGACGTTTACCGGCGCGCGCGCGAACTGCTGGACGAGATCCGCCGCCGCTCGGGTGATGGCGAGCGGCCCGACGTGGAGCTGGAGTACCTCAAGCGGTTGCTGGAGAGGTTCTGAGCGGGCTCACAACCCGAGCTTGCTGCGCCTTTCCGTGGCAAAACCCTGTACGAGCCTGGCGACCACGGGCGCGAGATAGATTGACTGTCCAAGGCCCGTGGTGCCGATCAGCGCCGCGATGACCAGCATGGCAAAGGCCTAAAGGATCGTCTGGTTCAACCCCGACAGGATCGCGGGCGTGGCGTAGGGCGCGCGGATTTCAAGCATCATCTGACGTTCGGTCGCGCCACACGCGACGGCCGCTTCGATCATGTCTTCGGGCGTCGAGACAAGCCCGTGTCGCGTGTAGCGGATCATCGGCACCACGGCATAGCGGCAGATGGCGAGGAAGACGGAGAACTCGCCTATCTGGAAGAACATGAGGACGGGGATCAGGAACACGAAAAGCGGTATGGTCTGCAGCATGTCGCAGACCGGCCGCACCACGCGCCATGCCACTGGATAGACCGCGCAGAGCAGCCCGATGACCCCGCAGATCCCTGCGCAGGTCAGTACCGCGGCGCCCGCGAGGTAGAGCCACAGCAGCGCTTCCTGCCACAGACTGCTGACGAGAAGCGATGCCAGCATCAAGATCGCGAACAGCGCCAGCTTGAGTCCGCCCGCGACCCAGCCGATGGCGCCCGCGCCGATCAGCACGAAGGGCCAGGGCAACTCGGCGATTCCGGTTTCAACCACGCCGGCGCCGATTACCAGAAGCAGGCCCTGCGTAACACGTCCCGCGCGGGCGACGGCGAACGCGGCAACAGCGGCAGTGGCGAACAGAACGAGGGTCATGTTTTGTGTCCACTGGATACCCCACGTGAAAGGGAGCACCGCGTCATCAAGCCCGATCCGCAGCGGCAGCAGGCCGTAGAACATCGCGCCCTCCTTGATCCCGTCAAGCGCGGCGCCGTGGCTGGACGTGTACGCGCCGAGGCCGCGGTCCACGGCGTCGGCCAGCGGTTGCAGCAGCGCATCGCCCGACCCGGCACCGGGACCGGTCGGCAAGACGACGGTGACCAGCATCGCGGCCCCGATCATCCCGAGCGCGACGCGCGGGTCGTGCAGGGCGCGCGCGGGCGAGGTGACCGCTCATGCGGTCGATGATGATGGCGAAGGCAACGATCACGAGCCCGGCCAGCAGGCTTTGCCCGAACTGTGCCTTGCGCATGGTCAGCAGGACCTCCCAGCCGATATCGTCGAAGCCGCCGATCACGGCGGCGATGATGACCATCGACAGCGCGGCCATCAGGCACTGGTTGACGCCGACCATGATCTGCGTCTTGGCCGAGGGGATTTCCACGAGGAGGAGCTGTTGCAGCCGCGTGGCGCCGCCAATGGCCCGCAACGTGATCCTCGAGGCGATCAGGCCCACCACCGGCCCGAACCCGAAAAGCAGCAACAGCGGCGTGAGCTAGGCGAAGGTCGACACCGTCTGCATGACGTCCATCACGGTCTGGATCGTCGATTTCACGCGGGGGACCTCGTTGGCGAGGATGCCCGCCGCGCCCCCGGCGGCCAGTGCCAGCGGGACCGAGACGGTGACCAGCGCGAGCGTGTTCATGCTTTCCGACCAATAGCCTGGCGCGACGATAAAGCCGAGACCGGCAAGCCCGAGCGCGGCCATCCGCAGCCCGCCAATGAACCAGCCGAGCGCGGTGATGCCCCCGATCAGCAGCGGCCACGGAATGCCGTTGAAGAGCGCGTTGACCCCGTTCATCGAATACGCCAGCAGCAGGGCAAAGAACCGTGCCACCGGCTTGATGAGGTCAAGCAGCCAGGTGGCGCCGCTGCCGATCCAGTCAGTCATGGGCACGGCCCACGCGTCGGGCCTTTCACCAGCCACGGCAGCACCGGCGCCAGCAGCAGGCAGGCGGCACCGACCGACAGTACGGCCATTGCCGCCCGCGCGCCCCGGCTCGACCGCGTGGCGGCGGTGTTCGTGCCGCCGTTTTTTGCGGGGGCGGTCACGCCTCTTCGGCCTGCAGCGCGGTGGCAAGGTCGGCGGGGTTGACGCTGCCGATGATCCGGCCGGGACCGCCGGGAACGGCAGGTCCAGCCCCGCCATGCGGTCGGCGCCCGGTGTGCCCCATTCGGCGGGGTAATCCACCAGTCGGCCTTGCGGGACGGTATCGGCGGTAGCGAATTTCATCGCGCAATCCTTCAGCGCCTGCCATTCGGGCAGGCTGGGACAAATCTCGGCCACGTGGGCGGGGTAGGCGGTGCCTTCCTTGGCTTCGAGGCCCAGGTCGCCGATCTCGTCGAGGTTGCCGGCCTCGAGCTGGCGCGCGTATTCGTCTGAGACATTGGAGGACCAGATTTCGAGTGTCGCGTGGATGTCGCCATCGGCGAGGGCCTGGAACTGGTTCATCACGCCGGCAGTGACATATTCCACGTCATAGCCTGCTGCTTCGAGCATGCCGCCCGCGACATGGGTCGTGACGTGCTGACCCGTCCATTCGTTGACGGCAAGGCGGATCGGTTCGTCTGTCGCGCCCATGCCAGTGGCGAGCGCGGGGCTGGCGATGCAGATCGCCGCCAGACCCGTGGACAAGGACCTCGTTCTTTCTCCGTCCTTGCGGAATTTTTATTGACTGATAAATCAATAAAAATTTTGCAAAGTAAGAGCAAACTGTTTTTGATGTGCCCGACCGGCAATCAGCGGTTTCCCACTTCCCCTTGCGGCATGAGCGGCGTGTCCGGGTCAGTCATCATGTCGTCAGGGGCGGATGTGCCGCTCCTGTCAATTTCCGTTCAACATGTCCGATACAAGGGCGCTCAGTGTCGCGCGGGCGGCGTTTATGGTGTCGACGTAGCCGGCCATCGCAGCTTCGGTGCCGGGGATGCGGGCCGCGATGACCGGGGCGAAGCGGTAAAGCAGCAGCAAAACGAGCGCGATGACGATTGCGAGCAGGAAACCCTGTCGAAAACCGGAGCCAGTCTCTGCCTCGGCGGAAGCGGCGTTGGCCTGCGCGGAGGTCAGCCCCGGATAGCGGCGGCCCGAATTCGACTCCAGCGAGGAATTTATCTCCTCGATATCGGGCAGCAGGTTGCGCCGTGATCCCGGGTCGATTTCTTCTTGCGGCTGTTTTTCCGCACCGTCTTCTTCGGGTTGGCCCCTGAGGCGTGCCATGCGTGCGCGCGCCTGACGTGTTCTTTCGTCGTTGTCCTCGAGGCCGAGGTCAGGTTGTGTTTCAAGACCGCTGTCACTGTCGGCGGCGCGCGCCTGCTGTTCGCGTTCGGCCTCTTCCCGCAAGACATCCGCGACCGCCGGGTCCAGGCGACGTGGGCCGGATTGTTCCGCGTCTTCGACGGCGTCCTCCCCCTCGGCGGTCTCGGCGGCGGGGGTTTCGTCGGACGTGGCGGGC
>JAVLCJ010000002.1:0-74088 GCA_031580875.1 Roseovarius sp.
GTTGCCGCCCAGCTTGATGTCCGTTCCCCGCCCGGCCATGTTCGTGGCGATGGTCACCGTGCCCAGCTTGCCGGCATCGGCGACGATCTGCGCCTCCTTCTCGTGCTGGCGCGCGTTGAGGACGTTGTGGGCGATGCCCGCCTCGGTCAGCATCTGGCTCAGCATTTCCGATTTCTCGATCGAGGTCGTCCCCACAAGGATCGGCTGGCCCTTTTCATGCGCACTGCGGATCGCCGCGAGGATGGCGTCGTACTTTTCCTGCACGGTACGATAGACGGCATCGTCCTTGTCTTCGCGGGCGATCGGCATGTTCGTGGGCACCTCGACCACGCCGAGGCCGTAGATTTCCATGAATTCCTCGGCCTCGGTCACCGCGGTACCGGTCATGCCCGACAGCTTGTCGTAAAGCCGGAAATAGTTCTGGAACGTCACCTGCGCCAGCGTCACGTTCTCGGGCTGGATGTCGCATCCCTCCTTGGCCTCGATGGCCTGGTGCAGCCCCTCGCTCAGCCGTCGGCCCGCCATCATGCGCCCGGTGAACTCGTCGATCAGCACGACCTGTCCGTCGCGCACGATATAATCCTTGTCCCGCTGGAACAGCTTGTGCGCCCGCAGGCCCTGATTGACGTGATGCACGATGGTCGTGCTTTCCGGATCGTAGAGCGACTGCTCCTCTTCCAGCAGCCCGCGCGCGTGCAGCAATTCCTCGAGGAACTCGTTACCCTCGTCCGTGAAGGTCACGTTGCGGGTTTTCTCGTCAATGCTGTAGTGATCTTCCTGCAGCTCCGGGATCAGGCGGTCGATGCTCACGTACAGGTCGCTGCGGTCCTGCGCGGGGCCCGATATGATGAGCGGGGTGCGCGCCTCGTCGATCAGGATGCTGTCCACCTCGTCCACGATAGCGAAGTTGTGGCCGCGCTGGTTCATCTCTTCGAGAGACGATTTCATGTTGTCCCGCAGGTAATCGAACCCGAGCTCGTTGTTCGTGGCATAGGTGATGTCAGCCGCGTAGGCGGATTTTTTCTCCGCGTCGGGCTGTTGTGGATACACGACACCCGTCGTCAACCCGAGGGCCGCATAAACCTTGCCCATCCACTCGGCGTCCCGCTTTGCCAGGTAATCGTTGACCGTCACGATGTGCACGCCCTCGCCCGTCAGCGCGTTCAGGTAGGCGGGAAAGGTCGCGACGAGCGTCTTGCCCTCGCCCGTCTTCATCTCGGAGATGTTGCCCTGATGCAGAAAAATGCCCCCCATCAGCTGAACGTCGAACGCGCGCAGCCCGAGCGCCCGGCGCGCGGCTTCGCGACAATTCGCAAAGGCATCGGGCAGGATCGCGTCAAGACTTTCGCCACCGGCGATCCGTTCCTTGAACTCGGCGGTTTTCTCGCGCAGGCCCTCGTCGCTCAGCGCCTCGTATTCGGCCTCCAGCGCATTGATCTTGTCGACCAGCGGGCGGGTCGCCTTGATCTTCCGGTCATTCGGTGTCCCGAAGATCTTCTTGGCGACATTTCCGATACCCAGCATGTTCTGTCCGTTCCGGTGTTTGGCTTTCGGGGACGGCAACCGCTTGCCCCCTTTCCATGTCACCCCTACAAGGGGCGCAAGGTGGCAGCATCGCCTTGGTCTCAAGGCGATGTAAGGGGCCTCTGATTGAGTGTCAACGTCGCGTGCCCGCGCGGCAGGATTAACCAGCAGACGTAAAGGAAAACCGAATGTCCGCTCGCTTCAAATCCATTTCCGCGGCGATACTGACGTCGGCCGCGCTTCTGGCCGCGCCGGCCTCGGCGCAGGATGGCCCGTCCGTCGACCGGGTGATCGCCACGGTCAACGGCACCGAGATCACGCTCGGCCACATGCTTGCGCTGCGCTCGGGGCTGCCCGCGCAATACGCGCAGATTCCCGCCGAATCGCTCTTCGACGGATTGCTCGAACAGTTGATCCAGCAGACCCTTCTCATGCAGGATCACGGTGACGAGCTGTCGCAAAGATCGAGGATCTTGCTGGAAAACGAACGCCGCGCGGTCGTGGCGGGTGACGTGATCCAGGACATCTTCGACGAGGCCCTCTCGGACGATGCCGTGCAGGCCGCCTACGAGGCGCAATACACGCAGGCCGACGACGAGACGGAATACAACGCGTCGCACATCCTTGTCGAAACCCGCGAAGATGCCGATGCACTCAAGAAGCAATTGGACGACGGCGCGGAATTCGCCGCGCTTGCCAAGGAACATTCCGTCGGGCCGTCGGGGGCCAGCGGCGGCGATCTTGGCTGGTTCGGGCCGGGCGTCATGGTTGAATCCTTTTTCGAATCGGTGGCGGCCCTTGAAATCGGTGAAATCTCCCGGCCCGTGCAGACGCAGTTCGGCTGGCACCTGATCAGGCTCGACGATACCCGCATCAGCGAGGTGCCGCCGCTGGTCGAGGTGCGCGGCGACATCGAGGAATCGCTGCGCCAGCAAGCGCTGGACTCCTACGTGGCCGAGCTTGAGCAGAACGGAACTGTGGACCGCGCCGACACCGGCGATATCGACCCCGCCATCGTAAACCAAACCGAGCTTCTGGAGAACTGACGATGGGCGGCACGCCCCCGCGCTCACCGCTCGCGCCCGCCGGGTTTCCCGACTTGCCGGTTATCGGCGGCGTCACCTTCGGCGCGGTCGAGGCCGGTGTCCACTACCGCGGCCGTGCCGATGTGATGCTGGCCCGCCTCGTGCCCGGGTCAGCGATGGCCGGCGTGTTCACCCGGTCGGCCACGCGGTCGGCCGCGGTTCTCGATTGCCAGGCCAAACTTGGCGGGAATCAATCCGAGGGCGCGGCGATCGTCGTGAATTCCGGCAATGCCAATGCCTTTACCGGCAAGGCAGGGGCGGAATCCGTACACGCCATCACGGGCGCTGTCGCGCGCACGCTCGCGATGCCGCAGTCGCGGGTTTTCTCGTCGTCTACCGGCGTGATCGGTGAAAAGCTGCCGCATGACCGGATCATCACGACCCTGCCGGACCTTGCCGCGAACCTGCGCCCGGACAGCATTCAGGATGCCGCCCGGGCGATCATGACGACCGACACGTTTCCCAAGGGCGCCGGAACCGAGGTGAAGGTCGGCGGTCAGACGGTGCGCATCGCGGGTATCGCCAAGGGCTCCGGGATGATCGCCCCGGACATGGCCACGATGCTCGTTTACATCTTCACCGACGCCGTGATCGACCAACCCATGCTGCAAAACATGGTGTCCGCGCTCAACCGGTCGACCTTCAACTGCATCACTGTGGACAGCGACACCTCCACCTCCGATACGCTGCTCGCGGCCGCTACCGGCGCCTCGGGCATCCGGGTCACCGAGGACAACGTCGGGTTCATGGAGGCGTTGCGAATGGTAATGACCGACCTGGCGCATCAAGTCGTCCGCGACGGCGAGGGGGCAACGAAATTCGTCGAGGTCTCTGTCACCGGCGCGTCGAGCGACGCCGACGCCCACACCCACGCCATGGCAATCGCGAACTCGCCGCTCGTCAAGACGGCCATCGCGGGCGGAGATCCCAACTGGGGGCGTGTCGTGATGGCCGTGGGCAAATCGGGCGCGCCCGCCGATCGCGATACTCTGTCGATCTGGTTCGGCGACATTCCCGTCGCGAGCAACGGGCAGGTAAGCGCCGAGTATCACGAGACCGACGGCGCGGCCTACATGAAACGGCAGGATATCGTGATTCATGTCGATCTCGGCCTCGGCGGCGGCACTGCCCGCGTGTGGACCTGCGACCTCACGCACGGCTACATATCGATCAACGCCGATTATCGCTCATGAAAACCGTTCTCGTCTCAGCCGTGGCGCTCGTCGATGTGGATGGCCGCGTCTTGTTGGCCCAACGCCCGGAGGGCAAGGCCATGGCCGGCCTCTGGGAATTCCCGGGCGGCAAGGTGGAACCGGGAGAAACGCCGGAAAACGCGCTGATACGCGAACTGAACGAGGAACTGGGAATCGACACGTGGCGCAGTTGCCTCGCGCCCTTGACATTCGCCAGCCACAGTTATCACGACTTCCACCTGCTCATGCCGCTCTTCGCCTGCCGCAAGTGGGAAGGCGTGCCGCGCGCGATGGAAGGGCAGGCGCTCAAATGGGTCTATCCGGCAAAATTGCGGGAAATACCGATGCCGCCGGCCGACCTGCCCCTGGTAGCGATTCTGCGTGACCTGCTGTGACGCTCAACGGCACGCTGCTCTATTTTGCGCAGAGTTCTGCAAGGTATTGATAAACCTTAAATAGAAAGCTGTTCGATTTTGCTGACAAAAATTTTTTAATCGCTATTATTGTTTCCACGTTCAGCGCTGGTGAGGCTCTCACCTGCGCGCAACCTGGGGGAAATTTATGCTTCGCACTGTTCAGCTCGGATCGAGCGTCTTGATTCAGGGTGTCTTCGTACGTCTGTTGAAGAACGGCCTCATGCAGGTGCGTGTCGGGAATCGCGTCTATGCGGGCCGGCCTGTACCTCGCAGCGCGTGACCGCACCCGAACGCGCACCCGATAAAAAAGACCCTGCCGATCTGATGACGGCAGGGTCTTTTGTTTTCGATCATCACGACCGTATCAATCCAGCGACCGTTCGACTTCCTCGCGTTCGAAAATCTCGATCACGTCGCCCTGGCGGATATCCTCGTAGTTTTCGAACGCCATCCCGCATTCCTGCCCGGACTGCACTTCGGAAACCTCGTCCTTGAACCGCTTGAGCGTCTTCAACGTGCCCTCGTGGACAACGACGTCGTCACGCAGCAGGCGAACGCCGGCGCTGCGCCGCGCGATACCTTCGGTCACAAGGCAGCCGGCAACCTTGCCGACGCCCGACACCTTGAAGACTTCGCGGATCTCGGCGTAGCCGATGAATTTCTCGCGGATTTCCGCGCCCAACAGGCCGCTTGCGGCGGCTTTGACGTCATCCACAAGGTCATAGATCACACTGTAATAGCGGATCTCGACACCCTTCTGGTTGGCGCTGTTGCGCGCGGGCGCGTTGGCCCGGACGTTGAACCCGAACACGGGCGCCCCGGATGCCTCGGCAAGCCCGATATCCGATTCGGTGATCGCACCGACGCCGGAGTGCAGGATCCGTACCCGAACCTCGTCATTGCCGATCTTCTCCATCGCCTGCACGATCGCTTCGGCCGAGCCCTGAACGTCGGCCTTCACCAATATGGGCAATTCCTTGACGTTCTCGTTCTCCTTGGCCTGCGCCAGCAGCTGTTCCAGCGTGGTGCCCGCTCCCGCTGCCGCCCGTTTCTCCTTGGCCTTTTCCTGACGGTACTCGGCGATCTCGCGCGCCTGCGCCTCGGTTTCGACGACGTTCAGAACGTCGCCGGCCTCGGGCGTCCCGTTGAGCCCGAGCACCTCGACAGGGACTGACGGCCCGGCTGTCTTGACGCGGTCACCACGGTCATTGATCAGCGCCCGCACCTTGCCCCATTGCTCGCCGACAACAAAGATATCACCTTGCTGCAAGGTCCCGCGTTGCACGAGAACGGTCGCGACAGGGCCACGTCCGACGTCAAGCTGGGCCTCGATGACGGCGCCTTCGGCGGCGCGCTTCGGGTTGGCCTTGAGTTCAAGGACCTCGGCCTGGAGCGCGATCGATTCCAGCAGCTCGTCAAGCCCCTGCCCGGTCTGGGCCGAAACCTCGACATCCTGCACGTCACCCGACATGGCCTCGACGACAACCTCGTGCTGCAGAAGGTCCGTGCGCACCTTGTCAGGATTGGCCGCCGGCTTGTCGACCTTGTTGATCGCCACGATCATCGGCACACCCGCCGCCTTGGCGTGGTTGATGGCCTCGATCGTCTGCGGCATCACGGCATCATCCGCGGCCACGACCAGAACGACGATATCCGTCACGTGCGCCCCGCGGGCCCGCATGCTGGTAAAGGCGGCATGGCCCGGCGTGTCGAGGAAGGTCAGCACATCGCCGCCATCCGACGTGACCTGGTAGGCCCCGATATGCTGCGTGATGCCGCCGGCCTCGCCCGATACGACCTTCGCGTTGCGAATCGCATCCAGCAGGGATGTCTTGCCATGGTCCACGTGGCCCATCACCGTGATGACCGGCGGACGCGCCTGCATGTCCTCGGGCTTGTCATCGACCGTGTCGATCACGTCCTCCACGTCGGCATCGCTGACACGGACGACCTTGTGGCCGAATTCCTCGATGATCAATTCCGCGGTATCGGCGTCGATCGACTGGTTCTGCGTGACCATCATGCCGTTCTGCATCAGCGCCTTGACCACGTCCCCGACACGTTCGGCCATGCGGCCCGCAAGCTCGGAGACGACGATCGTCTCGGGCAGTTGCACCTCACGGACGATCTTTTCACGCTCGTGGCTGCCGCCCATGGCCTTCTGGCGTGCGCGTTCCTGCTTGCGCTTCATCGCGGCAAGCGATTTCTGCCGGCCGCCCTCGCCCCCGGACAGCGCCTGGTTCAATGTCAGCTTGCCGGACCGGCGCCCGCCATCGTCGCGGCCCTTGCCGCGCCCGCCTTTCTGGTCGCGGTCCTTGTCCTGCTTGCGCGGCGGCTGCTTGGCCGGTGCACCGCGGCTCGGCTGCTGCTGAGGCTCGGCAGGCTGCGCGGCCGCCTGTGCTGTCGCCTTGGCGGCATCCTCGGCCTCGCGTTTCTTGCGGTTTTCCTCTTCGGCCTTGGCGCGGGCCTTTTCCTCGGCCTCGCGTTGCTCGCGTTCCTTGGCCTCCGCCTCCTCGCGGCGGCGCTGCCGCTCTTCCTCGCGGGCTTTTTCCTCGGCTTCGCGCTTGGCCTGTTCCTCGGCCTCACGCTCCTTGGCCGCCTGCAACGCCTTCATGCGGCGTTCCATCTCGGCGTCGGAAATCCCGGCCGGGCGCTTGCCGCCCCCTGCCGCCTGCGATGACTTGCCGCCACCCCCGCCGGAGGACGACCCCGCGGAGCCCGGTTTCGGTTTGACGACCCGTTTGCGCTTGGTCTCCACCACGACGTTCTTGGTCCGCCCATGGCTGAAGCTCTGCTTCACGTTCCCCGAGCGGGGACCACCACGCACACCCAAAGTCTTCTTTCCGTCGTTGTCGCTCATCTGGTCTTCTTTCCTTTCCGGCGGATCTGATCGCCGTCCGAAACGCGCAGGCCCTTCAGCCTTGCCGCCTCATGTACAACACGTTGGGCCAAACCGCCAGCACGCAGTGCCGCGTGGATCGAGGTTTGTCGCCCAAAAGCCCGCCCAAGTTCCTGAGCCGTCAACCAACCGATGTACGAGCCGCGATATGGCGTGCTCAACTTCGATTTCCCACGGTCTGACCCATCACTCGCCTGAATCAGCACGCGCGCCTCTTCCTTGGTGAGCCAATCCTTCACCTTTTCATAGCCCGATACGGCATCGCCGCCCTTACGGGCAAGGCTGATCAGGTTTACCACCCGTTGCGCCAGCTGCGCCTCCATCTGGTCGGCCAGTGCATCCGGCACCGCCACCTTCTGGCGCGCGGCACGCGAAAACAGCCCCTTGGCAACCGCCTTGTCGATCGCGGCCCGATCGGCGGTCACCCAGATGCCGCGGCCGGGAAGCTTCCCCGCGATGTCGGGCACCAGCTGCGCATCGGGGCCCGCCACGAACCGGAGAAGCTCCGCTTTCGGCCGCACTTCTCCTGTGACGATGCATTTGCGCTCGGGACCGTTCGAACGATCCTTGGGTTGCCCACCGCGACCCATGAAGCATCCCCGGAGCCTGAAAGATCAGGCCCCGGCCTCCTCTTCTTCGTCGCTGCTGACGGCGGTTTCTTCGTCATCGCCGCTTTCCAGCTCCCCGGGATCGACCCATCCCAGCATGACGCGGGCGGTCATGACCATGTTCTGGGCCTCGCCGAGCGACACATCGAAGGGTTCGAGGAGGCCGTCATCCTTGACGCGATTTCCGTCAACGGTCGTCCAGCCGCCTGCAAGCTCCCAATCGGCACAGGTGGCGAAATCCTCCAGCGTCTTGACTCCATCCTCCGCCAGCGCTTTTACCATTTGGGGTGTCAGACCCTCGAAGTCAATGAGACTGTCCTCAACGCCCAGTTCCCGGGCCTTTTCAAGCGCCTCGCGCGCCTGCGCCTCCAGAACATCGCGCGCGCGCGCTTGCAATTCGTTGGCCGTGTCCTCGTCAACGCCGTCGATCACCAGAAGCTCGTCCAGTTCGACATACGCGACCTCGTCGAGATTGGTGAAGCCTTCCGACACCAGAAGCTGGGCGAAGAATTCGTCAAGGTCCAGCGCGTCCATGAACAGCTTGGTCCGCTGCTCGAAATCCTTCTGGCGGCGTTCGCTGTCCTCGGTTTCGGTCATGATGTCGATATCCAGCCCTGTCAGCTGGCTGGCCAGCCGGACGTTCTGGCCCCGCCGGCCGATCGCCAGCGAAAGCTGTTCCTCCGGAACAACGACCTCGATGCGCTCGGCATCCTCGTCAAGGACGACCTTGCTCACCTCGGCGGGCTGAAGCGCGTTCACCAGGAACGTCGGCACATCCTCGTTCCACGGGATGATGTCGATCTTTTCCCCCTGCAGTTCGTTCACGACGGCCTGCACGCGGCTGCCGCGCATCCCCACGCAGGCGCCGACCGGATCGATCGAACCGTCGTATGAAACCACGGCAATCTTCGCCCGGCTGCCCGGGTCGCGGGCGACGGCCTTGATGTCGATGATGCCGTCGTAGATCTCCGGCACTTCCATCTTGAACAATTCCGCCATGAATTCGGGCGCCGTGCGGCTGAGGAAAATCTGCGGGCCGCGCGTTTCACGCCTTACATCCTTGATATAGCAGCGAATACGATCACCGTTGCGATAGCTTTCGCGCCCGATCTTCTCGTTGCGGCGCAGCACGGCCTCGCCACGGCCGACATCGACGATCACGTTGCCATATTCCTCGCGCTTGACGATCCCGTTGATGATCGTGCCGGCGCGATCCTTGAATTCCTCGTACTGGCGTTCGCGCTCGGCCTCGCGCACCTTCTGCAGGATAACCTGCTTGGCGGATTGTGCGGCGATCCGGCCCAGTTCGACGGGCGGCACCTCGTCGGTGATCTCGTCACCCGGTACGGGGGCGGCCTGCTGATCCACACCTTCCATCAGGGCCTTGTCCGCATCGGTGGGCTTGCGAAGGATGAACCGCCGGATGTGGCGCGGCTCGGGCGCTTCACCATCCTCCGTCGGCTCGGGCTGCGAAACCCCCGACAGCACCACGACGTCTGGCCGCGCCTGCGCGATGGCCTGCGCCGCCTGATCGGTCGTGAGTTCGGCCTGGTAGTTTTCCAGCTCGTCATCCTCGGTCACGGTGCGCACCCGCGTGAAGGTGGCCCTGCCGGTTTTCCGGTCGATGCTCACCCGGATATTCATCTCGGCGCCGTACCGGCTCTTGGCGGCCCGGGCGAGGCTTTCCTCCATCGCTTCCACGACGAGACCGGGGTCGATCATCTTCTCGCGGGCCACCGCCTCGGCGGTCTGCAACAGTTCCAGCTGGTTGGCAGAAGTTATCGCCATGTCTCAATCCTCCTCGGACCCGTCGGTCTCGATCTCGTCAAATTCGTCTTGCTTCAGGCTGCCCGATTCCTTGCGCGCCTTGAGCATTTCCTTGATCAACTCGTCGGTCAGAACCAGCTTGGCATCGCTCAGCCAGTCGAATTCCAGCCCCACGGTGCCCGCGTCGATGTTGATCAGCACTTCCGACCCGTCGACACCGGCCAGAACGCCCTTGAACCGCTTGCGCCCGTCGATCAGCTCCGACGTCTCCAGCTTTGCCTCGTAGCCCTCGAAATCCTCGAAGTCCTTGAGCCGCGTCAACGGCCTGTCGATACCGGGCGAGGACACTTCGAGCGTGTAGGCATCCGTGATCGGATCCTCCACGTCCAGCACCGCGCTCACGGCGTTGGAAATCTCGGCACAGTCATTCACCTCGATCCCGCCGTCGGGCTTCTCGGCCATGATCTGCAATGTCGCGGTCTTGCCGCCCATCAGCCGTATTCGCACCAGTTCGAACCCCAGATCCTCGATCACGGGGGTGACGATCTCGGCAAGCCGGCGGTCGATGGCGGTTTTCGCGATCAGGTCGTTGCTCATGATATTTCAAACACAAAAAAACGGGCGCGCGGCCCGTCGCAGTTTCCCGGTGGTGCAAACCGGTGTGGACCCGGCAGCGCCGCTGTTGACGGGGATATACGCCCGATGCGGCGAGTCTGCAAGGGTAAAGGCGAAAGATAAGCGAATCACGCAACGCGCGGTGCCGTCACCTTCTTGACCGCTGTCGCACGGGCGCCCCGGCACGACCGCGATACCGACGCGATGCGTACGCGCCGCCGACCCACGATTTTCGGGAAAACCGGCCGTTAATAGGTCCGCGCGAGTTTTTCCATGACACCCACCAGCTCGGCGCTGATACCGGGCTCCGACAGGGCATGGCCGGCAACCGGTATCATCCGAAGGTCCGCCTTGTCCCAAGCCTGCGCCAGCCGGTACGCCGCGTCCGGCGGACAGATCATGTCATAGCGGCCCTGAACTATCGTTCCCGGAATGCTGTGCAATTTTCCCGCTTGTTCAATGATTTGGCCGTCGTTTTCAAGGAATCCGCGATTGATGAAATAGTGGTTTTCCAGCCTCGCGAATGCCCGCGCGTACTCCGGCGGGCTGTCACCGCCGACCCCGGTCGAATGCACCGTTGCCAATGCGTTTTCCCATGCAGACCACGCTTTCGCGAAACGTATTTCCTCGGTTCGATCCCCTGAAAACAGGCGGCGGTGATAGGCCGCGATCATGTCGTGTCGTTCGTTTTCGGGCACAAGTGACTGAAAACGCTCCCAAGTTTCCGGCCAGAACTTCCCCGCGCCACCGCCGTAGAACCATTCGAGCTCGTTACTGGTCATCGTGAAAACACCACGCAGCACCAGATGTTTGACCGCCGCGGGATGGGTCTGACCATAGACTAATGCCAGCGTCGCGCCCCAGCTGCCCCCGAAGACGAGCCAATCATCAATCGTTAAGGCGTTGCGGATACGTTCGATATCCGCCACCAGATGCCATGTCGTGTTGGCCTCGACACTTGCATGCGGCTTCGATCGACCGCAGCCGCGCTGATCAAACAAGATGATGCGGTATCTGGCCGGGTCGAAATAACGGCGCATCGCGGGGCTGCATCCGCCACCCGGTCCACCGTGCAAAACGATCACGGGCAACCCATTGCGGTTGCCCGACTGTTCCACGTATATCTCGTGGCCGTCGCCAACATCCAGCATGCGCCGGTCAAACGGTTCGACTGGCGGGTAAAGATATTGCACTGCGTTCTTTTGGCCCGAGTATTTGTCCATGACCGTCCTATATCGAGAACTTGAACACATGATCACATGGAGAGCAGAATGCAAGCCGCTCGAGAAACGATCGACCCCGCGGAAATAGCCAAGTTCGAGGCAATGGCCGCCGAATGGTGGGACCCGAACGGCAAGTTCCGGCCCTTGCACATGCTCAACCCCTGCCGCCTCGACTATATCACGACCCAAATCGCCGAGGAATTCGACCGCGACCTTTCGACCGATGCCCCGTTCACGGGGCTGCGCGTGCTCGACATCGGATGCGGCGGCGGACTGCTGAGCGAACCCATGGCGCGACTCGGCGCCGAGGTCGTGGGCGCCGATGCCGCCGAACGCAACATCCCGGTTGCGCAACTTCATGCCGAGCAATCAGGGCTCGACATCGACTACAGGCACACGTCCGCGGAAGCGCTCGCCGCCGCGGGGGAACGGTTCGATGCAGTTCTCAACATGGAGGTTGTCGAACATGTGGCCGATCCGCTGGCATATCTGACAGCCTGCCAGGAGTTGCTGCGCCCGGGGGGGCTGCACATCTGTTCCACGATCAACCGCAATGCCAAGAGTTTTGCGTTGGCCATCGTCGGCGCTGAATACGTGATGCGTTGGCTTCCCAAGGGAACACATGAATGGGGCAAGTTCATCACGCCCGACGAGCTGTATGATCTATTGACCCGAGCCGGTCTCGAGCCGGTGGATCGCAAGGGATTCGTTTTCAATCCGATCAGCTGGAGCTGGTCGATATCCCATCGTGACCTCAGCGTGAACTATGTCACGGCCAGCCGTCAGCCGGACCTGTCCTAGTCCTCCGCCTCGAGCTTCGACCGCAGTTCGCGCAGGACGGGCAGGGCCGACCGAACCTTTTCCTCGCCAAGTTCGCTCACCATTTCGGAAATTATGGGCGTGATTGCCGCCAAAGCGGCCTCTCGCGCCTGCCGGCCCGCCGGGCTTATCGCCACCATCTTCCGGCGTGCGTCATCCCAATCGGGGCGAATGTGAATGTAGCCCGCCCATTCCAGCTTGCTCAGCGTGTTGGTCATTGCCCCGCGCGTGACGTGAAAACTCTTCGCAAGCTGCGCGGGGCTGCGTTCCGACCCGAGGCGCGCAAGATGGTTCAGGACCGAGAAATGCGATATCTCCATGCCACGCGGCAGCACGCGGCTCAGCCTGTTCCGAATAAGCTGTTCGTTTGTAAGTATCTCGCTGAAAAGCGCGACAGCCAGGGAGTTTTTGGTTTTTTCATTCATTCAGGGCCCGGCAAAATCTGAGGTGATTCCGAAAGACGGTATGCGCTCACGCGCATTTTCGGTCGCCGCCATATCCAGATCCACCTCTACTACACCGGCATCGGTTCCGCCATCGGCGAGTATGTCACCCCAGGGCCCGACCGCCAGGCTGTGCCCGTGCGTCTGACGTTGCCGGCCATGACTGGCAGCATGTGTTCCCGTTTGGGCCGGGGCCAGTACGAAGCAGCCCGTTTCGATGGCTCGCGCCCTCAGAAGGCTTTCCCAGTGGGCAGCGCCGGTCACCGGCGAAAAGGCCGACGGAACGGCAAGGATCCGGGCACCCGCCTGCGCAAGAACACGGTAAAGGCCGGGAAACCTGAGATCGTAGCAGATTGTCATGCCGATCGTCGCGAAATCCGTTTCGCCGATGACAGCAAGGGTTCCCGGCCGGTAATTCGCCGATTCGCGGTACGTCTCGGTCTGCGAAACCGCGACATCGAACATGTGGATCTTGTCGTATCGCGCCCTGATCCCGCCATCCGGCGCAATCAGGAAAGACCTGTTGGCAAAACGCCCGTCGTGATCATCGGTGAGCAGGGCCAAGGACCCGATGAGCAGCCAGATACCATGGTCGGATGCGGTTTTCCTGAGGGCGTGCAGGGTCTGGTCGTCTTGCTCATGACGAAGGACGCTTGCCTGCCGTTCCCGGCTGGTTGATACGCAGTTCGTGACTTCGGGCGTGAGCACGAACGTCGAATTCCTGCTAACCGCTTCGGCGATCAGCGCCTTGGTTTCACGCAGGTTGACCGCGGGATCATCGCCGCTGTTAAGTTGCAGCAGCGCCGCCTTGATCACCATCAGGCGGACAACAGCGTATCCAGCTTGCCGGCACGGTCAAGCGCGTACAATTCGTCACAACCGCCAACATGCTGTCCACCCACGAAGATCTGGGGTACAGTATGCCCGCCGTTCGCGCGATCCATCATTTCCGCCTTCCGCGACGGATCACCAAGAATGTTGATCTCGGAAAAAGATACGCCCTTATTCTTCAGCAATCGCTTGGCCGCATGGCAGAAACCGCACAATGGCGACGAGTATATTTCGACGTTTTTCATGTTCTTTGTCCCGTGTTTGCTGCGTCGGCATTTAGGCATCTTTGACGACCCGTGCCAGTGTCAAGACGCATACCTGCCGTGCGCCTGCTCCATAACAAGCCTCTGCGGCGGCCGCGAAAGTGGCGCCGGATGTCATGACATCATCCACAAGAAGAACGCGGCGTTGCGCGACACGCGATGCGCGGCCGGGATGCACCTTGATCGCCTCTTCAAGGGTTCTGAACCTTTCATCGCGCCCCTTGCCGTCCAACGAACTGGTATGACGCACCCGTCGCAGGGCATCGGGACAGCATTCCATCCCCAAGTTTCTAGCGACGGCCTGCGACAAAAGGGCGGACTGGTTGAATCGGCGCCGCAGCAACCGGCGCCAGTGCAAGGGTATGGGAACGATCAGCATGTCCTCGCTCAAAATGGGTCCCGCCGATCGGGCCAGCCACGTGGCGGCCGGCCTGATCACGTCGTGGCGATCCCCATGTTTGAAAGCGAGAACCAACTTGCGCCCGTTTTCCTTGTAAATCATGGCTGCACGACCACGCGACCAAGGGCGCGCAATACGCAAACATTCATCGCAGAGTATCGTCTCGCCCCGATCTTCGCCGGGCAGGGGGGCGCCACAAGCATCACAACACAACCCCGAGATAAAAGGCGTATCCCGCCAGCATGGACCGCACAGACCGAAATCGGACATGACCTGCTGTCCGCAGATTATGCATCTCGGAGGATAGACCAGACGCAATGCGGTTTGTAAGCCTTGTTTCAAAGCACTATGTTTCATTCCATGGCTCATGCTTTGACCGACCCCGATGCGCTGGAACGCAACCGTGAAAAGGCACGGCGATCCGATGCCCTGTTCTTGCATGAATGCGCCGCCGATGACGTTAAGGATCGGCTTCAGTTGGTTAACAAAACCTTTAGCGAAGCTGCCATCGTCAGCGGCTTTCCGGAATTCTGGGGCGGGCGCTTTCCCGACGCGAAAGTCGTCCCGGACGACGCGACGGTTCCGCTTGAACAAGGCCGCCATGACCTTGTCATTCACGCGTTCGGTCTGCATTGGTCTGATGATCCTGTGGGCCAACTGGTTCAATCACGCCTTGCACTCAAGCCGGACGGGCTTTTTCTCGCTGTTTTTCTCGGCGGTCAAACGTTGCACGAATTGCGCGCCAGCCTCGCACAGGCCGAGACAGAGATACGGGGCGGCCTATCCCCGAGAATTGTCCCGATGGGTGAAATACGCGACACTGGCGCATTGCTTCAACGGGCAGGTTTCGCCCTGCCCGTTGCCGACAATCTACCGCTCGAAGTGACCTATCAGTCGACCCTTCACCTGATGCGTGACCTGAGAGCCATGGGTGAAGGAAACGCCCTGGCCGGGCGCAGCCGGAATTTCACCCCGAAATCGGTGATGTTGCGCGCCTGCGAGATATATGAACAGGTCTTCCGGAAATCTGACGGGAGCGTGCCCGCCACGTACGAACTAATATTCCTCACCGGGTGGGCACCGGACGCGAACCAGCCGAAACCCCTGAGGCCCGGATCAGCCAAGGCAAGATTGGCCGACCACCTCGGCACCAGCGAAATAAGTCTGAACGATTGACGATCGGCCCCCATCGGTTATTTCCAGTCACAATCCGAGAAACCAAGGACACCGCCCAGACATGCTCGACGCGACCCAATCGGCCATTCGCCCTCCTCATGCGCCCGACGATCATCCCGCGATCCCGCGGGCCAAGACGGGCGTGCTTATCGCCAATCTCGGAACTCCGGATCATTACAGTTACTGGCCGATGCGGCGGTACCTGAACGAATTCCTCTCGGACCGGCGGGTTATCGATTACAGCCCGTGGAAATGGCAACCCCTGCTGCAGCTCATCATCCTGACGAAGCGGCCCTTCAGCAGCGGAGAGGCCTACAAATCGATCTGGAACGAAGAGAAGGGTGAAAGCCCGTTGATGACCATTACCCGCCAACAAAACCGCAAGCTTTCCGAGCGGATGGCAGAGGTCTACGGCGATCAGGTCATGGTCGACTTCTGCATGAGGTATGGCAATCCATCGACCAAATCCAAGGTTCGCGAGATGGTCAAGGCCGGCTGCACCCGCATCCTGTTCTTTCCCCTTTACCCGCATTACGCAGGTGCCACGTCGGCAACGGCCAATGACCAGTTCTTCCGTGCACTCATGGAGGAGACGTGGCAGCCAACCGCACGGACCGTGGAACCGTATTTCCAGAATTCGCACTACATCGACGCGCTTGCCGCGTCTGTCGAGCGGGCGTATTCCAACCTTGAGAAGCGGCCTGAAATGCTGGTCGTGTCATATCACGGAATGCCGAAGCGGTACCTGATGCAAGGCGACCCGTATCATTGCCAGTGCCAGAAAACGACACGGCTGCTCAAGGAACGGTTGGGCTGGAAAGACACGGAAATCACCACGACGTTCCAGTCGGTTTTCGGACCCGAGGAATGGTTGCGGCCCTACACCGTTGAAGAGGTCGCCAGATTGGCAAAGGAAGACGGGAAAAAGAACATCGCCGTCATAGCGCCGGCATTCTCGTCGGACTGCATAGAAACGCTCGAGGAAATCAACGAGGAGATACGGGAAAGTTTCGAAGAAGCAGGCGGTGAGGAGTTCACCTATATTCCGTGCCTGAACGAGGATGATGAACACATAGATGTTTTCGCGTCCATCCTCCAGGAAAACCTCAAAGGTTGGCTGGACTGAAGCACCGCCAGCTCGGGCGCAAATTAACCCGCTTTGCCGGGTCGACACTCTCGGTCGAGCACGCAAGTATTACTCAGATGAGTAATACTTGCGTGCCAACCTTGGACATCCCGAAAAGCTCGGCGATATGTTCATTGTAAAGGCCTATGCAGCCGTTTGACGACCGTCTTCCTATCTTGCGCGTATCGTGCGTGCCGTGGATCCGGTAGTAGGTCCAGCTCAGGTACAAAGCATGGGTACCAAGGGGGTTTTCCGGCCCCGGCCCGACGTATTTCGGCCAGTCGGGATTTCTTTCAAGCATCGAGGGCGTCGGACGCCAGCTAGGCCCCTCGACCTTGCGAACCACGCGCGTGCGACCACGCCGCGTGAGTTCCTCGGACAGTGGGACACTGGACGGGTACAACTTGTAGACGGTCTCGTCCTCCGACCAGAAGTGCAAGGCTCTCGAATCGATATCGACAAGAATTGCGCCGTTTCGCAGGGTCGAGAAGTACGGTTGCCAGTCGAGGGCTCGGAAACTCGAAATGTTCCGCCTTACTCGTTCCTTGACACTCTTTTCGAATTCAACGGTGTGATCAGCGTCAAGATCCTGGGCGAGCGCCGGCGCTCCGATTGATGCGGCCGTGCCTGCTAGAAAAGACCGCCGGCTCCATGTCATCTTGACGTCTGTCGTCATTCCGCGTCCCCTTACGGGCCCTTTACGTTGAAATATGTTACCGCATTACGTTTGTGCCGTACAACCAGGATGAATGAGCGACGTTGCGCGCATGCGCATTTGAAACATCGGACGACCCCGGATAAAGCATCTGGAATCACTGAGGGAACGGCGAATATCATGACGCGTATCATTGTACTGTTGGTTGGAGTTCTTCTTTCCGTTTCCGCCTGCGCGCCACCGGCTGCAATCCAGGTGGGGCCAGACGGCAAACCATTGCCGCGTGTCTACCGTATCGAGCGCGGCGACAAGGCCGAGATACAATTCCGAATGCTCGATTCGGTCAATTCGCTCCGAACCGCGGCAGGCTTGGCCCCGGTGGAGCTCAATGCGCAACTCAACGCCGCCGCCGCGACTCACTCGCGGGACATGTCCATCCAGAATCGCCCTTGGCATTTCGGCTCCGACGGGTCCTCTCCGATCGATCGCGTCAACCGGGTCGGATATGAGGGCGAACTGGTGGGCGAAAACATCTCGGAAACATACGAAACGGAACTGGAAACGCTTGCCGCGTGGATGGATGAACCGAGCACACGCCGCGTGATCCTGTCGCCCAATGCCCAAAAAATGGGGTTTTCATGGCTTCAGGAAAATAACGGCAAGATCTGGTGGACCATGGTGATGGGCACCTGACACTGCCCGATAAACTACGGCATCAGCGTGATGGGCGTGCCATTCCGGACCATCGCGTAAATTGTCTCGATCTCACGATTCTTGACCGATATGCACCCCGCCGTCCAGTCAGGACCTTTCCCCCACGCCTCGCGCGATTCGCCGTGGATGAATATGTCGCCTCCGGGGTCGTCTCCTTGCGCTCTGGCGCGCGCGATGTCTGCCGCGTTAGGATAGGATATGCCGAGAGAGAGGTGAAACCTGCTATTCGGGTTCCGCCGATCGATCACGTAATGCCCCTCAGGCGTCCGGCCATCTCCGAATGACTGTTTGTGACCCTCGGGGGCGAAGCCCAGTCCCACACTGTAGGATTTCAGCACCTTGTCATCGGTCAGAAGGTGCAGCCTGCGGTCGCTCTTGTCCACGACAACTCTCGTGACTTCGGGGCCGTCGTAAGATTTGAACTTGGAGCCGCTACAAGCCGTAAGACCGACCAAGGCAGCGCACGCCACCACCAGTTTCAAGATTTTCATGCCCGTGTTTTCCGACTGCTCGATTTTTCGGGCAATTTACTTCAAATTCGGCAGGCTCGGATAGGGCATTTTTCACCGCGTGGAACTGTGTGAAAATCCTGCAACGATTTCTACGTGGGACGACCAACGGAACTGGTCGACGACCCTGACAGCATCCAGAGCATAGCCATTTTGCACAAGGGTATGCGCCTCGCGCGCGAAAGTCGCGGGATCGCAGGACACGTAGGCGATCCTCGGCACACCGGATACCGCCAACTCAGCCACCTGAGCCAAGGCGCCGGCTCGCGGGGGGTCGATCACGACAGCGTCTGCGCATCGCAATTCGTCCCGCGTCAAAGGGTTCCGAAACAGGTCACGAGTTTCCAAGGTCAGTTTTTTCAAGCCCGGCCTGTGTCGCCAAGCCTTGTCCATCGCTGCAACCATATGCGGATCACACTCGACTGCGTGAACCGGGCCTGAAGCTGCCAGTGGTAACGCGAACGTCCCGCAGCCTGCAAACAGATCAATGATTTTTGAGGCGCTTCCGACAGTGGCCTGAACATCGGCGCGCAGCACTTGCTCACCCTCCTTCGTGGCTTGAAGGAAAGCACCCGGTGGCGGCTCAACCGGGATCGACGCGAAGTCTTGCCATGCCGGTCGTCTTTGCATGATCACTTCCGATTCCAGGCACAGGCGCGCAAGGTCAAAATTCTCCGCCAAGCCAACCAATGCCTCGCGCACCTTTTGGTCCAGCGATTTTCCGCCCTCGACATTCACGTCCAGCCCTTCGGTTGAAGAGGTCACCGTGACGGATATCGGCTGCTTGCGACTCGCCGTCAGTAGCGCCAGTTGCTCTGCCATTGGCAACGCCGCCACAAGCTCGGGGCGAAGCAGCCGGCACTCGGGTATTTCGACGACGGTATCCGACCCCTTGCCGATGAAACCGCTGGTCGCACCTTTTTTCGTGCGGCGCGCCGTCAGCTTCGCGCGCCGCCTCGACATTTCAGGCGAAACATGGGTTTCGAGGAATTCGGCGCCGAGGCCCTTTGCGCGCAGTGCGGATTTCACCACGTCGGTTTTCCAAGCTTTGAGAAAAGGATCAGACGCGTGTTGCAGTTGGCACCCGCCACACCGGCTGAAATGCGGGCAAGCAGGGGCGACCCGATCATCAGAGGGGGTGACGATCCTGATATCCTGCAGACGACCATCCACGTTCGTGCCGGTCACCACGTCACCCGGGAGGGCACCGGGAGCATATACCGGACCGGGCGCAATCCCGTCACCAAGATGGCCGAGCCGCTGCACGTCGTATAAAGTCATGAGACCTGATCCAGAAGTTCCTTACGGGAAAGCGAAAACCCTGAGTCGATCCAAATGTTTTCTAGTTTCCCGAGTTGCGTACCGAGTGCCTGGCCCGCGTATTGAGGCATTAAATCCCTCGCCTCGACAGGAAAGACCGCGGCATCGCCAGCATGCAAGGACTCCTTGAAGTCGGGCAGAGGCGGCACGCCCTGCATCGCGGCCCGGATCAGGATCATGTCACACCCGTCACGGACACCGTAACGATACCCCAGCTCCTCGGGCGTCATCGTGTTCGACGACGCACCAGCAAGCCGTTGAAGGCGGCGTGCCTGTTTTCGACTGAATCGCAAGGCCGTGGACGCCGAATTGCAGCCGAGTACGGCAAGCCTCCGCAACGCGTCCGGGGCAACGCCTGATTCCTGTTCAAGACGGACAAGCGAAGGCAGGGAGCTGTCGGTAGCACCTACAAGAATGGCTGCAAGAACACCAACGGAGCACATCGCGGCGACCGCCTGCGTCGGATCCGGGGCGCCGAGGAGTTTCGTGACCTCATGCCCGATGCGTTCGCGGGACAACCACTCAAGCCCGTCGAGGTTCGAGGCGACGGCAGCCATGCCCGCCGGATCAAGGCCGTCGGCAGGGTCTCCGTACCAAGCGTGGAACCTGAAAAACCGAAGTATCCGCAAGTAGTCCTCGCGGATTCGCCTGCATGGGTCCTCGATGAAGCGGACGTGCCTTTCGCGCAAATCCTCAAGACCGCCGAGAGGGTCGATGACAGACCCATCCGCGCGCGCGTAAAGAGCATTCATCGTGAAATCGCGGCGGCGCGCGTCGTCTTCGATATTGCTTGAAAAGGTGACTGTTGCGTGCCGGCCGTAGGTTTCGACATCGCGCCGGAATGTCGTGACTTCATATGACCTCGAGTCCACGACGATCGTGACCGTGCCATGCTCTATACCCGTGGGCACCGCCTTGAACCCGGGGCGTTCGGCCAGCGACATGACGACTTCGGGCCTCGCGTCCGTCGCGATGTCGACATCGTCAACAGGCTGATGCAGAAGGCTATTACGCACGCATCCGCCGACGAAATACGCCTGAAAGCCGGCCTCGTACAGAAGCCTGCACACGGCTTGCGAACCAGCCGTTTCTATCCAGTCCCCGCTTACTCGCATCGGGTTTCCGATACCTGTGCCATCGAGCGCAGCATACGCGCGGTTGCACCCCAGATGTAGTAGGGTCCGAACGGCACCACGTAATAATGGCGCCATGTACCCCGCCATCTGCGTTTCTGGATACTGTACCGGGCCGAATTCAAAACATGGACCATGGGAATATCGAATACTTCATCCACTTCGCCCGGCTCTGCCATAGGCTGAAAATCGGGGGCGACTGCGGCCAATACCGGCACCACGTGAAACCCGGTAACGGTTTCATGCCTCGGCAACGCGCCGATTATCGTCACATCAGACGGCGCAAGCCCGATTTCCTCCTGCGCCTCACGCATGGCCGTGGCAAACAGGTCCTGGTCACCATCGTCCATCTTCCCCCCCGGAAAAGCGATCTGGCCGGGATGATGCTTGAGCGCGGAGGATCGCTTGGTAAGGATCAACCGGGCCGAGTCTTGCCGGCACTGGACAGGAACAAGGACCGCCGCGGCGCGCAATTCGCGGCCCGGCGCGGGGATAAAATCCGAATTCAGGTCATGATCCGACGAAGGATCATTCGACCGGTGCACATCATCCAGCAGGGTCTTGAGCACTTCAGGAGTTATCACGGCCCTTCTCTTCCGCCTCGAAGCCGACGCTGGCCGGGTCAAGCCGGTAATGCGCGCCGCAGAACTGGCAATCGGCCGTTACGACCCCCTCGTCGGTTGTCATGTTCTCGATGTCCTTGGCCGAGTAAATCGACAGGCTGTTCCTGACCCGTGCTTCGGAACAAGTGCACCCGAACCTGATCGGTTGCATGTCAAAAACCCTCGGTGCGTCTTCGTGAAAAAGACGGACGAGCAGATCAGCCGGAGAAACCGACGGACCGACAAGTTCTTGGTCCTCGACAGTATCCAACAGCATGTTGGCACGAGTCCAGTTTTCAGCGTCTTCGCCATCCACGATGTCACCCGACGTCAGCAAACCGCCCTCGCCAGAGCCGCCACCTTCCACGGATGGGGATGCTTTGGGCATGTGCTGCAACATGATGCCGCCTGCCCGCCATCCTTTCTTTCCACCCATTTCCCGGGAATTGCCGAAACTCAGAGAAAACCGCGTCGGCAGTTGTTCCGATTGGGCGAAATAGGATTCGGCACAGGAACTCAGGCTTGCGCCGGCAATCGGGGTGATACCCTGGTACGGCTCGGTCCCACGGCCCTGATCTATCATGAACGCGAAGTAGCCATCGCCCAGTTGCCCGAACGGGCTGGCCGTCGTCAAACGTGTTTCATCGAAACTGGCGTAAGCGCGAATATGCGCCGGGTCGCCTTCTTTCTCGGGTGCGAAATAATCGGTCGCGATCATGCGGACAGGGCCGTTCGACTGCACTTGCAGCGACAGCTTCCAGCGAAGCTTGATTGTCTGACCGATCAGCGCGGTAAGCACCGCCATCTCTGCAACGAGGAATTCGACCTGCGGAGGATAGTCTTTTTGGTCGAGAATTCCTTCCAGTACACCGTCCAGCCGGGCAACCCGCCCACGAATGTCCGCGTTGTCCAACTGGAACGGCAGGACGGTATCGTCCCAGGCGATCTTTTTTCCAAGCATAGCGGGGTTTCCTCTCGGGGCAGGGGGTGGCATACCGCGTCAATGTAGTCAGGACAAGCCATAGACCAATGGCACTAAAATCATGATACGACGCTTTGGGCAAAATCCTGTCACCGGGGTCAGGTACCATCATCGCCCCGGTGCCTACGTCATGATACCGCGAAATGGACGGTTGTTGGTGACCTATCAGGAAAACCCGGTGCCGGAGTTGCAGTTACCCGGCGGCGGTATTGATGCGGGCGAGTCCCCGTTGCAGGCCCTGTACCGCGAGGTTCTCGAAGAAACCGGATGGAAGATCGGCCGCCCGCGGCGGGTCGGCGCGTTCCGCAATTTCACGTTCATGCCAGAATACGAAAAATGGGCCGAGAAAGTCTGCTTGATCTACATCGCCGAGCCGGTCCGGCGGCTCGGGGCTCCGGCCGAGAAAGGCCATAGCGCTCACTGGATCAAACAAGCGTCTGCGGCGCGCGACCTAGCAAGCCCCGGTGACCGGTTTTTCGTCAACCGGGTTCTGAGCAAGCTTTGAAATCCAGCAGGATAGCCGATACATCATCTGCCATCTCGTCCGTGCCGGAAAAGCCGACCAGACGTCGGACCAGTTTTTCAAGACAAGCCTCTCCGGTAATGTCTCCGAGGCCCTGCATGATCCCTTCGAGTCCGCTTTCACCCAGCATCTTGCCGGATTGATCAGCACACTCCGAAATGCCATCCGAATAGATCAAAAGCCGATCACCGCTGTGTAACTTCACCTCGAACTGCTCGTAAACCGCGCCGTCTACCAAGCCGACCGGCAACCCCCCGTCACCGACCATACGCAGGCATCCGTCCGCAGTTTGAAGCAGCGGACACGGGTGCCCAGCCTGTGTCATCGTTACGATCCCGGTTTCAAGATCGACATCCGAGAGAAGCAATGTAAAGTAATGCTCAGTGTCAATTTCCCCGATAATTAGCTCGTTGAGTATTGAAACGGTTTCCGCCGGCGCCCGCGGGACATAACTGCCGTCCGCGGATTTCCTGAGCGCGACATTCTGGTCCGGCGCGGTGGCAGATAGGTAGCCAGCCAGCCGTGCCGTCATCAGGGCCGAGCTCACACCATGACCGGAAACATCAATGGCGTACAGCCCGACCCGGGTTGAGGAAACGGGAAACATGCCGACAAGATCACCACCCACGTGACCACTTGACCGCAAAAGAAAACTCGCCTCCGCGCAACCCAGATCGCGGTAGGTTTCGTTTACAAGAGATTGCTGAAGCTTCTTTGCCTCAAGAAGGTCATTCTCCAAAGCCTGGTAAAGGCCTTGAAGCTCTGTCAACGTGGAGGCCAGCAGGTGGTTCTTTTCTTTCAATGCCCTTTCGCTTCGCAAGATACGGTCGCCGGCTGAGATCCTTGCACGCAGTTCGGCTGCGTTCACGGGCTTGGTGAGAAAATCATCGGCGCCGGAGTCCAGTCCTTTCGCGATATCCTCTTTCTCGCTCTTGGACGTAAGCAAGATGAAGTAGACATAATTTTCACCGCTCATCTTCCGGAATTCCCTGCAAAATTCCGGGCCGGTGACACGCGGCATCATCCAGTCACTCAACACAAGATCAGGAACCCATTCCGCGCACATCGCAAAGGCTGCATCCGCTGACTCGGACTCCCGGACATCGAAACCCCAACCTGTCAACAAAGCGGCCAAGATGCGCCGTTGAGCCGCGCTGTCATCGACCACGAGCACACGGCGCAGACAGCGAATGTCGCCTTCTTTTTCTGCCGAGCAACTGTCCGAAGGTGCACTCAACTGATACTCCGATACCGATCTCGGCTTTTCTAGCCAGCATCATTTTAAGATAGGATGAATCCCGAACAGACCTGAAATCCCGGCTGCCGTTGCCGAAATTTTAAGTATTGCGCGGGAAAATACCCGCAACGCTAGGGGCATGGATCATGTTGATTGACTGGAACAGGGTATCTGAATTGCGGTCGGAAATCGGCGGGAACGATTTTTCGGAGGTCGTTGCGCTCTTCATCGAGGAGGTCGAAGACATGCTCGATCAGTTCAATAGCGCGACAGAAGCCAACGATCTCCAGGCTCAGCTTCATTACCTCAAGGGCAGCGCGCTCAACTTGGGTTTCCATGCATTCGCGAACGCATGTCGTTCCGCGGAATCGAAAGTGGCGATCGAAGGCCCTGCCGCGATTGACAAAAAAGAGATCCTCGAAGGTTTTCAACAGTCAAAATCCGAATTCCTGAAATCGGTAGAGATCTGACACTCATGCTAGATCAGGAATTCCGACAGGACCTTGTCGTCTGTGATATCCCGGTAGGCGAAACCGATGGCGTCGAGTTTCACAGACAGGTGTTCGAAATTTTCAGGGGTAGTGGTTTCGATGCCGATCAGCACGGAGCCGAAATTCCGCGCCGACTTCTTGAGGTATTCGAAGCGGGCGATATCGTCGTCCGGGCCAAGGACCCCAAGGAAATCCTTGAGCGCACCCGGTCGCTGAGGCAGGCGGAGAATGAAATACTTCTTCAGACCCGAGAACCGCTGAGCGCGTTCCTTCACCTCGGGCAAACGTTCGAAATCAAAATTTCCGCCGGATGTGACACAGACAACCGTTTTTCCAATGATATCGCCTGCAATGTCTTTGAGCGCATCCACCGAGAGGGCACCTGCCGGCTCCAGAACTATGCCCTCCACGTTCAACATGTCGAGCATGGTTGTGCACAGCCGATCCTCGTCGACCGAGATGACCCTTGACGGCTCCATGCTCCTGAGATGTTCGAATGGTCGATCGCCGATCTGGGCCACCGCAGCCCCATCGGCAAAGTTCTCGACATGCTCCAGCCGAACGGGTTGGCCAGCCCGAAGCGCCGCCGCCAGACACGCCCCGCCTTTCGGCTCAACCAACGTCAAGGGGCACTGGTTTCCGAAATACCGCATCGCCCCCGAGGACAATCCCCCGCCACCGACCGGCATCACCACCGTATCAGGAAGTCCTTCGTGCTGCTGCTCGATTTCGACAGCGACGGATGCCTGACCTTCGACAACGTCCTTGTCATCGAACGGCGACAGGAAATGACCGCCGACCTCCGCGCAATAGGCTTTGGCGGAACCGAGCGTATCATCAAAATAATCCCCGGTCAGCCTGACATGAACCGCGTCCGCGCCGAAGTTCTTGGTCTTGTCAATTTTCTGCCTCGGCGTCGTCACCGGCATGAAGATCGTGCCCTCGACGCCAAGATAGCGGCACATGAACGCAACCCCCTGCGCGTGATTGCCCGCACTTGCACAGACAAAATGCGTCTTTTCAGGTGATTGCGCAAGTACCTTGCGCATCGCGTTGAAGGCGCCACGCAGTTTGTAGGACCGTACCGGTGTCAAATCCTCGCGCTTGAGCAGGATGTTCGCCTTGTATCGTTCCGACAAATGTTCATTGCGTTGAAGCGGGGTGGGTTGGAAAACGGCACGCATCCCGTCTGTGGCGTCCTGGGCGGCTTTGCGAAAATCTGTCATGTAACAGTGCTTGGCCCAATGGGCAGGTCATGACAAGACCCTTTGCCTGATACGCCCTGTACCTTGCCCAGCTGGGCAAAAACCGGTAAGCGCCGCTGCGGCAAAGCTGAAAAGGAAGCAACAGATGTCCGCGCCCAAGAAAGTTGTACTGGCCTATTCCGGTGGGCTCGATACCTCGATCATCCTGAAATGGCTTCAGACGGAATATGGCTGCGAGGTTGTCACCTTCACCGCCGACCTGGGCCAGGGTGAGGAGTTGGAGCCTGCGCGCCAGAAAGCGGAACTACTTGGAATAAAACCGGAAAATATCTTCATCGAGGATATTCGCGAAGAGTTTGTCCGCGACTTTGTCTTTCCGATGTTCCGTGCGAACGCGGTGTACGAGGGGCTTTACCTGTTGGGCACCTCGATCGCGCGCCCGTTGATTTCCAAGCGCTTGGTCGAGATCGCGAAAGCGACCGGGGCGGATGCCGTCGCCCACGGGGCCACCGGTAAAGGCAACGACCAGGTAAGATTTGAACTGGCGGCCTATGCCCTTGACCCGGATATCAAGGTGATCGCGCCGTGGCGGGAATGGGATTTGACGAGCCGGACCAAACTCCTTGATTTTGCAGAGAAAAACCAGATCCCGATTGCCAAGGACAAACGCGGCGAGGCACCTTTCAGCGTAGACGCGAACCTGCTGCACACCTCGAGCGAGGGCAAGGTCCTTGAAGACCCGGCCGAGATGGCGCCCGACTATGTTTACCAACGAACGACCGATCCGGAAAAGGCGCCTGACAAACCCGAGTTCCTGGAAATCGGCTTTGAAAAAGGGGATGCCGTCAGCCTCAACGGTGAGGCCCTGAGCCCTGGCAACCTGTTGACAAAGCTGAATGAATTCGGGGGCAAGCACGGTATCGGCCGGCTTGACCTGGTCGAGGGGCGGTTCGTGGGCATGAAAAGCCGCGGCATTTATGAAACCCCCGGCGGCACGATCCTGCTGGAAGCGCACAGGGGGATCGAGCAGATCACGCTGGACCGCGGCGCCGCGCACCTGAAAGACGAGCTGATGCCGCGCTACGCCGAGATCATCTACAATGGTTTCTGGTACAGCCCGGAACGCGAAATGTTGCAGGCGGCCATTGATCAGTCCCAACATCATGTATCGGGCACCGTCCGGGTGAAACTGTACAAAGGGTCCGTTCACACCGTTGGCCGCTGGTCGGAGAACAGCCTTTATTCCGAGGCGCATGTTACGTTCGAAGACGATGCCGGGGCCTATGACCAGAAGGATGCCGCCGGCTTCATCCAGCTCAACGCGCTGCGGCTGAAACTGCTCGCGGCACGGGATCGGCGGTTGAAAGGCTAAAAAACGGGCTTCGGCACCGCGTCGGTATCGCAAGGGTATCGCGTCGGTGCCGGCACGTCAGATCCGGACGTCGGCAAGGCGCTCGTAATGGGGCATCGCCGCCCGTGCCAAGCGGGCCCCACACTCATCCAACCGGGGCAGATCGCCCTCGGCCGGCGCAAAACCCGTGGAGCGATGGACAGCCCCATACCAATGCGCGGCCCAGACACCGTCGGCCGCGTGCCCGCCCGCGGGCCAGGACAGCATCGCCGGGTCCCAATCGAGGCCCAGGGCCTGACACAGACGTTTGAGCATCGTCTCGGGACTGCGCCGGATATCGCCCGAATCGATCACGATCGGATCACCGCCCGCGGCGTTTACCTGATCATAGAGTTCCGCCTGCTGGACAAAGCCGATATCCGACAGCGCCGGGTTGTCGTACTTGGCCGAGAAGCTGGCAGCGACACGGGCGGGATGCCGGATAAGAAAAACGTTCCGCATCTCGGTGATCCAGTCGCGGCGGATGCCGGCGATCATGTGTTGCGACATGTGCTTTTGATAGAAATGCGGTTTGCCGGCCGGAACCGGACCGAGCAATGCGGATATGACCTTTTCCGGGTCCGTGGGTTGCGCGGCAAGAATCATGTCGCGCATCGGATGCCCAAGCCCGGTGCGTGCCAGATAGCTTGCGTAGAACGGTTCATCCACCACCGCGCAATCAGCCCGCGCGCCAAACGAATACATCATCGCTGTAGACAGGTTTCGCGGGCCGGACCACATCGCGATGCGCATGTCACGCCCCCTTCTTGGCGCGGCTGCCATGGTGGTGCGACGCGTCGTCGGCTTGCATTGTACCCGTATCCCTGTTTTGACCGACCCGGTCGGAAGCCGTAGCTGCCCCCGGCGACGGGCGCAATCCTCTTGAAAGGGTCACGAAATGGATGCTGGTTTCTGGCATAGCCGGTGGGAAAACGCACAGATCGGGTTTCACGAAGGGACGGTGAACCGAATGCTGGCGGCGCATGTCGGCAGATTGCCGGTACCCGCCAATGCCCGGGTCTTTCTGCCCCTGTGCGGCAAGACACGCGACATAGCGTGGCTTCTTTCACGCGGCTTCCGGGTTGCCGGGGCGGAGTTGAGCGAAATCGCCGTACGGGACCTCTTTGATGAAATGGGTGTGACCCCCGAGGTCACGAACATGGGAAAGATGAAACGCTACGCGGCGGGGGATGTGGATATTTTCGTCGGCGACATCTTTGACCTAGGCCCCGACGTGCTGGGGCCGGTCGATGCCGTGTTCGACCGTGCGGCACTGGTGGCTTTGCCGGAGGACATGCGCGCACGCTACACCCGCCACTTGGCCGAGATCACCCGGCAGGCACCGCAGATCCTCGTGACTTTCGACTATGATCAGGGCCTGATGGACGGGCCACCATTCGCCGTGCCCGATGGCGAGGTCGAACGGCTCTACGCAGCGCGTTTCGATGCGGTGATCATCGACGATCAAGACGTTGCCGGCGGTCTGAAAGGCCGGTGCCCCGCCCGGGAAAAGGCATGGCTGATCCGGGACCGTCAGGCTGTTTCACGCTGAATGAGAGCCTTGTAGAGCATCTGGATCCGCTTGGTCACGGGGCCGAGCTGCCCGTCACCTATCTGGCGGTGGTCAACGCTGCCCACAGGGGTTTGCGCGCCGAAAGTGCCGGTGAGGAAGGCTTCGTCGGCGCCGTATGTGTCGACGAGTGAATAATTTCGCTCATGAACCGGGATCCCGTTTTCACGGCACAGGTCGATTACCTTCTGACGGGTGATGCCGTTCATGCAGTAATCGCCCGTGCTCGTCCAGATTTCACCCTTGCGGACAATGAAGAAATTGCAGGCGTTGGTGGTATTCACGAAGCCGTGCACATCCAGCATCAACGCCTCGTCGGCGCCGGCCTTTTCGGCGGCAATGCAGGCGAGGATGCAGTTGAGCTTGGAATGTGAATTCAGTTTCGGATCCTGCGACATGGGCAGGCCGCGGATGTGCGGAACGGTCGCAAGACGGATCGGCCGGGCGATTTGCGGTTTCGAATGTTCCATGACGATCGTGATCGTGGGCCCCTGCCGCGACAGGGAGGGGTGCTGGAACGGCCGCGTCTTGGGCCCGCGCGTCACCATGAGCCGGGCATGCGCATCGGTTTCCATGCCGTTGGCCCGTTGCGTGTCTGTTAGTGCCTGAAAGACTTCCTCGCGCGCCATGCCGATGTCGAGGTCGATGGCCTTGGCGGCTTCGAACAGGCGGTCCAGATGCTCTTTTGCGAATGCCCATTTGCCGTTGTAGAGTCGCAATCCCTCCCAGACACCGTCCCCGAGCATGAAACCGCTGTCGAAGACGCTGACCTTGGCATCTTCCTTGGGCACGATATCGCCATTCAGCCAGATCCTGATGTTCTCGTTCCGGACATCCTCGTCGGCTTGGTGCGTGGTCTGATGGTCGGTCATCGCCGTCTCCGTGGTTCCCGCGCCGCCGCGCTGTCCCGGATCCGGCGCGACATCGTAATTGTACCACCCTCAACCGAAAGTCACGAGAGGTTGTCTTGGAGGTGAGGACAGGGCGGTGCAGACTGAAGGAACGTAAACAGGAGGAAAATCGACATGATGACGGAGTCACGCTGGTTACGGGCTGTTATGCTTGCCACGCTTGTCGGGTTCGGGGTCTTGATCAAATGGGCGGACGTATTCATGATGGGCATCAACCCTTGAAGGTGTTTGCCGTGTCGATCACCGGAATGGTCTTGGTCACCGCGAGGCGGGCGACCGAACTGGCGAACGCGCCGGCGGCCCGGGGCCGCCGTACGCACGGGCAGCACCGTTAAAGTGATTTCCGTTGGTGGCGCTTGGATAATGCATCATCCCGGGTGGCAGGCCCGTCATCACCGTGCCGATATATGATCAGCCAACCTTGCACGCCGCCAGAACAGCCATATTCAGAATGTCTGTCGCCGTCGAGGTGGACGAACAGATCTGGATGGACTTGTCGACGCCGGACAGGATCGGTCCGATGACCGTGGCGCCCGCCATTTCCTGCATCAGCTTGACCGAGATCGAGGCGGAGTGGCGCGCGGGCACGACAAGGATGTTGGCCGGGCCGCTGAGACGCTGGAAAGGATATGCGTCCTGCGCGGCGGGATTCAGCGCCACGTCCACGGTCATTTCGCCTTCGAACTCGAAATCGACGCCGCGCGCCTCCAACACTTGCGGCGCGCGGTGCATCTTCTCTGCGCGTTCGGAACGCGGATAACCGAAGGTCGAAAAGGAAACGAAGGCGACCCGGGGCTCCAGCCCCAGATGCCGGGCCACGTCAGCCCCGCGCGTGGCGATGTTGGCAAGGTTTTCTTCGTCCGGCCATTCATGCACCAGCGTGTCGGCGATCATCACGATCCGACCCTTGTGCAGCAGCGCCGTGACACCGGCCGCACCATGTTCCGCGTCGGCATCGAACACGTGATTGATCAGCCCCATCACGTGCGCCGATTTCCGTGTCGCGCCGGTCACCAGCCCGTCACCGTGGCCATGCGCCAGCATCAGGGCCGAAAAAACATGCCGGTCCCGCGCGGCAAGGCGATGAATGTCGTGCCTGTCATGGCCGCGGCGCTGAAGGCGGCGATAGAGGAACTCCTTGTAATCCTCCAGCCGATCCGTCCTGGCCGCGTTCGTCACTTCGAGCTCGCGCACGGCGTCCCCGAGGCCGGCGGCTTCGAGTTTCTCGCGCACATCGGTGTCACGGCCGATGACGATCGCCTTGCCGAAGCCCGCCCGCTGGTACTGGACGGCGGCGCGCAGAACGCGGGGATCGTCTCCTTCGGCAAATATCATGCGGGCCTGCGCACGCCGCGCGCGCGCGTTGATCGAACGCATGATGCTGGCCGTCGGATCCATCCGCGCCTTGAGCGAGACCTGATAGGCATCCATGTCGACGATCGGCCGCCGCGCCGCGCCTGTATCCATGCAAGCCCGTGCCACCGCGGGCGGGATCGTGTGGATAAGGCGCGGATCGAAGGGCGTGGGAATGATGTAGTCGCGCCCGAAACTGAGCTTGCGGTTATAGGCCATGGCGACCTCGTCGGGGACATCCGCACGGGCGAGCTTGGCCAATGCCTCGGCGCAGGCGATCTTCATCTCGTCATTGATGGCACGCGCGTGCACGTCGAGCGCCCCCCGGAACAGGTAGGGAAAGCCGAGAACGTTGTTCACCTGGTTGGGGTAGTCCGAGCGACCGGTCGCGACGATGGCGTCGGCACGCACTTCGTGCGCTTCTTCCGGCGTGATTTCCGGATCGGGGTTGGCCATCGCGAAAATCACCGGGTCCTCGGCCATCGAGGCGACCATCTCGGGGGTCACCGCGCCCTTGACAGACACGCCAAGGAAGACGTCAGCGCCCTTCATGGCCTCTTCCAGCGTGCGCAGTTCCGTCTTGATGGCATGGGCGGATTTCCATTGGTTCATGCCATCTGTCCGGCCTTGGTAGATCACGCCCTTCGTATCGCAGGCGATACAGTTCTCGGGCCGGGCTCCCATGGCTTTCAGCAGTTCGATGCAGGCGATCCCGGCCGCCCCCGCGCCGTTGAGGACGATGCGGCAATCCTCGATCTTCTTGCCGGAAATGTGCAGGGCGTTGATCAGGCCGGCGGCACAAATCACCGCCGTACCGTGCTGGTCATCATGGAAGACGGGGATATCCATGATTTCCTTGAGGCGCTGTTCGATGATGAAACATTCGGGCGCCTTGATATCCTCGAGGTTGATCCCGCCGAAGGTCGGCCCCATCAGGCGCACCGCGTCGATGAAGGCGTCCGGATCCTCGGTATCGAGTTCGATGTCGATCGAATTGACGTCGGCAAACCGTTTGAACAGCACGGATTTGCCCTCCATCACCGGCTTGGACCCGAGCGCGCCGAGATTCCCGAGGCCCAGAACGGCCGTGCCGTTGGATATGACCGCCACGAGGTTTCCCTTGTTGGTATAATCATAAGCCAGCCCGGGATTGTTCGCGATCTCCTCGCAGGGGACAGCCACGCCCGGAGAGTACGCAAGGCTGAGGTCGCGCTGCGTGGTCATGGGCACAGTCGCCTGGATCTCGAACTTGCCGGGGCTCGGCTCGTGATGGAAGGCGAGCGCCTCTTCGCGGGTGAACTTGGGTTTGGACATGTCACGGGCCTGATTGGTGTGTCGGTTTCACGACTGCATAGCGGGGGTTCGGCCCGGGCTCAACTGCATCGCGCTTTTGGGTTTCAGACAGGGCCCAGCATTTGTAAGGTCCGGGACGAATGAACGGGGGGCCGGGCGTGACATCCGCGACATCAGCCGCGACGCCGATGATGGCGCAGTATCTGGAAATCAAGGAGCAGTATCCGCAAGCTCTCCTGTTTTACCGGATGGGCGATTTCTACGAGCTTTTCTTCGACGACGCGGTTGCAGCGGCGGAAGCGCTTGATATCGCGCTGACGAAACGCGGCAAGCATATGGGCGAGGATATCGCCATGTGCGGCGTGCCTGTGCACTCGGCCGAGAGCTACCTGCTGACATTGATCCGCAAAGGGTTCCGGGTGGCCGTCTGCGAGCAGATGGAAGACCCGGCCGAAGCCAAGAAGCGCGGGTCAAAGGCGGTGGTCAAGCGCGAGGTCGTGCGGCTGGTCACGCCCGGGACGCTGACCGAGGAAAGCCTGCTCGAAGCGCGTCGCCACAATTTCCTTGCCGCCTATGCCCGCATCCGGGGCGAGGGGGCGCTGGCGTGGGTCGATATTTCGACAGGGGCGTTTCACGTGATGCCGCTGACAGCGGCCCGGCTTGGCCCCGAACTGGCGCGGCTGAGCCCGAGCGAAGTGGTGCTTGCAGAGGGCGACAAATGTGATCTGGGTGATATCGTGACTGACTCGGGCGCCGCGGTTAGTGAACTGGGGCGGGCCGCCTTTGACAGCACCGGGGCGGAAAACCGTCTTTGCGAATTGCTCGGGGTTGGCACGCTGGAGGCGTACGGCCAGTTCACGCGGCCCGAACTGGGCGCCATGGGGGCCATCGTCGAATATCTCGAGCTCACGCAGAAGGGCCAGCTGCCCTTGCTGCTGCCCCCTCAGCGCGAGGCGCGTGCCGGCGGGATGCAGATCGACGCGGCCACGCGGCGGAACCTCGAACTGACCCGATCCATGAACGGCGGGCGCGCGGGATCGCTGCTGGCCGCGATAGACCGGAGCGTGACAGCCGGCGGCGCGCGCCTGTTGGAGCGGCGCCTTTCCAACCCGTCACGGGTGCTGTCAGTGGTGCAGGACAGGCTGGATGCCGTGGAATTCGCCGCGGGCGACGCGACCTTTGCCGAGGATTTGCGCGCGACGCTTCGCAAGGTGCCGGACCTCGACCGGGCCTTGTCACGTCTTGCGCTCGACCGTGGCGGGCCGCGTGACCTCGCGGCGATCCGGAACGGGCTGGCACAGGCCGCCGAGATCGCGGAAATGGCCGGGACGCGCGATATGCCCGGGCTGCTTGCGACGGCGGCCGGCGCGTTGTCGGGGCATGACACGCTGCGCAACCTGCTGGATCAGGCGCTCGTGGCCGAACCGCCGCTTCTGGCGCGCGATGGCGGATTCATCGCCCCCGGGCATGACGAGGAACTGGACGAGATGCGCCAGCTGCGTGACGAGGGCCGCAGCGTGATCGCCGGGATGCAGAGCGAGTACCAGCAGCTGACCGGCATCCAGAGCCTGAAGGTCAAGCACAACAATGTTCTGGGATACTTCGTCGAGGTCACGAGCGTTCATGCCGACAAGATGCTGTCGCCGCCCCTGAGCGAGACGTTCAAGCATCGGCAGACGACGGCGAACCAAGTGCGGTTCACGACCGTGTCGCTGAGCGAGATGGAAACGAAGATCCTGAACGCGGGCGGGCGGGCGATCGAAATAGAAAAACGGCTCTATGACATCCTGAAACACGCAATTCTGGAGCGGTCTGCCGAGATTTCACAAGCCGCGCGCGGACTGGCCGAGATGGATATCGCGTTTGGTCTGGCCGACCTTGCCCGCGGCGAGGCATGGTGCCGGCCAAGGGTCGATGAAAGCCGGACTCTGGATATCCGTGGTGGCCGCCACCCCGTGGTCGAGATGTCGTTGCGCAGCTCGGGTGAACCCTTCATCGCGAATGATTGCCAGCTGGGGATCGACAGCGATGTCTGGCTGCTGACCGGGCCGAACATGGCCGGCAAGTCCACGTTCCTGCGGCAGAATGCGCTGATTGCGGTTCTGGCGCAGATGGGCAGCTTCGTGCCGGCGTCGAGCGCACATGTCGGGCTGGTCAGCCAGCTTTTCAGCCGGGTGGGCGCGTCCGATGACCTGGCGCGGGGGCGGTCCACCTTCATGGTGGAAATGGTGGAAACCGCCGCGATCCTCAACCAGGCGGATTCAAGATCACTGGTGATCCTCGACGAGATCGGACGCGGCACGGCGACATATGACGGGCTGTCCATCGCGTGGGCCACGCTGGAGCATCTGCGGGAGGTCAACGGCTGTCGCGGCCTGTTCGCGACGCATTATCACGAGTTGACCACGCTGAGCGAGAAGCTCGACCGGGTCGACAACGCCACCGTGTCGGTCAAGGAACATGAGGGCGAGGTGATCTTCCTCCACGAGGTGCGGCGCGGCGCGGCCGATCGCAGCTACGGGATACAGGTGGCAAAGCTGGCGGGTTTGCCGGACCCCGTCGTCGAGCGCGCCCGGGTGGTGCTGGACGCGCTCGAGAAAGGCGAAAGGGAAGGGGGCAGCGCACAGAAAGCCCTGATCGACGATCTGCCGCTGTTTTCCGCTTCACCCCCCGTCATGACGCCTCCGAAAGCGGATTCCGGCGTGGACAACAGATTGGCCGACATACTGCCGGACGACCTGACACCGCGCGAGGCGCTGGACCTGGTCTATGAACTGAAGGCGATCGCCAAGGGTTCCTAGACAGGCCGCACCCGCGATTATCCTTGATTGGACGAAACGCCCACCTGCGCCGGGCGCAAGATACGGTCATGCAGCATGAATCCTTCGGCGGAGACCTGAATGATCTCGCCGGCGGTCGTGCCGGGCACCGGCGCCTCGAACATCGCCTCGTGCTGTTGGGGGTCAAACTTGTCCCCGACTTCGGGCGAGATCGGCACGATGCCGTGCTTGGAAAACACGCTCAGCAGTTCCCGGAGGGTGAGTTCCACGCCTTCGATGAGCGCGCCGGCGGCTTCCTTCTGCTCGTCGGAGACGGAGCCGAGGGCGCGTGTCATGTTGTCATAGACGGGCAGCATGTCCCGCGCCAGCTTGGATCCGCCGTAATTCTCGGCCTCTGTCCTGTCTTTCTGGGCACGCTTGCGCGCGTTTTCGGCATCGGCGAGGGCACGCATGAACTTATCCTGAAGCGCGTCGCGCTCGGCCCGCAGCGAGTCGAGGTCCGCCTCCTCTTTCGAGATGTGGACTTCGGATTCCGCATTCTCCTCGGCTTCGGCCGCTTCGATATCGTCCAGAAAGTTTTCTTCCTTGGGCTCTGCCATTTGTCACCTCTAGCTTCGGTCCGCGATCAGTTTACCGACCAACTGCGCCGTATAATCGACGATCGGCACGATCCGACCGTAATTCAGGCGGGTAGGGCCGATCACCCCGACCGCGCCAACAATCTTACGATCCGCGTTCATATATGGAGAGACCACCAGAGAGGAACCCGAAAGTGAGAAAAGTTTATTCTCGGAGCCGATAAAAATGCGCACACCCTCGCCTTCATCCGTCAGTTCGAGAAACTCGGCGATGTCCCGCTTGCGCTCGAGGTCGTCGAACAGGTTCTTTATCCTGTCGAGGTCCTCCTGCTCGACTTCCGAATCAATCAGGTTGGCGCGGCCCCTCACGATCAGGCGTTCGTAATTCTCCGCTTCGTCGTCCCATACGGCCAGGCCGCTTTGAACGAGGTCCTGCGCGAGCTTGTCGATTTCCTGCCGCCGATCCTCGATCTGGCGGGCGATGACCGTTTGCAGATCCGATAGGGTCCGGCCCTCGATCAGGGCATTCAGGAAATTCGCCGCCTCGCGCATCGAACTGGGGGTCTGACCCGGTGGCGGCGTGAAAATGCGGTTCTCGACATGACCATCGCCGAATACCAGCACCACGAGCGCCCGGTCATGGCCCAGTGTCACGAACTCGATATGCTTTATCGGTGCTTCGTGTTTCGGGGCCAGCACCAGCGAGGCACTGTGCGTGACACCCGACAGCGCGGATCCGACCCTGTCCAGAACGCCGCCAACATCCTGTGAATTGCTACCCAGTGTCGCGTCGATCATCGCACGGTCGGTATTTTCGAGATCACTGATTTCAAGCAACCCGTCCACGAACATGCGCAGGCCGGTTTCCGTCGGGACGCGCCCCGAACTGACGTGAGGGCTGCCAAGCAGCCCGAGATATTCGAGATCCTGCATGACATTGCGGATGGTGGCCGCGCTGACCTTTTCGGTGAAATCGCGCGTCAACGTCCTCGACCCGACCGGATCACCGGTGGCCAGGTAGGATTCGACCACGCGCCGGAAAACTTCCCGCGAGCGGTCGTTCATTTCGGCGAGTATCCTGCCGGTGTCTTTCATCTCGGGTTTGCCATTGCTCCGTCGAGTCCTAATGACGGCATTACGGGGTGGTCAATCGGGGTTGCTAATCGACTTGTCACGGCTATATGCCGATAGCCGTACAAGAGAGAGGATCAGCCATGCGGCCTTCGGCTAGAGATTTAAGCGAAATGCGGCCGGTTTCAATCGAAACCGATATAACAAAGCACGCCGAAGGGTCCTGCATGATCCGTGTCGGGGATACACACGTGCTTTGCACCGCGACGGCAGAGGACCGGGTGCCGCCCTTCATCAAGGGCTCAGGCCTTGGCTGGGTGACTGCGGAATACGGCATGCTGCCGCGCTCCACCACCAGCCGGATGCGGCGCGAAGCGACAGCCGGCAAACAGGGCGGCCGCACCGTGGAAATCCAGCGGCTGATCGGCCGCTCGCTGAGAGCCGGCGTTGACCGCGTGGCCATGGGCGAACGGCAGATAACCGTGGATTGCGACGTGATCCAGGCCGACGGCGGGACACGCTGCGCCGCGATCACGGGTGGCTGGGTGGCGCTGAAGCTGGCGGTGAACAAGCTGATCAAGGCAGGGGATATCATCACGGACCCGCTGATCGCCCCTGTCGCCGCGGTTTCGTGCGGCATTTATGCCGGGCAGCCCGTTCTTGATCTGGATTATCCGGAGGACAGTGAAGCCGGCGTTGACGGCAACTTCATCATGACGGGCGAAAAACGTCTGATCGAAGTTCAGATGAGTGCCGAGGGCGAAACCTACAGCCGGGACCAGATGAACAAGCTGCTTGATCTTGCCGAACAGGGCGTGGCGGAACTGACCGCTGTCCAGATGGCCGCCGTCGATGCGTAAATTCGAGGGCGATACGCTTCTGGTGGCGACGCACAATGCCGGGAAGCTGGAGGAGATCGACAGCCTTCTCGGACCTTTCGGGGTCACCGTCGTCGGCGCGGCGGAAAAGGGCCTTGGCGAACCCGACGAAACGGAAGCGACATTCGTCGGGAATGCACGCATCAAGGCGCACGCTGCCGCGCGTGCCACCGGCCTGCCCGCACTGTCCGACGATTCGGGGATCGCGATAGACGCACTTGACGGGGCGCCCGGTGTTTACACCGCGGATTGGGCCGAAACAGAGACTGGTCGCGACTTCGTCATGGCGATGGCCAAGGCGCACGACCAGTTGCTTGAGAGCCGGACACCGAAGCCGTGGACCGCACGGTTCTGCTGTACTCTTGTTCTGGCGTGGCCGGACGGCCATGACGAAGTGTTCCCCGGTACGGTGGAAGGGCAGATCGTATGGCCGATGCGCGGGGCCGAAGGTCACGGATATGATCCGATTTTCCAGCCGGACGGGTACGATATCACCTTCGGGGAAATGGATCGTTGGCAGAAAAACCGGATAAGTCATCGCGCGGATGCGTTCGCCAGGCTGGTGAAAGGTTGTTTTGACTGAGGATTGGCAAAAAGGCGGTTTCGGTCTCTACGTTCATTGGCCATTCTGCGAAGCCAAATGCCCCTATTGTGACTTCAACAGCCATGTCACGCGGGAAATAGACCACGCGCGGTGGCAACGCGCCTATCTGAGCGAATTGCGGCGGATCGCGACGCTTGTGCCCGGGCGGAGCTTGGGATCGGTTTACTTCGGCGGGGGTACGCCAAGCCTGATGGACCCGGGCATTGTCGATGCGATCCTGACCGAAGCCCGACGCTTTTGGCCCACCGCCAACGATCCGGAAATCACGCTGGAGGCCAATCCGGGGTCGGTCGAGGCGGGACGATTCAGCGAATTTGCCGCCGCCGGGATAAACCGGGTTTCAATGGGTGTTCAGGCCCTCAACGACACGGACCTGCGCAGGCTGGGGCGGTTGCACAGCGTGGCGGAGGCAAGACAAGCATTTGTAATCGCCCGCCAATATTTCGATCGTGTGAGTTTCGACATGATCTATTCAAGGCAGGATCAAACGCGCGCGGCATGGCGTGAAGAATTGACCGAAGCACTTGGAATGGCTGTTGATCATCTGTCGGCGTATCAGCTCACGATCGAGCCCGGCACCGCGTTCGGGGCGCGCCGTGCCGCCGGCGGCCTACGCGGGCTGCCATCGGATGACAAGGCGGCCGACATGTATATGGATACACAGGAAATCTGTGAAAAGGCCGGGCTGCCCGCTTATGAAATATCCAACCATGCGCGGCCGGGGTCAGAGTCGCGTCATAATCTGGTTTACTGGCGGTACGGTGACTATGCCGGGATCGGGCCGGGCGCGCACGGCCGCTTGACCATCTCCGGGATACGGCATGCGACCGAACAGTGGAGCAACCCGGAACACTGGCTGACGGCGGCCGAGACCGGATCGGCGGATAAAGAGGCCACACCCATCCCTCCAGTGGACCAAGCTAACGAATATCTCATGATGGGCCTTCGGATCCGGGACGGCATTGATCCCACGCGCTATGAAATGCTTGCCGGACACGCGCTGGACACCGAGACGCTTTCATACCTGAGCGACCTCGACATGATTGTTGCGGATAACCGTAACCTCCGTGTGACGGAGCGTGGCCGCCCTCTTTTGAATGCCATCGTTACAGAACTTTTGACAGCGAGTCCTGATACCGAGGCCGTCTAGGCGCTGTCACGGGTCAGCGTCGCATCGCGCCGTGGGTTACGTGGAGGACAGCCTCCGGCACAGCGCATCCAGCTCATCGAAAGAGTCGTAACTGATGGTCACCTGCCCCTTTTCTTGCCCGGGTTTGTGGTTGATCGACACTTTCATGCCCAAATTCGCCGCCAGATCGCCTTCCAACGCCTTGGTATCCGCGTCCTTCTCGACAGCTTGGGGTTTACCGTGTCGGTTGGGCTGACCAGTCGTTTCCCCGACTTCAGCTTTGGCAAGTTTTTCCGTTTCACGAACCGTCAGGCCCTGTTTTATGACCTTTCGGGCCAACGCGACCGAATCATCGGCCGTGATCAAGGCGCGGGCATGCCCGGCTGAAAGCTTGTTGTCGGAAAGATAGCCCTTGACCTCGTCGGGAAGGTTCAGAAGACGAACGGCATTCGCTATGTGACTACGGCTCTTGCCGAGAGCTTCCGCCATCTTGTCCTGCGTGTGGCCGAACTTGTCCATCAGTTGTTTGTATCCTGTCGCTTCTTCGACAGGGTTGAGATCGGTGCGCTGGATGTTCTCGATTATCGCGATTTCGAGAACTTCCACGTCGTCGAATTCCCGAATGAGGACCGGGATCTCGTGCAGTTTCGCCATTTGCGCGGCCCGCCAACGACGCTCGCCCGCTACGATCTCGAACTCGGCGCTTGCACCGGGCCGCGGCCTGACGATCAATGGCTGGATGATGCCCTTTTCCTTGATCGACGCGGACAGGTCTTCCAGCTGGTCAGCGTCAAACTGGCGCCGGGGCTGTTCGGGATTTGGGAAAATCTTTTCGATCGGGATGATCGTATCGGCGGCTTTCGCGCTTTCTGTGTCAGTCGCTTCGGCGTCGCCCACATCCGCCATCAGGGCAGACAGGCCGCGGCCGAGGCCGCGTTGTTTTGTTGTCTTGTTTGTCATCCTGGACTTTCCGCTGCTACGCGGCGATCTTCACGCCGTTTTCCAGTATTTCCTTGGCCAAGGCCCTGTAGGCCTCGGCACCTTTTGAGCCAGTATCGTAGTTCAGCACGGGCTGAGCGTAGGACGGGGCCTCGCTTACCCGAACATTTCTTGGTATGCGCGTCTTGAAAATCAGGTCACCGAGGTTGTCGCGCGCATCGGCTTCGACCTGGGCCGAGAGGTTGTTGCGGGAATCGAACATGGTCAGCACGATACCTTCGATGCGCAAATCGGGGTTCGCGCTTTGACGGACTTCCCGGATCGTCAGCATGAGTTGCGACAACCCCTCTAGCGCGAAGAATTCGCTTTGCAGCGGTACGAGGACGGAATGGGCGGCGACCATGGCGTTGACTGTCAACAGGTTGAGCGACGGTGGGCAATCTATGAGGATGTAATCAAGCTCGTACTCGTCGATCTTTTTCTGTCGCAACGCGTCATGGAGAAGAAAACTGCGCTTTTCGTTCGAAAACAGTTCGATATCGGCCGAGCTGAGATCGACGGTAGCGGGAATTATCTGTAGGTTGTCCAGCCCCACGGGCTGAATGATCTTGTCGAGCTCGATTTCCTCCAGAAGCAATTCGTAGGTCGTGTAATCACGTCCCTCGGGCTCAATTCCCAACCCGGTTGACGCGTTACCCTGCGGATCAAGATCAACGATGAGAACGCGGCAGCCCTGCTCCGACAGCGCGGCGCCAAGGTTTATGGTGGTCGTCGTTTTCCCGACCCCGCCTTTCTGATTGGCAATAGCTATGATCTTCGGACCACGAGGCCGTATCGGATCAGTCACGTTCCACCCCCTGCACGCTCAGTATGACGGAGTTCTCGTCTGTTCTGCTTGTAGCAACTTGATACGCGAACTTCCACGTCGATCGGGCATTTTCCAGCTCATTTTTCCATGTCCGGCCTTTCGGAAAAAGGCCGGTACCTGTCGGGGCCAAGTGGTTCTCCGTGAATGCAAGCAATTTGGCCAGATCGCTTAGCGCTCTGGCGGACAGGATATCGGCCTTCTGCCTCGGGATCGCCTCGATACGCTCGTTCAGGATATCAACGCTGACGCCGGCTTCGCGTGCGGCAGCCCTTAGAAAGGCACACTTTCGAACGTCGCTTTCCACAAGGGTTATCCTGAGATCCGGGCTCAGCTCCGCCGCGAGGATCGCGACAACCAGCCCGGGGAATCCGCCGCCTGATCCTATATCAACCCAGTGACGCGCATTTTTCGGGGCAAGATCGAATATCTGGAGCGAATCGACGAAATGCCTGTTCCATAAATCACTCATGGATCTTTGGGAAACGAGGTTGATCCGCGCGTTCCATTTCCTGAGAAGCTGGGAAAATACTGATAGCCTTTCAGATGTTTCACGTGAAACATCCGCCAGCGACGACACGGTCATGCGATTCTCGCCTCTGCCTGTCGCCTCAGCCGCGCGAGGATAAGTGTAAGAGCAGCCGGCGTCATACCATCTATCCGCCCTGCCTGCGCCAAGTTTTCAGGCCTGACCTGTGACAGCTTGGATTTCAACTCGTTGGAAAGCCCATCGATCTCGTCGAAGTCGAAATCCCGCGGGATTTTTTGCGACTCGTCTTTTTTGAGCGCCTGAACATCTCTCTCCTGGCGCCTGATGTAATTGACGTACAGCGCTTCTTTCTCCAACTGGCAGCGTATCGCGCCATCAATGTTGGCGAGGTCGGGACGTATCCCAAGAAGATCGTCAAACCCGATATCCGGGAAAGCCAGCAACTGCATGCCGTCCCGTTTCGACCCGTCGTTATTCACGGCAAAGCCTGCAGAATTCAACTCGCTTGGTGTCAGCTGCATTTCTTGCAAACGACCCCGGGCCTTGGAAAGATCGTTGATCTTGCTTTCAAAGGCAGCGCGCCGTGTGTCTGATACGCATCCAAGCTCGATCCCGATCGGCGTCAGACGCTGGTCGGCATTATCCGCCCGCAACGACAAGCGAAATTCGGCGCGTGACGTGAACATGCGGTACGGCTCGAATACGCCGCGCGTGACGAGGTCATCTACCATCACGCCAATATACCCATCTTGGCGGCCAAATATTTTGGGCGGCCTGTCCATGATTTTCAGCGCCGCATTGATACCGGCGACCACCCCTTGTGCCGCGGCCTCTTCGTACCCGGTGGTGCCGTTGATCTGACCCGCGAGAAACAGGCCCGGGATATTCCGGACCGCCAAGGTGGCATCGAGGTTACGGGGATCGACGTAATCATATTCGATCGCGTAGCCGGGCTGCTTGATAACCGCGTTTTCCAGCCCGCGGATCGACTGAACATACCGGTGCTGTACGTCCGCGGGAAGCGACGTCGAAATGCCGTTCGGATACACAAGATCATCCGATAGGCTTTCCGGTTCTAGAAAGATTTGGTGGGAGGTCTTGTCTTCGAACCGGACGATCTTGTCCTCGATGGACGGGCAATACCGCGGGCCGACACCATCGATGTGACCGCCATACATCGCGGATCGTTCCAGATTTTCCCGGATGATATCATGTGTTTGTTCATTCGTATGCGTGATCGCACACGCGATTTGCGCTGCCGCCGGGGCGTCGGAAAGGAAGGAAAACATGACCGGGTCTTTGTCGCCAGGCTGCTTTTCAAGGATATCCCAATTGATGGTTTTACCGTCCAGACGTGGCGGCGTGCCTGTCTTGAGTCGGCCAAGGTCAAGCTCGAAGCTGTCAATTCGTTCGGCGAGGCGCACCGAAGGCTTGTCATCGATGCGCCCGCCGGGCCTTGAAACGTCCCCTATGTGAATCACGCCCCTAAGGAACGTGCCAGTGGTCAGGATGCAAGCGCTGCACCTGATTTCGCTCCCGTCGGCCAGGACAACCCCGTTGACCGCACCGTTTTCCATCCGGAAATCCGCGACTTCGCCTTCGACGATAGTCAACCGCTCTTGTGACCGCATCTCGTGCGTCATCGCCTCGCGGTAGATTTTCCGGTCGGCCTGAGCACGCGGCCCCTGAACCGCAGGGCCCTTGCGCCTGTTCAGCAGACGGAACTGTATCCCGGCCTTGTCAGCGACGCGGCCCATGACACCATCAAGCGCATCAATTTCACGGACAAGATGCCCTTTCCCGAGTCCGCCAATGGCCGGATTGCAGGACATGACCCCGATATTGTCCGCCGACAGCGTGATCAGCCCGGTGTTCGCGCCCATCCGCGCGGCAGCATGCGCGGCATCGCATCCGGCATGGCCACCACCAATAACGACAACGTCAAAATGTTTCACGTGAAACATCCTCTACTTTCCAAGACAGAAACTCGCGAAAATCTCATCCAGCAGGTTTTCGACATCCACCCGCCCGACCAGCGATTCGAGCGAACGTATCGCCGCCCGCATCTCATCCGCCGCGATTTCGGCCGCCTCTTCCCCTTGATGTATAAGAGGTATAGCCGATTCGAGATATGCCAAACCGCGCTCCATCGCATCGCGATGTCGATATCGTGTTGCCAAGCCGATATCGGACGTCCTTTCCTTGAGCTTGGAAGTCACGGACGTCACGAGCCCGGCCACCCCGTAGCCGGTCTGGCCTGAAATGCCGTTACCCGGATCATCACGCAAATCCGCCTTGGCATGCAACACGATATCATCCGCCTCGGGCGGCAAATCCGGTACCGCTCCATCGGGTAGCAGGAAAACCCTGAGGTCCGCCTGACGCGCACGGTCACGCGTCCGGCCAACGCCGATGGATTCCACGGGATCGTCCGTATTACGCAGGCCCGCGGTATCAAGCAGCGTGACGGGCAACCCGTCGAGATCCATGCGAACCTCGATCACGTCCCGGGTCGTGCCCGCGATCTCGGATGTGATCGCGGCATCCCTGCCAGCGAGATAATTGAGCAGCGTCGATTTTCCCGCGTTTGGCGGCCCAACGATCGCGACCTCGAACCCGGACCTGACCCGTTCCGCGATACCTACGCCATCAATCTCGGACTTCAGCCCGCTGCGAACATCCTCAACGAGTTCCAGAACCTCGGGGGACACGTCAACCGGCACGTCCTCGTCCGCGAAGTCAATGGTTGCCTCGATCAATGCCGCTGCGCGCACGACTTTAGCCCGCCAAGCGTCCGCCTTGGTGCGAAGATCTCCGGACAATACGCGAAGCGCCTGCTGTCGCTGTGCCTCGGTCTCGGACTCCAGCAAATCCGCCAGCCCTTCGACCTGCGACAGGTCCAGTCGTCCGTTCTCGAGCGCGCGGCGTGTGAATTCACCCTCCACCGCCGGGCGACACCCCTCGAACCGCGACAGCGATCCCATGAGCGCCGCAACGACGGCAGGGCTACCATGAACATGGAACTCGGCGCTGTATTCGCCTGTAAAGCTCTTGTCCTTGTCAAAGGTCAGAACCAAGGCTTCGTCTATCCTGTCACCATCGGTAGTCGAAACAATGCGCAGACTTGCCTGCCGAAACGGCGGCACATCGCCACACAACTCGCGTACGACGGTCAACGAGTTTTCCCCGGAGACGCGAACGATCGCCACCCCGGATTTCCCCGGGGGCGTGGAAAGTGCGAAAATCGTATCCATCACGGGTCGGGCCGTCTTCTCCGGGTCAGGTGTTCATGGAGTCGAAGAATTCCGCGTTGGTCTTTGTCTGCTTGAGCTTGGACAGCAGGAATTCGATCGCGTCCGTCGTGCCCATCGGGTTGAGAATACGGCGAAGGACGAATGTCTTTTGCAGGTCTGCCTTGTCTATCAGCAGGTCTTCCTTGCGGGTGCCAGATTTCAAGATGTCGATGGCCGGGAAAACCCGTTTGTCGGCGATCTTGCGATCCAGGATGATCTCGCTGTTGCCGGTGCCCTTGAATTCTTCGAAAATCACCTCGTCCATCCGGCTGCCGGTATCGATGAGGGCGGTCGAGATGATGGTAAGCGATCCACCTTCCTCGATGTTCCGGGCCGCGCCAAAGAACCTTTTCGGGCGTTGAAGCGCATTGGCATCGACACCGCCCGTCAGAACTTTGCCGGAGGACGGAACGACCGTATTGAAAGCCCGTCCAAGCCGCGTGATGGAGTCGAGAAGGATCACCACGTCTCGTTTGTGTTCAACCAAACGCTTGGCTTTGTCGATGACCATCTCGGATACCGCGACGTGCCGCGCCGCCGGTTCATCGAATGTCGAACTGATGACCTCGCCCTTGACGGACCGCTGCATGTCGGTAACTTCCTCGGGCCGCTCGTCAATGAGGAGAACGATGAGGTAGCATTCGGGATGGTTCTTTTCGATGCTCGACGCGATGTTCTGCAGCAGCACCGTTTTCCCCGTCCGCGGCGGTGCGACGATCAATGACCGCTGGCCTTTCCCGATCGGCGCCACGAGGTCGATCACCCGTGCCGACCTGTCCTTGGTCGTCGGGTCGTCGATCTCCATCGTCAACCGTTCGTCGGGGTAAAGCGGCGTCAGGTTATCGAAAGCGATCTTGTGACGCGCGCGCTCGGGGTCTTCGAAATTGATCTGCGACACCGAGGTAAGCGCGAAATATCTTTCGTTTTCCTCGGGTTGCTTGATCTCACCTTCGATGCTGTCACCCGTCCGCAGGGAATAACGCTTGATCGTTTCCGGGGAGACGTAGATGTCGTCAGGGCCGGGCAGGTAATTCGCCTCGGGCGAGCGCAGGAAACCGAAACCGTCCTGCAGAACCTCGAGCACGCCATCGCCGAAGACCGTCCATCCTTCCTCGGCACGTTCCTTGAGGATCGAGAACATCATCTCGCCTTTGCGCATGGTCGAGGCATTCTCGATTTCGAGTTCCTCGGCCATCGCCAAGAGATCCTTGGCAGTTTGCGCCTTGAGATCGGACAGGTTCAGTCGGTCATCGGACATGGGATAAGCCTTTGTTCCGGCATCAGGCCGGCATCGTCGTATCGGTATACAGGAAACAGGCGTCCCGGACGGGCGCCACGTAGGTGCATAACCGCCGGGTTATTCCGAGTCAATCACGCTTCAGAACTTGATCACCACAGACAACACGATCACGACCATCAGGAGGGTCGGCACCTCGTTCATCATCCGGTATTGGCGGCCCGACAGCTCATTCTCACCGTCAACGAAGGAGAGCCGGCGCTTGTCCAGCCACAGGTGAAACCACGTCATGCCGAGGATGCCGGCGAGTTTCGTGTAAGGCCAGATCGCGAGCCAGTTGATTATGCCGGGCGTGAGCACGAGGAGACCTCCGAAAAGCCATGTCGCGATCATGGACGGTTTCATGATGAAACGGAAAAGCTTGAATTCCATGACCTGGAACACCGGGTCGAGCGAATCGCCCGGTACCGAGCGTTCAACGTGATAGACGTAGAGCCGTGGAAGATAGAACAAGCCAGCCATCCACGCGATGACCGACATGATATGTAGCGCTTTCACCCACGGATAGGATGCGATCAGGATATCAATCATGGTTTTTCCCAAGCTGTCTCTGTCCACCCATATTTATAAATAATGATAAAAGGAAAGATGATGTGTTGGATGTGGTGCTATGATCGGTGGATTATTTAGCCATACAGCGCTTGTCCACAGGTTGAAGAACTTGGGGATAAACACGAGGACAATATTTCAGCCGCCATAAATGATCGAAAAAACAATGGACTATACTGATTCTATCGACAGGTCATGTGGACAGACGTGTCACACTGACCCCTTTGCGCGACTTTTCCGCCATGTCATTTTTTTCCATGTTCACACAGGAAAAACCGCTGGTGTTCGGGGTAGTTTCCAAGGAATTTCTGGCCAGCCGTACATTTGTCGGGATAACACGGCATCGATGACCGATTTCTTATGACTTTATCCAAGGGAAATACACATGGGCGCCGGTATTGTTCTGGCTTCGGGATCCGATATCCGGAAACAGCTTTTGCTGAATGCAGGGCTGGAATTCGATATTTCACCCGCGCGGATCGACGAGGAGTCGATCAAGCAGGCATTGATCGCCGAATCCGCCAAACCGCGGGACATCGCCGACGCTCTGGCAGAGTTCAAGGCGCGCAAGATCAGCGAAAAGAATGCGCATGGCCTGGTGATCGGCTGCGACCAGGTCCTGAGTTTCGATGGTGATCTTCTGTCAAAGCCGGAGACGCCCGAACATGCCCGGGACCAGCTCCGCAGGCTCAGGGACACCACGCATCATTTGCATACCGCCGTCGTCATTTACGAGGACAGCCAGCCCGTGTGGCGCAAGGTCGCGACCGTCCGGTTGCGGATGCGGGACTTTTCCGATGACTACCTGAACGATTATATCGCGCGGAACTGGCAAAGCATCCGACATTCCGTCGGCGGGTACAAATTAGAGGAGGAGGGCGTGCGTCTTTTTTCATCGGTGGAAGGCGATTACTTCGCCGTGCTTGGGCTACCCCTGCTCGACGTGTTGAACTACCTCACGCTACGCGGAGCATTGCAGACATGAGTGAAAACCGGATTCCCCTTGCCGGCGTGATCGGCTCACCCATCGCGCATTCGAAGTCACCGCAGCTTCACGGGCACTGGCTGAAAGTCCACGGTATCCAAGGCTATTACATCCCGATGGACATCAAGGAATCGGACCTCGAGACGGCGTTGAACGCCTTGCCGAAACTGGGGTTCGTCGGCGTCAACGTGACCGTCCCCCACAAGGAGACCGTGATGCAATTCGCCGATCAGGTTACCGACAGGGCCACGTTGATCGGCGCCGTCAATACGCTCATCTTCCGCAAGGACGGGGCGATCCACGCTGACAATACGGACGGTTATGGCTTTATCCAGAACCTGAAGCAGAACGCTCCCTCGTGGGTGCCATCCGCGGGGCCGGCCGCCGTTATGGGTGCCGGGGGCGCGGCACGCGCTGTTATCGCGGCGCTTCTCGATGCCGGGGTTCCCCAGATCCTGATATCGAACCGCACCCGTGTTCGGGCCGAGGCGTTGCAACAGGATTTCGGCAAGCGTGTGACGGTGGTTGATTGGGTTCAGGCAGGCAACATGCTTGAAGACGCGGTGACGGTCGTCAATACCACCTCGTTGGGCATGTTGGGCAAACCGCCATTGCGTGTGCCGTTGGACGGGCTGCGCAAGAATGCGGTGGTGACCGATCTGGTGTATGCGCCCCTGACCACGCCATTGCTCGCGGCAGCGGAGGAGCACGGGTGCATCACGGTGGATGGGCTTGGCATGTTGCTTCATCAGGCGGTGCCGGCATTCGAACGATGGTTCGGTGTCCGTCCTGACGTTGACAGCGCGACCCGTGCGGCGGCGTTGCGATGACGTTCAAGTTGGGATTGACCGGGTCGATCGGGATGGGAAAATCCACGACAGCGCGATTGTTCAAGGAAGAAGGATGCGCTGTTTGGGATGCCGATGCCGCGGTGCACCGTCTTTATGCCAAGGGTGGTGCCGCCGTTGATCCGATTGCCCGGATCTGGCCCGATGTTGTGCAGGATGGCGCCGTATCACGTGAAAACCTGAAGAGCCGCATCGCCGAGGCGCCCTCAGCCCTCGGAAAACTGGAAAATATCGTGCATCCTCTGGTCCGACGTGATCGGCAGGAATTTCTGGCGCGGACAGATGCCGATATCGTGGTTTTCGACATACCGCTTCTTTTTGAAACGGGAACTGAACGCAGCATGGATGCCGTCGTCACCGTTACAGCCAGCCCGGAGGAGCAGAAACGCCGGGTTCTGGCACGTGGCACCATGACGGAAGCCGAAGTCGATGCGATGATTGCAAAGCAGATGTCGGACGCCGACAAACGTGCGCGTGCGGATTATGTCATAATGACAGACACGCTCGATCATGCGCGCGAGCAGGTCCGCAGTGTCCTTGCTGATGTCCGAAGGAAAATGGAAAATGCGTGAAATAGTGCTTGATACCGAGACGACGGGGTTCGAACCGGAACAAGGCGACCGGATCGTCGAGATCGGCGCGGTCGAGCTGTACAACCATTTGCCGACAGGGAACACGTTTCACGAATACATAAATCCTGAACGGTCCATGCCGGAAGATGCGTTCAAGGTGCACGGGCTGGGCGATGAGTTCCTCAGGGACAAACCGGTTTTTTCACAGGTCGGTCAGAAATTCCTCGATTTCGTTCAGGATGCCCGCCTGATCATTCACAACGCGGCCTTTGACATGAAATTCCTCAACGCCGAGCTGAAATGGTGCCGGCTGCCCGGATTGCCATGGGAACAGGCCTTTGACACCCTGACCGTCGCTCGAAAGAAGTTTCCCGGATCGCCGGCGTCGCTCGACGCGCTTTGCCGGCGTTTCGCGATCGACAATTCCTCGCGCAGTCTGCACGGTGCGCTGCTGGATTCCGAGATCCTTGCCGATGTTTACCTCGAACTGATCGGAGGCCGGCAGCCCGATTTCGCGCTGACCGTCGGGCAAACCGCGTCAAAGGTTGATGACGATGCCGCCGAAAGCACGTGGCGCCCGGGTGCCCGGCCTTCGCCGTTGCCGGCCAGACTGACGGATGCTGAGATGGCGGCGCACAGCGCGTTCATCGCGGCGATCGGCGATGACGCGCTGTGGAAAAAGTTCAGTTAGTCGTGCTTTCGCTCGCTTCCTTTTCCTTTTCCGCCTCCGCCTGACGGCGGGCGATCTCGCGGCGGTAAAGCTGCACGAAGTCGATGTTTTCAAGGTTCAGCGGCGGGAACCCGCCGTCGCGCGTCACGTCGCTGACGATACGGCGGACGAACGGGAACATCATCCGCGGGCATTCGATCAGCAGGAACGGGTGCAACTGGTCCTGCTGAACACCCTCGACGTGGAAAACCCCGGCATATTCGAGCTCCAGAAGAAAGAGCGGCTCCTCGCTGCCCTTGTTCTTGGAATTGATCGTGAGCTTCATGATCACTTCGTACTGGTGCTCGGTCGAGCGTTTCTTGGCGTCCAGGTTGACCTGTACAGACACGTCAGGTTGTACTTCCCCGCCGCTGCCTTTCTGGGCCAGGATGTTCTCGAAGGACAGATCCCTGATGAACTGCGTCAGCGTGTTCATCTTGACCTGTGATTGCTGATCGGTTGCTGCGTTTTCCTCGTCGGCCATGACAATTCTCCAAAGGCAGTAATTACTTCAAGTCGATTAGCAGGAACCTGCGGCCGCCTCAATGCCTTGTCCAGCCGGAAGGCCGATGCGTGGGCCTTTTTGACGGCGGAATGTCCGAGCCGTGTATCTCGTGGTACTCGCCCTCGACGATGTCGCTGTCATCTGGCTGCGCCGGCCCGCGTTGCCTCCGCGCGTATTCGTCAGACCCCATTTCGAAAGTCTGCACGTTGACACGCCGGCGGAGAAACCCGAAGGTTGCTTGCCGGACCGGCGGCATCAACAGCGCGAACCCGACACCGTCTGTAAAGAAGCCGGGTGTGAGCAGCATCGCACCTGCGACCAGTATCATCGCCGCGTGCGCAAGCGGCTCTGTCGGGTCGTCGAGTTCGGAAAAGGAACGCCGCAGATTTCCGATGGCCAGCCGGCCTTGCGCACGGACCAGCCAAGTACCGATGATTGCCGTGATGACGACGATCGCCAGCGTCGGGAAAAGCCCGATCAACCCGCCGACCTGAATGAACAGGGCGATTTCAAGCAGGGGCACCGCCAGAAACGCCAGAAACAACCACATTATGCAACCTCCTTGGTTTTGGCGGCTGGATGGTGGACTTGGCCGCCGGTGTCACCTAGATAGGACCTCAGACGGTTTCTTACCATGGTTCGCGCGAAATGAGGTGCCCATGAACTCGCCCATTATCCAGCTTCTGGTCCTTGCCGGGATCGCGGTTTTCCTGATCCTACGGCTCAAGAACGTTTTGGGATCGCGCGACGGGTACGAAGGGCCACCGCGATCGCAGCAGGGCGCGGCAAGTCAGCGGCGGGAGGGCTTCGAGGTGATAGAGGGCGGGCCCGATCGCGACATCACGGACAACGTCTCGGAGGACTCCGCCGCCGCGTCAGCATTGGCCGACATGAAACGGGCGGAGCCGTCATTTGGCGTTACCGACTTCCTGCAAGGTGCCCGTAGTGCCTATGAGATGATCATCATGGCGTTCGAGCGTGGCAACATGGAGGAAATAACCCCGCTCTTGTCCGAAGATGTTTTCGAGACCTTTTCGCAGGTCGTGGACGCGCGGCAGGAACAGGGGCTCAGGATAGATGCCGAATTCTACGGCGTGCGGGAGACCACGCTGCTTGATGCCACTTTCGATGAAAATGAAAACCGTGCGGAAATCGTCGTGCGGTTTGTCGGCGAACTCACATCGGTCGTCCGCGACAGTGACGGCAATATCGTGGAAGGTACGCCCAACCAGCCCAAGAAACAGAAAGACACCTGGACGTTCGAACGAATCATGGGGTCGGACGATCCGAACTGGCGGCTTGTTGCCACGGGCGAATGACACGTGCGTTTTCCGCATTCCTGATTGCCCTGCTCGGTTTCGCGGGGGTCTCGTCAGCGGAAGACGTCAGGCACAGGATACTGTCGTTCGATCGGTTGCAGGGATGGGAGCAGGATGACCACGCACAGGCGTTGGGTGTCTTCCTGGAGACCTGCCCCGACATGAAAGGCCCCGACTGGCGCGCGCTCTGCGCGTTGGCCCAGCAAAAGCCCGAAGCGAAATCCTTTTTCGAGCTGTTCTTCCGGCCGGTTCTGATCGCCAACGACAAGGCGGCGCTGTTTACCGGGTATTTCGAGCCCGAGATCGCGGGATCGCTGGAACGGACCGAGCGGTATCGGTACCCGTTGTATCGTGAACCGGAAATTGCGCGCAGGAACAATCCGTGGATCACGCGCCGCGAGATCGTCACAGGCCCCGCGATGAAGGGCAAGGGTCTGGAAATTGCATGGGTGGACGATCCGACCGAACTTTTCTTCCTGCAGATACAGGGGTCGGGGCGTATCACGTTGCCCGACGGGGATACGATCCGGGTGGGGTACGGTGGATCGAATGGTCACCCTTACCGGTCCATAGGTGTCGAGCTGGTGCGGCGCGGCGTTTACAAGGCGCATCAGGTCTCGGCACAGGTGATCAAGAACTGGGTCCGCCGACACCCGGAAAAGGGCCGGGAATTGTTGTTCCACAATCCCTCCTATGTCTTTTTCCGACGACTGGAGGATGTTCCATCGGATGCCGGTCCGCTTGGCGCGATGAACCGTTCGGTGACGCCGGGGCGATCCTTGGCGGTCGATCCGGAGTATGTACCGCTTGGTGCGCCGGTTTGGCTTGAGAAGGGCGGCAGCGACAAGATGCGCCGCTTGATGGTGGCGCAGGATACCGGCTCGGCCATCAAGGGACCACAGCGGGCCGATATCTTCTTCGGGACGGGCGAGGCCGCGGGGCGAAAGGCCGGGAAATTGCGCGATCCCGGCCGGATGGTCGTTCTTTTGCCGATCCAGCGTGCATACGCCATGCTGCCGGAGCACCTGGAATGACCCGGCGCCGCCTGACGCCGGACGAGATCGCGCTGTGGCGCAAGGTCGCCCGCAGTACCGAAAAGCTGCATCCCGACCGGGGCATGGTGTCCCCCGTCGCCCGGGAGTCGGAGCCGAGCACCGAGAAACGCGCGTCCATCGACCCATTCGAGATCGGCCAGAAAACCGGCGAAACGCGCCCGGTTCGGGAGCAGCCATCGCCGGCCCGCCCGACGCAGGAAACCGTGAGGATGGACAGGAAATCCTTCGGCAAGCTGAAGCGTGGCAAGCTGAAACCCGAGGCCCGGATCGACCTGCACGGCATGACCATTGATCAGGCGCATCCCGCGCTCATGTCCTTCATAATGCGCGAACATGCCAAGGGTCGCCGGCTTGTGTTGGTCATTACCGGGAAGGGGCGGGTCCGCGACGAGGGTGGGCCGATTCCGGTAAGGCCCGGTGTACTACGCCACAACCTGCCGCACTGGCTGTCGACACCACCCTTGTCACAGCTTGTTCTCCAGGTGACGGACGCGCATCTCAAGCATGGCGGTGGCGGTGCCTTTTATGTCTATCTAAGGCGTCCCCGGTAACAGGGATCGTGCCCGCGCGATGCCGAGCGCCATCATGACGCTGGCAAGAATGAAATATGCCGCGACGGCCATGTACTGGGTTTCAATGCCCATGCCCAGATCAATGGCGAGGCCCGTCAGGCCCGGCCCGATCGCCGAGCCGAGAACCATGATCGCGGCGGCCATCGCCTTGATCGCGCCAATATGACCGGTGCCATAGAATTCCGCCCAGAAGGCATTGGGCAGCGTGGTGTTCGCGCCCGTCGACAGGGCGAGGAACAATAGCCCCGCGGCCATCATCACCTGGCTGTCGGCCTGCGCGAAGACGAGGAACGCGGCAACCATCGGCAGTTGGTAAAAAGGCATCAGTCGGGGCGTTCCCAGCTTGTCCAGCGCCCATCCGGAAAAGACCATCGCTCCGATACTGACGGCAGTGTAGAAGGGAAACAACGCGACCAGTTCAACATGCGCCATTTGTTTCACGTCGGCGAAATGAACCTGGTGGAAAAAGAATGCCGTGTTGAATGCACTTGGCCCGAGCAGGGCCGGTATCATGAACCAGAACAGGAAATGCGTCAGCGCCTGGTTCCGGGTCCAGTGACGAGAGCCCATGCCAAGCGCCTGACTGCTTTGACTCATTGTTTGCGGCGTGCGTTCGCGCCGTAGCAACAGCAACAGGACGGGCACCCCGACAACGGCTATCGCGCCGGCGCCAAGCCAAAGTAAACGCCAGTCATAGATCAGCATCAGCGCCACGAAGATCAGCGGCAAAAGTGCTTCACCGATGGCAAACCCCAGTGTTGCGACCGACAGTGCCTTGCCCCTTGTGCCGATAAACCACCGTGACATCGCGACGACGGCGATATGGCTTGTCATTCCCTGCCCGCCGAAACGCAATGCGAATATGACGACGGGCAATAGCCACACCGCGTTGTTGACCGCCATGAAGACACATGCAAGCATCAGGAAACCAAGGACAAATCCGCCCAGTGACCGAACCCTGAAACGGTCTGTCAGGCCGCCCGCCCAGACCATGACAAGCGCCGAAGCCGCGGTTCCCAGCGTGTAGATGCCGCCCCATTGCCCGTGGCTCAACCCGAATTCCTGCCTGATCTCGCCGGCGAAGATGGAGATGAAGAAAGTCTGCCCGAAACTTGACAGGAAGGTGAGCAACGCGCCGGCAGCCAGCCATCGCGCGTTGTCGCGTAGAAAATGAAGAATCGGCATGACTTTTCGTCGCGCGAAACGGAAGGGAAGAAAAGAGGGATTTGATGGGGTACAGTCCGCCATGGCCGGGCTGCGCGACCCCGTCGGCTGGGACATCGGTATCGCGTCGGCCCGGGACGGGGCCGGATCTGGCGCGGAAATCTGGTGCGGCCGATCCCCGAGTTGCCGCAATCCCGCCAAAGCGGGGCCCGATCCCCGCGGTAGGTATTGCACATGACCCATGCCAGCGCCCTGTCGAAAACAACCCGCACCGACGGCAACGTGCACCTGCCTTGCACGGTCGATGTCTGCATTCCGGTCTTCCGCTCCGATCCAACCGCCCTTGTCAGGCAGCTCGCGGAACAGGACGGGGCCGTGCGTACCGCGCTGCGGATCTATGACGACGGATCGGGCGATGCCGCATTGACGCGGATGATGGAGACGGCGCTGGCCGACTACCCGGGGCCGAGCACGCTGATCGAGGCGAAGCGGAACAGGGGCCGCGCGGTGGCACGGAACGCGTTGCTGGCCGCGGCGGAAAGCGATTGGCTGCTGCTGCTGGACAGCGACATGCGGATTGACGGGACCATGTTCTTGAGCGCCTACCGCAAGGCGGCGGACGAACAGGGCGACCCGTGTTGCATCGTCGGCGGGCTCGCGATCGACCGGCACGGGGTCACCGCATCGACGCGGCTACACGCGATGCAATCGCTGGCGTCGGAGTGCCTGCCGGCGCGCAGGCGCGCGGCAGACCCGGCGCGCTATGTCTTTACCTCGAACATCTTCCTGCACCGCGCCATACCCGAGGCGGTGCGTTTCGATGACCGGTTCAAGGGCTGGGGTTGGGAAGACGTGGACTGGGGGTTGCGCATCAGCCGGCAATTCCCTGTTTTGCATATCGACAACCAGGCGCTGCATCTGGGCCTTGACACGGCATCGGACCTGATCGGGAAATATGCGGAATCCGGGCCGAATTTCCTGCGGATGCTGGAGAACCACCCCGACGCGGTGGCACGGATGCCGGTTTACCGCTGGGCGCGGCGGCTGGCAGGTTTTCCGGGCCGGGGGATGGTGACCGCCACGGCGCGGGCCTTTGCTTTGGCGGAGGTGATGCCGGCGCGGCTGCGACTGGTCGCGCTCAAGCTCTATCGCGCGGGTCTTTACGGCGAGGTCCTTCATGACAGCGATCGGTAATGCCTATGAGCCCTCACGCGGGGTCATGCGAAGAATCGGGCGGAAATGGACAGCCCTGCGGCGTGTCGCGCCTTTGACGCGGGACGTGCCCGGGTTCTGCCTGTCCATCTGCTTCGACGATGTGCCGGTGTCCGCGGCAACCGTCGGGGCGGAAACCCTTGACCGGCACGAAGTGGCCGGGACATGGCACATCGCGACCGGCCTGTTTGGCACAACGGGGATAAGCGGTGAGATCGCGGGCCCCGGCCATGTGCGGGGCTTGGCGGACTCGGGGCACGAGGTGGCGTTGCACGGCCATGCGCACGAAGACATGAGCCGGATGACCCCTGACGCCGCGCTGGCCGACATCGCGCGCAATCGCGCGGCACTGTCCGACCTGCTGGGTCATGCCCCGAGCGGCCATTTCGCCTATCCCTTTGGTGCGACGACGCTGGCCCTGAAGAAGCGGCTGGTGGGCGAGGTGACATCGGCGCGCGGGGTGCTGGCGGGGCGCAACGGGGCGCGTACCGACGCCATGCAGCTTGCCGCGCATGACCTGCGACCCGATCCGCGTACGGTAGCCCGCGCGCGGGCGGCGATGGCATCAGCCGCGCAAGGGGGCGGCTGGATCATTCTGTTCACGCATGACGTGACGCCCGAGCCGAGCCCCTACGGCATCAGCCCCGAAACCCTGGACAGCCTGATCGCCGAGGCGAAAGCGCTTGGGGCCATGATCCTGCCGACAGGGCAGGTGTGGCGCCGGCACATGACCGGCGCGCACGAACAGGCGGCCACCGATCCCGCCGATGTCAGAGCACGTAACGGCTGAGGTCGGCAGACTTCATCAGCTCGCCGAGGTTGTCATCGACGAACGTCGAATCGACCGTCACGGTTTCGCCGGTCCGGTCGGGCGCGGTGAAGCTGAGTTCCTCGAAAACGCGTTCCATCACGGTGTAGAGCCGCCTTGCGCCGATATTCTCGATCGTCTGGTTCACCTCGGCCGCGATACGGGCAAGCGCGGCGATCCCGTCCTCGGTGAATTCGACCTTCACGTCCTCGGTGCCCATCAGGGCGCTGTATTGGCGGGTCAGGGCGTTGTCGGTTTCGGTCAGGATGCGCACGAAATCGGATTCGGTGAGCGCCCGCAGCTCGACCCGGATGGGCAAGCGGCCCTGCAATTCGGGCAGCAGGTCGGAGGGCTTGGCGATGTGGAACGCGCCGGAGGCGATGAAAAGGATATGATCGGTTTTCACCGGGCCGTGCTTGGTGCTGACCGTCGTGCCCTCGATCAGGGGCAGCAGGTCGCGCTGCACGCCCTCGCGCGAGACATCGCCACCGCGGGTTTCGGACTTGACGCAGACCTTGTCGATCTCGTCAAGAAAGACGATGCCGTTCTGTTCGACCGCGTCGAGCGCCCGCTTGTTGACGGCCTCGTCATCCAGCAGCTTGTCGGCCTCTTCACCGATCAGCGTTTCGTAGCTTTCGGCGACGGTCATGCTCTTGCGGGTGGTGCGCCCGCCGAAAGCCTTGCCGAAAAGGTCGCCCAGGTTCATCATGCCCATCTGGCCGCCACCCGGCTGGCCGGGAACGTCCATCATGCCCATCGGGTTGGAATTGTCGGCGATATCAAGCTCGATCACCGTGTCGTCGAGCAGCCCGTCGCGCAGCTTCTTGCGGAACATCTCGCGCGTGGCGTCGCGGGCGTCTTCGCCGGCGATGGCGGCGATGACGCGCTCCTCGGCGTTCTGGTGGGCCTTGGATTTCACATCCTCGCGCATCCATTCGCGGGTCTGGGCGATGGAGCTGTCCACCAGATCGCGGATGATCTGCTCCACGTCGCGGCCGACATAGCCCACCTCGGTGAACTTGGTCGCCTCGACCTTGATGAAGGGGGCGCGGGCCAGCTTGGCGAGGCGGCGGGAAATCTCCGTCTTGCCGACGCCGGTGGGGCCGATCATCAGGATGTTCTTGGGATACACCTCCTCGCGCAGGTCATCGGGCAGCTGCTTGCGCCGCCAGCGGTTGCGCAGGGCGACGGCGGTGGCGCGCTTGGCCTCCTGCTGGCCGATGATGAAACGGTCGAGTTCGGAGACGATTTCGCGTGGCGTGAGGTCTGTCATTTCGAGATGCTTTCCACCGTCAGGTTGCCGTTGGTGTAGACGCAGATGTCGGACGCGATGGCCATCGCCTCGCGCGCGATCTGTTCGGCGGTGCGGTCGCTGTCCATCATGGCGCGCCCGGCCGCGAGGGCATAGTTGCCGCCCGAGCCGATGGCCGTGACGTTGTGCTCGGGTTCCAGCACGTCACCCGCGCCGGTGATCACGTAAAGCTGATCGCCATCGGTGACGATCAGCATCGCCTCCAGTTTTTGCAGGTACTTGTCGGTGCGCCAGTCCTTGGCCAGCTCGACACAGGCGCGCTGCAACTGGCCGGGGGTGGATTCGAGTTTCGATTCCAGCCGTTCCAGCAGGGTGAAGGCATCGGCGGTCGAGCCGGCGAAGCCTGCAACCACGTCGTACCCGCCGGGGGACAGGCGGCGGACCTTGCGGGCGCTGCCCTTGATGACCGTCTGGCCGAGCGTCACCTGCCCGTCACCGGCGACGACGACCTCGCCGTTCTTTTTCACGCCGATGATCGTGGTGCCGTGCCAGCCGGGAAATTCGCTTGTCATGCAGCCTCCGTTTCGCTTGCGCCTATATGGAAGGGGTGCGCGCGGGGCGCAAGGGGCCGGTCAGCCCAGCATGTCGCGCGTCACCTGCCAGAAGATGCGGATGCCCGGCGCGATCAGCTCGTCGGGGAAATCGTAATCGGGGTTGTGCAGGGCAGGGTGATCGGTGCCGGCACCCAGAAACAGCATCGCGGCGTGCGCGTGGGTGCCGAAAAGGCCGAAATCCTCGGAGGCGCGCATGGGCAGGCCGGTGCTGTCATGGGGCAGGCCCAGCCGGTCAAGCGCGCGGGCGAGGATGCGCGTCGCCTCCGGGTCGTTGTCGCACTGGTGGAACACGTCGTGATAGGCGCGGGAAACGGACAGGCCATGATCCCGTGCGGCATCGTCGAGAAGCGCGTGAGCGCGGCTGCAGAGCCTGTCCATCCCGTCATCGGTAAGCGTGCGCAGCGTGGCCATGAGCGTCGCGTCGCCCGGGGCGATGCCGAAGGCCGGTTCGCCCATCCGGGCATGTGTCACGGTGACAAGGGAAAAATCGGGATCGTGCGGCGCGCCGTGGCCGAGCGCCATCAGCGCGGGCATCACACGGCAGAGCGCCGCCATGGGCGAGGTGCCGTTCTCGGGTTCCGAGGCATGGGCGGATTTGCCGGTGAAGGTGGCGCGCAACCCGCGCGAGGCGCAATTGACCGGCCCGGAGACGAGCGCCACCCGACCCGTTGGCAGACCGGGGCGATTATGCAGCGAAAAGGCGAAATCGGGTAAAACAGACCCGAATTTCGGGTCGGCAAGCACGGCTGCCGCGCCGGCGCCCGTTTCCTCGGCCGGCTGAAAAAGCAGCACGACGCGCCCATGCCGGGGCCGGTGCCGCGCCAGCAGCCGGGCAAGGCCGACAAGGATCGACATGTGCCCGTCATGCCCGCAGAGATGGCCCTTGCCCGCGACCTTGGACCGGTGGGGCGGTGTGCCTGTTTCAACGATCGGCAGCGCGTCGAGTTCGCATCGAAACAGGATCGTCGGGCCGTCTGCCGCGCCGTCGAAACAGGCGGCGACGCCATGACCGCCCAGACCGGTCAGGATGCCGTCAGGCGCGAGCGCGGCAAGGTCGGCCGCGATGCGGTGCGCTGTCTGATGTTCCTCGCCCGATAGTTCGGGCTGGCGGTGCAGCGCGTGGCGCAGATCGGTCAGCGCGGCTATATCGGCATTCGTCAGGTCCATGGCCCTTTTTCACCTGTGATCGGGCAAAAGAAAAGGGCCGCCGAGGGCGACCCTTCCATCGTGTCCGGTATCATGTCCGGGGTCAGATGCTTTCCTCGATCCAGCTTTGCAGCGCGGCCTTGGGGGCGGCGCCGGTCTTGTTCGACACGACTTGACCATCCTTGAAGATGAACAGGGCCGGGATCCCGCGGATGCCAAGGGCGGCCGCGGTGTTGGGGTTACTGTCAACATCCACCTTGGCGACCTTGATCTTGCCATCCATTTCGCTGGACAATTCCTCGAGCGCGGGGCCGATCTGTTTGCACGGGCCGCACCATTCGGCCCAGAAATCGACCACGACGGGGATGTCGGCATTCTTCACTTCGGTATCGAAGGTATCGTCGGTTACGGCAACGGTGGCCATCAGGCTGTCTCCCACAGGTTCAACTTTCAAGCATTCAACGTATGGAGCGCGCCGCGTGGCGTCAAGCTGGCGGCGTGTCCTGCAGAACTTTCGTCACGCGATCGTGCGGCAGCCGCATGAGCGTGGCTGTCCGTGTCCAGAGCAACGCGGTGCGGATGGCGCGATCCGGGTAAATCTGTGCCAGTGCTGCCGCGTAGGCGCCCATCTGGCGCAACAAGCCTTCGGGGCAGTGATCCGGCGTGTCGGGCACCATCGCGTTGGTCTTGAAATCCACGGCCAGCACGTGATCGTCGCGGACAAGCAGCCGGTCGATGATGCCGTGAACGCGCCGGCCCCCCAGCTCCGCCAGCGTGGCGGAGACCGGTACCTCGGCCAGTGCATCGGTATCAAACAGAGGTTGAAGCGTGGGTTTGACCAGCACTGCGCGCGCCTCGGCCAGCAGCAGGTCGAGCTCACCCCCGGTTGCCGCATCCTCGCCGCGCGACAGCAAATTGCCTGCCACGCGCGGCCAGTCGTCCGGGCTGACCTGCGGCAGGAATTCCAGAAGCCGGTGAACCTGCCGGCCGCGGCGCTTGGCGGCGTCTTCATCAAGGCCGCGCTCCCCGGGCAGGGCCTTGGCGCCACCCAGCTCGGACGGGCTGAGCGTTTCGGCGCGCGGGGCGAGGGGCGCAGCCGGTTGGTGCAGGAATCCGGGAAATTCAGCGGTGGGCTGATCGTCGGGTGTTTCCTTGATTTCAGACCCTGTTTCGGCCCAATCTTCATGTTGAAGCCTCAGGCCGGCGCCGAGGGCGAAATCATGTTCAACCGCGCCGGCCCGGTCGAGGCCCGCGTTAATCTTGCTGTACCAAGACTCCCCGTTCGTGCCGATATCCCCGGCGGCGCCGACGATCAGCCATTTTTCGGCGCGGGTCATCGCGACGTACAGCAACCTGTCACGTTCGGCCCGTTCGGCCGCCTGTATGTGATCCGTAACCTCGGTGAGCACGCTCGGCGATTCTTCCTTCGGCATGCGCCAGAGAGCGGTGCCGCCCGCTTCGCCAAGCTGGGGATTGTTCCGCAGGGGGCGCTGGGCGGTATCGGGCAGGATGACGACGGGCGCTTCCAGCCCCTTGGCCCCGTGCACCGTCATCACGCGGATGCGATTGCCCGCGCTGTCGAGCTGGCGCTTGATCTCGGGGTCATCGCTTTCCAGCCAGACGAGAAAGCCGGTAAGACTATCCACCGCGCGGGCTTCATAGGCCATGGCCTGCGACAGAAGTGCGTCTATCCCGTCCTCGGCCTCGGGGCCGAGGCGGGCCAGCAGGCGACGGCGGCCGTCGTGGCGCGTCAGGACGCGTTCGATAAGGTCATAGGGGCGCAGGTAATCCGCCTGATCCAGCAGGTCGCGAAGAATGGCAAGCGTTTCGGGGAAATCCTCTGCGCGGTCGCGCAGCGCGGTCCAGAGGTATTTTTCATGGCGTCCCTGCGCGAGGTCGTAAAGATCGGCCTCGGACCAGCCGAAAAGCGGAGACTTGAGCGCGGTGGCCAGTGACAGGCTGTCTTCGGGCGTTGCGAGAAAGGACAGAAGCGCGGCAATGTCGCGCACGCCAAGTTCCGTTCCCAGTTTCAGCCTGTCGGCCCCGGCGATGGGCAGCGCGCGGTTCTTGCATTCGCGTATCAGTTCGTGAAACAGATCCGACCGGCGCTGAACGAGGATCAGGAAATCGCCCGGCTGCACGGCGCGGAAGCCTGTGGCGCTTTTCTCGTCGGGGATCGCGGTGGCATGATCGACCATGTCGCGGATCGTATCGGCCACGTGGCGCGCCAGCAGGATGGCCGGGTCGTTATTGGCCTTGACGTCGACGGGGGTGAACCATTCGGGCTCTTCTTCCTTTTCGGGCTTCTCGATCACGGGCCAGAGATCGACCCGGCCGGGCAGCGCCTGCTTGAACGCCTTGTGAGACTGTTTCTGCCCGAAACCACCGCCGCCCGATGCATCGAAGGTGGCATCGACTGCGGACAGAACGGCATGCGACGATCGGAAGGAATATTCCAGGTCAAGTTGCTGAAGCGGGGGGCCGGTCGCCGAGAGACGCTGGGCAAAATCCGCGCGCATCCTGTCGAACGCGCCCGGATCAGCGCCTTGGAACGAGTAGATCGACTGTTTCTTGTCACCTACCACGAAGATGGTGCGTGCCACGTCCGGGCGTGCGCCCTCACCGCTGGTGAATTCCTGTGTCAGGCGCTCTATGACCTGCCATTGTTCGGGACTTGTATCCTGCGCCTCGTCCACGAGGATGTGATCCAGCCCGCCATCCAGCCGGAACAGTACCCATGCCGCCACGTCGGGGTCGGTCAGCAGGTCACGGGCGCGCAGGATCAGGTCGTCGAAATCCAGCAGGCCGCGCGCCTGTTTTTCCCGGTCGTAGAGTTTCAGGAAAAGCGCGGCAAACTCGTGCAACGCGCGCGTCTTGTCGATCGCGGCAAGCGCGAGGCGCGTTTCCCGGGCGGCGGCGACACGCCGCATCCAGTCGTCAAGTTTTCCCTCCAGCGGTCCGAGTGTCTTGCGCAGGGCCTTCGTCGGGAAGGTTTGCCGGGTGATCCCGGGCAACTTGGGTTCGAACGCGTTGTCGCCGGATTTCAACAGGAACACGTCTTCGAGCATGGGCAGGGACGATGCCGATGGTGCTGTCACCTGTGACAGGGTCTCGCCCGCCTTGCGATCGTTCGCCCCGCTTGACAGGAGGGCTGGAACCAGATCGTTGAGCAAATCCTGTTCATCGCCCAGAAACACGTGCCGGGTCAGGGTGTCGGGATCAATTTCCGCGGGCTGGCCGAAGATCCCGGCGAGCGTTCCGTGGTCAGGCGGCTGCTGCAGGGCCGTTCGGTGGCGGGTGATCTCGGCCGTGAGCTCATCGAGAGACTCGCCGGTGAAATGCCGCGCCACGGCATCGAGCACGGGCGCCTCGGGGCTTTCGGCGATGTGCTCCACGATTTCCGCGCGCAGGCGGGTGGCGGTGCGTTCCTCCATCTCGGCGAATTGCGGGCTGACACGCGCCTCGAGCGGGAAACGCCGCAGCAGCGCGGCGCAGAAGGAATGGATCGTCTGGATCTTGAGCCCGCCGGGCGTTTCGATGGCCCGCGCGAACAGGCGGCGGGCGTCGCGCAGCGTGTCGTCGGATACCGCGCCTTCGACGCCCAGATCGTGCAGGGCGTCGCGCAGCCGGTCATCGGCCAGCATGGCCCACGCGCCGAGGCGGCGAAAGAGCCGGTTCTGCATCTCGCTCGCGGCGGCCTTGGTGTAGGTCAGGCACAGGATGTGTTGCGGATCGACACCGTCGAGCAGCAACCGCGCCACGCGGTCGGTCAGAACGCGGGTCTTGCCCGATCCCGCATTGGCGGCAAGCCAGGTGGACCGCGCGGGCTGCGCCGCGTCGATCTGGCGCTGTGTGGCGTCGTCACGTATCATGGCCAAGCCTTACCGGGGTGGGAACGTCGGTTATGTCCCATTCGCCGAACCTTGCAAGCTGGTCGTAATCGCCTTGGTCGCGGGCGGTGTGCGGCGCGCGCCGGGCGACGAACCCCTTGTCGGGATCCATGTAGGCGGCGACGAGCTGGGCGAATTCGCGCCAGATCTTGTCGGGCGGTTCCTTGTCCAAGGGTGCCGCCGCCTCCTTGCCGGTGCCGCCCAGCCCGATGAAGACCGCGCGGGCCACCTTGCCCGCCGCCAGAGCGCCGAAGCCGGCCTGTTCGGCAATCGCGGCTTCCAGCAAGAGCTGCTTGTCGAAATGGGTCTGCTCTTTGGCGCCGGGCGGTGTGCCGGTCTTGTAATCGTAGATGTGCAGGTTGCCGGCGCGGTCGATGTCGATCCGGTCCGCGGTGGCGGTCAGCGTGAAAGCCGGATCATCGAGCGTGGCGCGCCCCGGCTCTTCGAGAGCGGCCGGCGATGCGGCGGATCGGCGGGTTTCCTCGCCCTCGATGAACCAAGCCGAAATCCGGTCGAGGCGGGCCTGCCAAAGCGCGCGGGCCTCGGGCCACGGGACGTTTTCGGCCAGAACAGTCCCTGTGACGGCACGCAGATGCGCCGGCGTGCACAGATCCGGGTCGTCGCGTGTTTCGCGGATGAACCGCTCAAGCACGCTGTGAACGACGATACCGCGCTGCAGCGCATCGGGTACCTTCATCAGCGGATCGAGAGGTTTGAGCCCGAGCACGTGCTTGGCATAGATGGCATACGGATCACGGATCAGGCGCTGGATCTCGGTCACCGAAAGTTGGCGGGGCCGCGCCGCGACCGCCGGGCAGGGCGCGGGACGCGGGGCCGGTGGAGTTTGGCCCGGGGCTTCCAGCATGGCCGCCCGGTCGAGCCATGCCTGGCCGCGTGCCCGCATGTTTTCCAGCGCGGTATCGCCCCCTTGGGCGGGCAACCCCGAAAGCAGGTTCTGCATCCGGTTCAGCCATCGCGAGATCACGGTTTCCGCATCGTCGGAGCGGACCGCGCGGGTGAGCCAGACCTCGGGTGCGGCAACGGCCTGCTGGAAGTCATGCGCCGACAGGCCGATGCGCCTTTCGGGCAGTAACAGACCCGCTTGGTGACGCAGCGTGCGGTTGAGCCAAGGATCGGGGGAGGGCATTTCCGGCCAGCTTCCTTCGTTCAGGCCGGCAAGGATCAGCAGATCCGCGCCTTGCACGCGCGCCTCGAGCGTGCCCCAGATCAGGATATCGGGGTGGGGCGTATCGGGGTTGCGCACTTCTTCGCCCGACAGCAGGCGATGCACGAGGCTGCAATAATCCATCGCCCCCATCGTGCCGCCATGGGCGCTTTCGCGGGTGAGCGTGACCATGACATCGCGCGCATCGCGCCCGGCCTCGCCCTGCCAGAGCTTGCTTTCGCGGGTGTCGATACAGCCGCGCGCGATGGCCTCGGCCAGTTCCAGATGGGTGTCGGCAAGCCTTTCCAGCGGCATCTCGCCATCACGGTGCTGCCCGGTGATATGGGTGCAGACCCAGTCGGCCCATTGCGGGGCAAGCGGCGTTTTCTGCTTGGCGGCCCATGCACGGATATCGTCGGCCGCGGGATGTGGCGGGCCGTGACGCCGAAGGTGCAGTTCCAGTTCGCGGGTGAGCAACAGGTGCGTGCCCCGCTTGGCCCCGGAATGGGTGATCGGATGCTTGAGCAGCGTCAGCAGCGTGTCGGCGCCCAGCCTTTGCCGCAGCAATTCCGCCACGTGGCGCAGGAAGCGGCCCGGCGGTGACAGGTGCAGGGGCATTCCCGCGCTGTCATCGGGGACGATTCCCCAGCGGTCCAGCGCCGCCGTGACGCGGCGCGTCAGCGTTCGGTCAGGCGTGATGAGCGCGGCTGTCTGGCCCTCCTCCGCCGCTTGGCGCAGGCGCATGGCGATGGCCAGTGCCTCGCGCCGGCTATCGGGTGCTTCGAGCAGCGTGATGTCGCGCGTCGCGCCCGCGATGTCGTCCAGCGCGGGGCCATCGGCCAGCCATTGATCCGTCACCGGCGCGGGCCGCAGCGCGAGCGAAACAAGACGGTTGCGCGCGGGATTGGCCGGGGCGGCGTCGGTCCATTCTTCGACGTCCGCCGGCGTCAGCCCCAAGCCGTGCAGAAGGTGGTGGAAACGGTATTGTGGGTGATCCTCGGATAGTAGCGGATCGTTCATCGACCGCCAGACATCGGCGGGCATGTCGAAATCGAAGCCGGGCAGGACAACGGCGCCCTGTGGCAGCTCTGCGACCGCGCGCATCAGCAGTTGCGTGGCCCCGCGCGAACCGGTGGAGCCGGCAAGGATCACGGGGTGCGCCGGGGGATGGCGTTGCCATCGGTCGATGATGTGTTCGACCACCATGCGCTGCCGGGTCTCGATATCCGGGTCCACTTGATCGCGGTCGAAATAGTGTCTGACAATGCCCAGAAAGGCGAGACTGCGCGCCCAGTGGCCGGATTGATCCTGCACGTCCAGCGCGTCGATCACATCCGGGGAGACGCCTTCGCCGTGCATTTCGTCGAGCAGCGCCGCAAGGCTGTCCGTCAGATCGAAAAGCGCGGAACGCGGGGCAAGACCGGGCTGCCCTTCCAGAAGCCGGGCGACCAGTTGTGCCAGTTCCAGCCGTCGGCGCAGGGGCGGAACCGGATCGGGAATATGGGCGAGATCCCAGTGTTCGCCTAGATCGGTCACGAGCCCTACCCGCGGCAGCAACCGCGCGGGGCCGTTGTCGAAAAGCGTCCGGATCCGGCGACCCATGCGGCGGGTGTTCACGATGAGCTGCACGCGCGCCAGTGCGTCGGGCGGGTATGCCCCGCAGCGTTGCGTCAGCCCGTCAACAAGCGCGCGGGGGAAATCCACCCCCGGCGGCAGGGCGAAAACGCGGGGCTTTTCGGCGGCGTCAAACATCGCCGCATCCAAGCATGGATTCGGCCAGTGCGATAGAGGCCGGCCGGCCCACATCGCACCACTTGCCGGGGTAGAGCGTGGCGTGAAACCGGCCTGTTTCGAGTATCCGGTCCCAAAGAAGGTTGAGCGAGAATGATGACCCGGGAACGTCGTGCAGCCGGTCGGGTCGGATGATCTGAAGCCCGGTATAGACGGCACCCGGGCCCCGGGTGGCGCGGCCGTCGACATCGATCGAGAAATCGCCATCGCCGGCGTGACCGAGGGCATTGTCACGCCGAACACAAAGCAAGAGTGCATCCATCTCGTCGGGGCGCCACGCGGCGGCAAGGTGCGCGAGCGGATTGGGGCCGGACCAGACGGCATCGGTGTTCATGGTGAAGACCGGGCCGGGGCCCAGAAGCGGCAGGGCGGCCCGGAGCCCGCCACCGGTTTCGAGGATATCGGGCGTTTCGTGCGATAGCGCGACACCCCGACCGGCCAGATGCGCGCGCAGCGGTTCGGGCTTGTAATGCGTGTTGGCGACGATGCGCGCCGCCCCGAACGCCGTGACATGGTCAAGCGCATGGTCGATCAGCGGGCGGCCGGCGACCTCGACCATCGGTTTGGGCCGGTCGCGGGTCAAGGCGCCCATGCGGGTGCCGAAGCCCGCGGCGAAGAGCATCACTGCGCCGGGATGGTCTGGCATTGGTCCTTGAGCCGCTGGAGGATGGCAGGGGTCGGGGCGGGCATGGCGGCATGCACGCGCGTGGCAAGCGTCGACAGGCCCGGCGCGGCCAGATCGCGTTCAAGCAGGCCCCAGACACGGGGCAGCATGTCGATGTAATGCGCTTTGCCGTCGCGCAGGCAGAGCCGGGTGAAAACCCCGATGATGCGCAGGTTGCGCTGCGCGCCGAGGCAGGCATACGCCGCCCTGAACGCGTCGTCGTCCACGCCGGTGGCCGTGATGTACCGCGCCAGCATCCTGTCTTCGGTTTCGGCGGGCACGTCGCGCCGGGCGTCCTGAAGGAGCGAGACGAGATCATAGGCCCGGTGGCCCCGCATCGCGTCCTGGAAATCCAGAAGCCCGACCCGGGCTGTTCCGGTGCGATCGGGGAGCCACAGCAGGTTTTCCGCGTGATAATCACGCTGGACCAGCACGTCCGCATCGGGCGCGTCGTGGTCCAGCGCGGCCCGCATGGCGCCTTTGAACGCCGTATTGTCCGTGGCGTCGATGCCTGTTGCGGCGGGCAGGTACCAATCCCATGCAAGCTTGGCGAGATCGCTCATCAAGGATGTGTCGTAGGGGGGCAGACCGGATGGCGGCGGGACCTCGTGAAGCCGGGCCAGAAGGTCGGTCGCGCAAGAATAGAGACTGTCCTCGGCCCCGGGGGCCCGCTGGACGACGCGGGCGAAAAGATCGTCGCCCAGATCCTCCAGCAGCAGCAGCCCTGCCGCATCGTCCCATGACAGCAGCCGTGGCGCGCTGAACCCGTGTGACTGAAGGTGGCCGGCGATCCGCATGAAAGGGCCGATATCCTCTCCCCGGTCCGGCGGCGCGTCCATCAGGACCGATGTTTCGCCCGTATCGGCGCGCGACAGGCGCAGGTAGCGCCGGTTCGACGCGTCGCCGGCCAGCGGTGCGCGTGTCGCGTCGGCCCAGCCTGCCTTGTCCAGAAAACGGGAAATCAGCGCATCACGCGTCGTCATTCAGGCAATCCAGTCTGCTGTTCCAGCGCGGGTCGGTCCAGTGCAGTACCAGATCGCGGCGGTCGTCGCCATGGGGCACGGAAAACGTCAGTGTCAGGGCGTCACCGGGCACCATGTCGCCAAGGCAGTCCGGCCATTCGACAAGGCAGATCGCGTGTTCGAACGCCTCGGACAGGCCCAGCTCCTCGAGTTCGGACGTATCGCCGAGGCGGTAGAGATCGGCGTGCCATATTTCACCGGCGCGGCCATCGTAAGTTTGCACGAGCGTGTAGGTCGGTGACGGCACGTCCTCGTGGACAGACAGGCACTCTAGAATCACGTTGCGCGCGAATTGTGTCTTGCCCGCGCCGACGGGTCCGTCAAGCAAAAGAACATCGCCCGGTTCCAGGCGCGCCGCGATGCGCCGGGCCAACGCGGCGGTTGCCTCGGGCGAGTCGAGCCGGAATGTCAGGTCACGGGCGGTCATGCCGCGAATTTACAGGCCCTGCCGTGACCTGCAAGCGGCTTGGGCTCAGGCCGGTGTCGCGTGGCGGATAAGCTGGTGAAGGGGCTGACGGCCCCGGATCATCAGCATGGCCGCACCGCCGTTCAGCCCCGCAAGCTGACAGGAAACCGTATCGCCGTCAGGCAACGGCACCTCGCCTTGCAGCGTCTCCCGTCCTGCCCGTGTGCTCAGCCAGCGGCGGGCGTCGTCCCAGAAATGCGTGTCTGGAAGTTTTACCTGGCAGGTGGCGAAGAGGTCTTCGGCGTGCATGTCCGCGAAACTCGTTTCGGGATCGACCCCGAGCAATTGGCGGCACGCGCGGTTGCAGAAAAGCAGTATGTTGTCGGAGCCTATCACGGCGATTGGAGAGTCGAGCAGGTCCATGACGTTCTCGCGCATCTCGAGCTGGGCGCGGAAACGGCGGGTCAGCGAGATTTCGGCCGATATGTCCTCGAACAGGAAAGCGACGGCACCGTCGGGATGGGGGCGGCCCGAGACGCGGAATGTCGTTCCGTCGGGCAGGGACCAGGTTTCACGGTAGGCGCCGCCGGCCGCGCTCTGGACCATGTCGTTGATCCGCGCGCGCCACGTCGCGTAGTTCTTTGGTTCCGGCATCACCTGCCGGTCACGCAGTTGGTCGAAGAAGGATATCAGGCCCGGCCGTGCGCTCAAGAATTCGGCAGGAAGCCCCGTGTGGTCGATCAGTGCCGGATTGAACAGCGCAAGTCGCCTGTTCCTGTCGAAAACCACGAGCCCGGTCGTCAGGGTCGCGAATGTCTTTGTGAGGGTCTGGACGAATTCACGCTGGACCGTCTCGGCGTGCACAAGGCCCGTCACGTCGGTCGCGAAGTGCAGCAGGTAGTCGTCATGCCGCCGCGTTTCGACGTCGAACCAGTGCTGATCCGGTGCGCCGATATCGTCCGCGGAAACGGTGACTCGGTGCTTTGCGCTGGTGTCCGTCGCATCGAGGCCGGACATGGCCTTGAAAAGCGGATCGCCGTGACCGGTGAGCGCGGTGCAGGCATCGTTGCGCCACATGACGTCGCCGGCCGCATCGGTGACCCAGACCGGATGGGGAACCTGCCGCGAAAGGCCGGAAAGCAGTGCCTTGTCATGCCGAAGCCCGTAGGCATCCTGCGCGCAGCTTGCATCTGTCGGCGACGGGTCGGACAGGGTGACCCGCGTTGACCGAGCCTGCGGACGGATTGACAGTGTCGCGCCATCGTCGGGATCCGTGGCGTGATAGGTGGTTTCACCCGGTCCTGCATCGGGCAGTGTCGCGGGCAGGTCGGCAAACCGCGGCGCGAGCCAGTCACGCAAGGCAGGCCATTCGGGCTGGACCCCGTTTTCCGTTATCGACGAAAAGGCAGCCGCGTCGGTATCGACCAGCTTGTCTTGTTCAAAAAGGAAATGAGCCGGGGCATGAGCCCCAGTCGCCGCGCCGGGACGCGTGACGTCGCGACTTGCCGTTCGGCCCAGTGCATAGAGCACCAGGAACGCGACAATCCCGCAAGCGGCGAAGACAAGGGGCCACGCCCAGAGTGACAGATTGATTTCGGGCATTCGGCCCCTCGACAGATGGTTCGGGCGCCGAGCATCGGGGGCGTTGGTTAACCGCGGGTTAATCCGCGGACGGTTCGGGTGTGGATGGGTTCGTTCTGGCCGAGCGCGCCGTCGGCCGCGCGGTCAGGTGGCTCCATGTGGTGCCGCGGCCACGTGACTTCGACGAAGGCGCCGCGGCGGTCGGATCGCTTGGCGCTGCCGGCGAAGGAATCGGCGCCGTTCGCGAAAGTCAGGTCGGCGCCGGACCGTTCAAGCAGTGTTTTCGCGATGAAGAGACCCAGACCCATGCCTTCGTACTCGGGGCGGCGATGATCGATCATCGATGTCCGGCGCCGCATGAAAGGATCGCCGATGCGCCCGAGAAGGTTGGGCGGATATCCGCGGCCGTCATCCATGATCCGCACGGTGATCGTGGTCGCGGACCACGAGCTTTCGATCCAGACATTGGCGCGCGCGAAATCGACACCGTTCTGGATCAGGTTGCGCAGCCCGTGGATGACCTCGGGGCGGCGCAGGACGGTCGGCTGCGTCGGGTCGGCGCCCGGTTCGGGGCCATGCTCGAAATGAATTTCCTTGCCACGCTCCAGATGCGGATCGGCGGCTTCCTCGATCATGGCGGACAGGGGCGTGCGGCGCAGGTGCAGATCATCCTTGCCGGCGCGGCCCATCGACCGCAGGATATCGCGGCAGCGGTCGGCCTGATCCCGGATCAGCAGGGCATCGTCGTGCAGGTCTTCGTGATCCGTGAGTTCCTCGGCCAGTTCCGAGCTCGTGAGCTTGATGGTGGCAAGCGGTGTTCCCAGTTCGTGCGCCGCCGCGGCGACCACGCCGCCCAGATCGGTGAGCTTTTGTTCCCGCGCAAGGGCCATCTGCGTGGCTTGCAGCGCATCGGACATCGCCCGCATTTCCGTAACCATCCAGCGCGAATAGACACCGAGGAAAATCACCGCGATGACGATGGCCGCCCAGTTGCCGAAGCGAAACAGCTCGGGCACTTGCAGCACGAACCCGTTTTCGGTGCGCAGGGGCAGGTGAAACTCGATGAGCAGCGACACGATGAGGATCGCGGCAATGCCCAGAAAGACCGAGGACCGAGAGCTCAGCGCCGATGCCGAGACGGTGACCGGGCCGACGATGAGGATGGAAAACGGGTTGTTCAGCCCGCCCGTGAGATAGAGCATCGCGCCGAGTTGCAGCATGTCGAACAGCACGACAAGCAATGTCTCGGTTTCGGAAAGGCGCTTGTTCTCGGGGAAAACGAAAGCGGCGACAAGGTTGCTGACCACCAGAAAGCCGACGACGAAGTAGCACCAGCCGATTTCGAGGCTGAGGCCGTAAAACCGCTGCGCCACGACCAGCGCCGTCAGCTGCCCAGCGATGGCCCACCAGCGCAGCAGAACCAGTGTCCGGAGCCTGATCCAGTTGCCCCGCCTTTGTGAATCCAGAAGCCCGGATGAAATGTCGGTCATTGATCGGCAGCCCCTGATTGCATCTCGTGCGCGCGTGGTTAGATAGATGAGAGGATGCACCAACCCGGCAGCTTATCAAGAGGTAGTGATGACACGGATAATCGCCCTTGCCGCCGGCGCCGCGATCGTGGCGCTTGTCGGAGTCATTTACATGGTGACAATGTCCGGCAATGGTGACGATCAATTCGCCGAATGCCGGGGGTCACAGGTGGCCGGCGGCGGCGAGATCGGCGGGCCTTTCACGCTGGTCAGCGAAACCGGTGAAACGGTGACGGACGAGGACGTGATAGACAAGCCGTCGCTGATCTATTTCGGCTATACTTTCTGCCCGGACGTTTGCCCGCTTGACGCCGCCCGCAACGCCGATGCCGTCGCGCAGTTGCAAGAGCGCGGCACGATGGTCAAGCCCGTCTTCATCTCAGTTGATCCCGCGCGCGACACGCCCGAGGTAGTGGCCGAGTTCACGGATTACTTGCACCCGCGGATGCTGGGCCTGACCGGGTCGCCGGAACAGGTGAAGGCGGCCAGCAAGGCCTATCGCACTTATTACCGCAAACAGGAACCTGCGAGCGGCGACGAGGAGTTCTACCTCGTCGATCATTCGACATTCACTTATCTCGTGTTGCCTGATCACGGGTTCGTGGATTTTTTCCGCCGCGAAGTCACTGCCGAAGATATGGCCGAGCGTGTGCAATGCTTTGTCGACCGCGCCGACTGAGCCGGCGGATTTGACGCAGGTGGTCGCGCGGGCTAGACATTTCCGGGGCAGGCGCGCGTTACGGGAGGACGGAAGGCATGGGTGAGGACCCTCGATTTATCGGTGACGACAGGTCCCTCCTGTTGGTGGATGATGACGACGCGTTTCTCAAGCGTCTCGCCAAGGCGATGGAAAAACGGGGGTTCGACGTCGAGACCGCCGAGTCGGTCGCTGCCGGGCAGGCGATTGCGACGGCGCGACCACCGGCCTATGCCGTTTGTGACCTGCGGCTGGAGGATGGCAACGGGCTGGATATCGTCGAGATCATCCGCGAAAAGCGCCCCGACAGCCGGGTCGTCGTCTTGACGGGCTACGGCGCGATCGCCACCGCTGTCGCCGCCGTCAAGATCGGCGCAACCGATTACCTGTCGAAACCGACAGATGCGAAGGACATAACGGATGCCCTGCTGGCGACGGGGGACGAATTGCCGCCACCGCCTGAAAACCCGATGAGCGCCGACCGGGTGCGCTGGGAACACATCCAGCGTGTGTACGAACTGTGCGATCGCAATGTCAGCGAAACGGCGCGGCGGCTGAACATGCATCGCCGGACGCTGCAGCGCATCCTTGCGAAACGCTCCCCGCGCTGACGACGCCGATCCAGGGATTACGGGATTTCGGCCAGTAACGCACCATGGCGGTCGATATAGGCGCGTCTTGTCTCGAGCGGCGGGCGCAGGTGCAGGTCGAGCCCGACAATCAGCGCCGGGTCGGGCCGGCCGAAGAACCGGTTTGCCTCCGCCTCGGAAAAACCGGCAAGGCGCGTCGCTTCCATCCAGGCGCTGATCTTGTCGGCCTTCTTGATCCGGCGCTTGACCGTCTGCGGCAGCACGGCGGGCAGACCGAAGCGTATGTGGATCGCCGCGGCGAGTCTTTTTTCCAGTTCATCATAGCCGGGGCCGACGGCGGCCTTCACCGGCGAAATCATGTCGCCGATCACGTATTCGGGCGCATCGTGCAGCAAGGCTGCCAGCCGCCATTTCGGTGCCGCCCGCGAATCCATCCGTGAATAGAGCCGTTCCACCAGCAGCGAGTGCTCGGCGACCGAGTAGGCGACATCGCCCTCGGTCTGGCCGTTCCAGCGCGCCACGAAGGCAAGGCCATGCGCGATGTCCTCGATCTCGATGTCAACCGGGGTGGGATCCAGCAGGTCGAGCCTGCGGCCCGAAAGCATCTTTTGCCAGGCGCGGGGTTGGGGCACGGCGGAACTCCGGTTGGACGCACGGGATGTTTGCGGGTGGTATCCGGCCTGCCGCGGCTTTGCAAAGGGCTTGCATCCGCGCCATGCAGCGACGTTCCCGGATTGCCGACAGGCTGACCCGGTGCTATCTGCCAACCCGAACCGGGTTTCAGGGAATCATTACCATGACGCAGGACTACGTGATCAAGGACATCTCGCTTTCGGATTTCGGCCGTCGGGAGCTTGACATTGCCGAGACGGAGATGCCGGGTCTGATGGCGCTTCGGGCGGAGTACGGGGATGCGAAGCCGTTGAAGGGCGCGCGGATCGCGGGCAGCCTTCACATGACGATCCAGACGGCGTGTCTGATCGAGACGCTTGTGGCGCTCGGCGCCGAGGTCCGCTGGGCGTCGTGCAACATCTTTTCCACGCAGGACCACGCGGCGGCGGTGATCGCGGCGGGCGGCACGCCGGTCTTTGCCGTGAAGGGCGAGACGCTGGAGGAGTACTGGGAGTACTGCGACCGGATCTTCCAGTTCGAGGACGGCGCGAACATGATCCTTGACGACGGCGGCGACGCCACGCTCTACATCCTGATAGGGGCGCGCGTCGAGGAAGGCGAGGACGAGCTG
>JAVLCJ010000030.1:0-29943 GCA_031580875.1 Roseovarius sp.
TCATCAGCGTGAACACCATGATGACCCCGAAGTAGACCGGATCGATCCCGACCAGGTTGATTATGGGCAGTAGCACGGGGACGAAGATTGTAAGCGCAGATATGGTTTCTAACATCGTACCGACCAGCAGCAGCAGGCCAAGCAGCCCTATGATCATCGGTTTTCGCGTGGACCACGCGTTGTCGGTGGACGGATCGCTCATTGCACCCCCCCGTGACCGCCGGATTTCTGGATGTCAGCGTAGTTCTTGGTGACTTCCTGCAGGACCTGTTCCTTGGGTCCGTAGGCGCGCACGGCGCCGCCTTCGAGCATCAGCAGCATGTCGCATTCCTTGATGGCCGCGGGCCTGTGCGCCATGATGAGCACCGCGTGCTCTTCCGACTTGAAGCCCTTGATGGCCTTGTTCACCGCCTCGCTGCCCTCGTTGTCGAGATTCGAGTTGGGCTCGTCGAGGACCAGCACCACCGGGTCGCCGTACATCGCGCGGGCAAGGCCGATGCGCTGCACCTGCCCGCCGGACAGCCGCCCGCCGCCCGCGCTGACCCGGGTGTCGTAGCCGTTGGGCAGCTTGAGGATCATGTCGTGCGCGTCGGCCTTCTTGGCCGCTTCGACCACCTGCTCGGAATCGGGCTGCGACGACAACCGCGCGATGTTCTCTGCGATGGTGCCCTCGAAAAGCTGCACGCGCTGCGGCAGGTAGCCCACATGCTGGCCCAGAACGCCCGGCTCGTACTGGTCCAGCGCCGCCCCATCGAGCCGGATCTTGCCGCCTGCCGGGCGCCACACCCCGGTAAGCGCGCGCGCAAGCGTCGATTTCCCGGCCCCGGACGGGCCGATGACCCCGACCGCGTGGCCCGGCTTGACGGTGAAGCTGGCGTTCTTCAGCGCGGCATGCTGTTCGCCCGGCGGGATGACGGTAACCTGCTGAAGCTCGAGCAGGGCGCGCGGCTTGGGCAATGCCGTCCGCGGCTTTTCGGGTGGCACCTGCCCCAGAAGTTCGGCGAGGCTGTTCCAGCCCTTGATCGCGCGCTGCACCAGCGGCCACTGGCCCATGGCCTGCTCGATCGGGGCAAGCGCCCGGCCCAGCAGGATCGACCCGGCGATCATTGCGCCGGGCGTCAGTTCGCCCAGCAACACGAGGTACGCGCCGAGGCCCAGCATCGCGGATTGCAGGAACAGCCGGAACGTCTTGGTCGAGGTGGTGAAGGACCCGCCCAGATCGGCCGAGCGGATCTGTTCCTTGAGCGCCTTGCCCCGTGCGACCTGCCAGCGGGTGAAGGCGGCGTCACGCATCCCCATGGCCTGGACCATCTCGGATTCGCCGCGGATCTGTTCGGAAACCATCTCGGCGGCGACGGCGGCGCGGTTGGCCTCGGTCACCGGCTTGCGCGTCACGATCTGGTTGATCGCCGTCACCAGGATCAGCAACGAGCCGCCGATGAGCGCGAGCGTCCCCAGCCACGGATGAAACAGCCAGATCGCGAAGATGAAGAACGGCGTCCACGGGATGTCGAAGATCGCGGTGAAAATCGGCGATGTCATGAACCGCTGGACCGATTCCAGATCGCGCAGGCCGGTCGTGGTGCCCTCGTCCGGGCTGACCGCCGCCTTTCGAATCACCGCGTCGAACACCCGGCGGTCCAGCCGGGCCTGAAAGCGGGCCCCGACGCGACCCATGATCCGGCCGCGGGCATAGTCCATCAACCCCATCATGCCGTACAGGAACGCCACCAGAACCGACAGCGCGATGAGCGTCTCCACCGACCGGCTGCCGAGAACCCTGTCGTACACCTGCAGCATGTACAACGGGCCTGTCAGCATCAAAAGGTTGGCGAAGAAGCTGAAAACGGCCACGAACCAATACAGGTACCGGCTTTCCTTTCGCGCCTCGCGCAGTTCGTCCTTGCCCGCTTCGATTGCCTGCTTGTTCATCCCCGACCCCGTGGCCATGAGCGCCTTCCGGCCTATGCGCTTGAACTCAATGCCCGGACCGGCTTACAGGTTATCTGGACTTTCTGCTACAGCAATTTAATGTCGCGGAAGGCCGTGGCCGCGGGGTCCGCCGTTGGCTCATCCAGAACGTCACAAATTGAATGCGTGGTTGAAGATTTTGCCGCAAACACCTGTTCCAAACCTGTCGCGCCGCAGCCTTGCCGCCGCGTTCCTTGCAGCTGTCGTGGTGCTGTCGGGCTGCGCGAAGCGCGACCCGTCGCTGCCGCCGGGCGAACCCTTTGACCCCTACGAGCAGACGAACCGGCAGGTTCACGAATTCAACCGCTCCCTCGACCGGGCGGTGATCCGGCCGGCGGGAAAGGGGTACAGCAATTTCCTGCCGGACGATATCGAGACGGTGATCAGCCGTTTCGCTGACAACCTCGCGCTGCCGGGGGCCGTGGTCAACAACATGCTTCAGGGCAACATGCGCGGCGCGACCGAGGACACGTACCGTTTCGTCGTGAATTCCACCGTCGGCCTGGGCGGGATGCTGGACCCGGCCACGGAACTGGGCATGCCCGACGCCACCGAGGCCGATTTCGGGCAGACGCTGCATGTCTGGGGCGTGCGGGAGGGCGGCTACATGGAGCTGCCGCTGCTGGGCCCGTCGACCGAGCGCGCGACGGCCGGCATGGTCGTCGACCTTTTCACCAACCCGCTCAGCTTCGTGCTCGAGTCGCCCGAGAACTATTACGGCACGGCGGCGTCGGTCTCGTCAGGGCTGAGCAATCGCGGCCGCTTTTCGGACACGATCGATTCGATCCTCTATGACAGTGCGGACAGTTACGCGCAGGCGCGCTCGTTCTACCTCCAGAACCGCGAATTCAAGCTGGGCAACGGGCGCGAGGATGATTATCTGGACCCGTACGATGACCCCTACAGTACAGTACCGGAGGACCCGTATGACCAGTGATCTTTCCCGCCGTCGTTTCATCGGTGTCGCCGTCACGTCCGGTGCCACCGCCCTTCTGCCGGGTGGTGCCGTCGCGCTGACCGACGCCAAGGCGCGCGCGCTTGTCGATCAGGTGGTGGCCGATATCAACGCGGTCATTTCCTCGGGGCAGTCGCTGTCGGGCATGATCCGTGAATTCGAGCGGATATTCATCCGCTATGCCGATGTGAACATCATCGCGCGGTCGACGCTGGGCGCCGATGCGCGCCGGATCAGCGCATCGCAGATGCGCGTCTTCGTCGAGGCGTTCCGCGGCTACGTCGCGCGCAAGTACGGCAAGCGCTTCAACGAGTTCGTCGGCGGCCGGATCGAGGTCAAGGGCGTGCGCGAGGTCAAGTCGTGGCACGAGGTCCGCTCCATGGCGTACCTGCGCGGCGAAGCGCCGTTCGAGGTCAGCTTCCTCGTGTCGGACAGGTCCGGAGAGGACCTTTTCTTCGACATGGTCATCGAGGGCGTCAGCCTGCGCCTGAGCGAACGCACCGAGATCGGCGCGATGCTGGATCGCAACAATGGCGACTTCGACGCCATGATCTCGGACTTGCGCCGCGCCGGCTGATCGTCGCCGCGGCCGTCACGGGTCACCCAGAAGCCCGCGCAGGATGTTCTCGATCGCGTTGCCGTTCTCCCGTCCGCGCGGCTGACGATCCTCGCGGGGGCGTTCCGGTTCCGGGGCCGGACGCGTCATCGGCAGGGGGCGGGCCGGCATCCCGTCATGCACGCGTTGCATGGTTTCCTTCCAGATTTCCGCCGGCAGCCCCCCGCCCGTCACGCCGGTCAGCGGGGTATTGTCGTCATAGCCCATCCAGACCCCGGCGACGTAATCGGCGGTGAATCCCAGGAACCAGGCATCGCGGGCGGCCTGTGTCGTGCCCGTCTTGCCCGCGGCCTCGCGGCCGGGCAGCTTGGCGCGGGCGCCCGTGCCGCCATCGACCACGCGGCTCATCATGTGGATAAGCTCCCGCGCGGCATCTTCGCGAATCACCCGTTCCCCGATCCCGCCGCCGGCATTCATCAGCGGCGCGTCCTCGCCCAGCAGCCGAAGTTCCTTCAATCCGTAGGGCGTGACCGACGACCCGCCGTTCAGGATGCCCGCATAGGCGCCCGTCATCTCGAGCAGCGTGCTTTCGGATGCCCCGAGCGCCAGCGCAGGGCCGTCGGCAAGGTCGCTCGCGATTCCGAAATCGCTGGCGACCTTGCGCACGAGATCGCGGCCGACGCTTTCGGATATCTTCACCGCCGGCACGTTCAGCGACCGTTGCAGCGCCTGGGTCAGCGTGACCCGCCCGTAATGTTCGCGGGTGTAGTTCTCGGGGCACCACCGGCCCGACCCGGCAATGTCGAGGCAGTAGGGCTCGTCGACCACGGTCGAATCGTGGGAATAGCCCAGTTCCAGTGCCGTGGCGTAAACGAAGGGCTTGAACGCCGAGCCCGTCTGGCGATTGGCCATGGTGGCGCGGTTGAAGGCGCCTGTCACCTTGGTCTTGCGGCCGCCGACCATCGCGCGGACGGCGCCGTCGGCCGACATGACGAGGATGGCCGCCTGCGCTTCGGACCCGTCGCGGACCTTGGTGTCGAAGACGTGTTTCAGCGCGTCCTCGGCGGCTTTCTGCAGCCGCTGGTCGAGCGTCGTCTTGATGATCACGTCCTCGGTCGTGTCGCGGGTGAAGAACTCGGGGCCGTCCCCCATGACCCAGTCCGCGAAATACCCGCCGGCCTGTTTTTCCGCGGCCTCGCTCAGGGTGGCCGGATCCGTCCGCGCGGCCGCCATTTCCTCGCGGGTCAGGTAATCCTGCTCCCACATCAGGCGCAGCACGGTTGCCGCGCGATCCTGCGACCGTTGCAGGTCGGTCGTCGGCGCCAGCCGTGTGGGCGCCGTCAGCAGCCCGGCAAGCATCGCGCCCTCCGCGGCATCGAGCCGGGCAGCCGGCTTGCCGAAATAGCGTTGCGCCGCGGCTTCGGCCCCGTAGGCGCCGCTGCCGAGATAGGCACGGTTGAGGTAGATCGACAGGATCTCGTCCTTTTCGTACTTTATCTCCATCGCCAGCGCGTAGACCGCTTCCTTGACCTTGCGCCATAGCGACGTGCGCCGGCAGTCGGCCACGTAATCGGCTTCGGAGTCCCACTTTCCCTTCTCGTATTGCACACCGAGGCACAGCAGCTTGGCGGTCTGCTGCGTCAGCGTGGAGCCCCCGTGCCCCGACAGCGGGCCGCGCCCCTCGCTCAGGTTGATGCGGATGGCGCTGGCAATGCCGATGGGGTCGATCCCCGGATGCCAGTAGAAACGCTTGTCCTCGGTTGCCACGACCGCGTTCCGCAGGTGCTTGGACACCGTTTGGGCCGTCACGATGCCGCCGAACTGGTCACCGCGCCACGCGAACACCTCGCCGTCGCGGTCGAGCAGGGTGACCGAGCCGCGCGCCCGCCCGTCAAGCAGTTCCGAGACGTCGGGCAGTTTCGTGTACTGATAGGTCACGCCGATCGCGACGATCAGGGCGGTGACCAGCCCGATCGACCATGTGAACCGCCAGACAAGCCGGAGCGCCCAGCCGAATACGGCCCTGAACAGCCGGACGAGCGGATTGCGGCGGCGCGGCGCCGCGCGGCGCCGCCCGGTTTTGCGGCGGCGGGCGGGGGCGCCGCCTTTTTGGGGGCGGCCCTGCGCCGGCGGTCGGCCGTGCCTCTGGATTTTCCCCGGCCTTTACTGCTCATTCCCGTCCTGCCCGGACCCTGTCGTTTCGATGACCTTATCGCGCGCTACGCCAAAAGTTGACCCCTTGCCAAGAGCGGATCGTGAATTTCTGAATCGTTTAATTTTTATGCACATAAGGCCGAAGGATTAAAAATTAGGCTGATATGCGCGGGAAAATATTAAAAACGGCCGTCAATTCTTCCGGTTCGTCCCCCGCTCGATTTTTCTGCAAGTGCAAAACAAGCCTGTCTGGGAAACTCGAAAGGGGCGAATGTGAAACTTGTCATCGCAACAATTAAGCCGTTCAAGCTCGAGGAGGTGCGCGAGGCGCTCACCGACTTGGGCGTGAGCGGCATGATGGTCACTGAAATCAAGGGCTTCGGCGCCCAGTCCGGGCACACCGAAGTGTATCGGGGCGCGGAATACGCCGTGAATTTCGTGCCCAAGATCAAGCTCGAAATCGCCGTCGCGGACGCCATCGCCGATGACGTTGTCGAAACCGTCGCCAAGACGGCCCGGACCGGCAAGATCGGTGACGGCAAGATCTTCGTGCTGGAGCTGCAGCACGCGATGCGCGTGCGCACCGGCGACGTCAACGAAAGCGCGCTGTGAACGTGCGCGAAGGGAAAGGACAATGAACATGAAACGCGTAACTCAAATCGCCCTCGGGGCTGCCGCGCTGGCCGCGCTGCCGCAGATGGGGCTGGCGCAGGACACCGCCCCGGGCTTCGACGAAATCGGCCCCTACATCATGACCACCCTGCTGTTCTGCATGGCGGGCTTTCTCGTCTTCTTCATGGCGGCGGGCTTCGCGATGCTCGAAGGCGGGCTCGTGCGGTCCAAGAACGTCACGATGCAGATGACCAAGAACATCGGGCTCTATTCGCTGGCTGCCATCATGTACTGGCTGATCGGCTTCAACCTGATGTATCCCGGCGATAGCTGGATCATGCCGGGCTGGGTCGGGCCTTTCTTCTCGACGACCGTGCTTGACCCCGTGGGCGTGGGGGCGGCCGACGCGGCGCTCGGTTACGCATCCATCGGGTCGGACTTCTTCTTCCAGCTTGTCTTCGTTGCCGCGACTGCCTCGATCGTGTCGGGCGCGCTGGCCGAGCGGATCAAGCTGTGGCCCTTCCTGATCTTCGTGATCGTGCTGACCGGCGTCATGTACCCGATCTCGGGCTCTTGGCAGTGGGGCGGCGGCTGGCTGGCCGAAGCCGGCTTCTCGGACTTCGCCGGCTCGACCGTCGTGCACTCGGTCGGGGGCTGGGCCGCGCTGGCCGGCGCCATCGTGCTGGGGCCGCGGCTGGGCAAGTACGACAAGGACGGCAAGGTCAACCCGATCCCGGGTTCGAACCTCGCGCTGGCCACGCTGGGCACCTTCATCCTGTGGCTGGGCTGGTTCGGCTTCAACGGCGGCTCGCAGCTGGCGATGGGTACCGTGGGCGATGTCTCGGATGTCAGCCGCATCTTCGCCAACACCAACATGGCCGCCGCGGCAGGGGCCGTCACCGCGCTGATCCTGACGCAGGTGATGTACAAGAAGCCCGACCTGACGATGACGCTGAACGGCGCACTGGCCGGCCTGGTGTCGATCACCGCCGAACCGCTGGCGCCCACGCTCTTCGGTGCGCTCTGGATCGGGGCCGTGGGTGGCGTGATCGTGGTATTCACCGTGCCGATGCTGGACCGCTTCAAGATCGACGACGTCGTCGGCGCCATCCCGGTGCACCTCTTCGCGGGGATCTGGGGCACCATCGCCGTGATCTTCTACGGCGACGCCAGCATCGCGACGCAGCTGATGGGCATCATCGCCTACGGTGTCTTCACCTTCGTGGTCAGCCTCGTGGTCTGGTTCGCCATCAAGGCCGCGATGGGCATCCGCGTCGACGAGGAGACCGAGATCAACGGCCTCGACATGGCCGAGCTGGGGATGGAGGCCTATCCCGAATTCTCCAAGGGCTGATGTTCTCCTTCCGGTCGGCACCTTGAAGACAGGCCCCGGGCGTCCGCGCCCGGGGCTTTTTCGATCAACAGCGCCGAAAGCGTGGAACAATGCCGGAACATCGGCTTTAACTCCGGCCGCGCCCGCGCTACCTTGGGCGCATGAGCAATTCCGACGAATCCGACGCGTTCGAGGGCGCTTCGCTGGCCGCGCGGGCGATGGCAGCGCGGCCCATGCCCTATCTCGACGATCTGAACCCCGAGCAGCGCGCGGCGGTCGAGGCGCTGGACGGCCCGGTTCTCATGCTGGCCGGTGCCGGCACCGGCAAGACCAAGGCGCTGACCACGCGGCTGGTTCACCTGCTGAACACCGGCGCGGCGCGCCCGAACGAGATACTGGCGGTCACCTTCACCAACAAGGCCGCCCGCGAGATGAAGTACCGCGTGGGGCGGCTTCTGGGCGAACCGGCCGAGGGGATGCCGTGGCTGGGCACCTTCCATTCCATCTGCGTCAAGCTTCTGCGCCGCCATGCCGAGCTTGTCGGCCTGAAATCGAACTTCACGATCCTTGATTCCGATGATCAGCTACGCCTGCTCAAGCAACTGGTGCGCGCCGCGAACATCGACGACAAGCGCTGGCCCGCGCGGCAACTGGCGGGCATCATCGACCAGTGGAAGAACCGGGCGTGGACGCCCGGCGCCGTCCCCGCCGCCGAGGCGTCGGCCTATGACGGCAAGGCGCCCGCGCTCTATGCCCAGTACCAGGCACGGCTGAAGGAGCTGAACGCCGTCGATTTCGGCGACCTGCTGTTGCACATGGTCACCATCTTCCAGAATCACGAGGACGTGCTGGCGCAGTATCAACGCTGGTTCCGCTACATCCTCGTCGACGAGTATCAGGACACCAACGTGGCGCAGTACCTTTGGCTGCGGCTGCTGGCGGGCGGGCACAAGAACATCTGCTGCGTGGGCGACGATGACCAGTCGATCTATGGCTGGCGCGGCGCCGAAGTGGGCAACATCCTGCGGTTCGAGAAGGATTTTCCCGGCGCCACGGTGATCCGGCTGGAGCAGAACTACCGCTCCACCCCGCATATCCTCGCCGCGGCGGGCGGCGTGATCGCCGCGAACAAGGGCCGACTGGGCAAGGAGCTCTGGACGGATGCCGACGCGGGCGAGAAGGTCCGCCTGATCGGTCATTGGGACGGCGAGGAGGAGGCGCGCTGGATCGGCGAGGAAATCGAGGCGATGCAGACCGGCACGCGCGGCGCGCGGCCCGTCGGGCTTGATGAAATGGCTATCCTCGTGCGGGCCAGCCACCAGATGCGCGCCTTCGAGGACCGGTTCCTGACCATCGGCCTGCCTTACCGCGTGATCGGCGGCCCGCGTTTTTACGAACGCATGGAGATCCGCGACGCGATGGCCTATTTCCGGCTGGTGGTCAGCCCGTCGGATGACCTCGCCTTCGAGCGGATCGTGAACACCCCCAAACGCGGGCTGGGCGACAAGGCGCAGCAGACCATCCAGCGCACCGCGCGCGACAACGGGCTGTCATTGCTTGACGGCGCGGCGCGGGCGGTGGAGCAGGGCGCGATCAAGGGAAAGGGCGCGACCGAGCTGGCGCGACTCGTCACCGATCTTTCCCGCTGGGGAAAACTGGCGGGCGGCGCGGAGGTCAGCCATGTCGAACTGGCCGAGATGATCCTCGACGAATCGGGCTACACCACCATGTGGCAGAACGACAAGACGCCCGAGGCGCCGGGGCGGCTCGAGAACCTCAAGGAACTGGTCAAGGCGCTGGAGGGGTTCGAGAACCTCGGCGGGTTCCTCGAACATGTCAGCCTGATCATGGACAATGAATCCGGCGAGCAGGGCGAGAAAGTGTCGATCATGACCCTGCATGCCGCCAAGGGGCTGGAATTTCCCGCCGTCTTCCTGCCCGGCTGGGAGGACGGGTTGTTTCCCTCGCAGCGCTCGATGGACGAACAGGGGCTCAAGGGCGTGGAAGAGGAGCGCCGGCTGGCCTATGTGGGCATCACCCGCGCCGAGGAGCTGTGCACCATATCCTTTGCCGGCAATCGCCGGGTCTTCGGACAATGGCAGAGCCAGATGCCGTCGCGTTTCATCGACGAGTTGCCGGAGGACCACGTCGAGGTGCTCACGCCGCCGGGGCTCTATGGCGGGGGCTACGGCGCGGCCGGGATGCAGAGCGGTATCGAGACTCGCGCCGCCGAGGCCAACGTCTACAATTCGCCTGGATGGCGCCGGATGCAGTCACGCGCGGGCGACCGCCCCGTCAGCCAGCCGCGCGAATCAAAGGCCAGCGTGATCGACGCGCAGGCGATCAGTAGCCACATGGTGGGCGAACGCGTCTTTCACCAGAAATTCGGCTATGGCGCGATCACGGCGATCGAGGGCGACAAGCTGGAAGTCGATTTCGAGAAGGCCGGCGTCAAGAAGGTCGTCGCGCGCTACGTCACGGCCGCCGACGACATCCCTTTCTGACGGTCCGGTTTCACCGCTGTTGCAACCTGCCCGGCGATTGCCGGGGCCGCCCGGTCAGCCGCGAATCGCGAAAATCCCGAAACTGTGCTATGGCATGGGCACAGGCCGAGGGAGGACGGCATGACGGATCTGGCCCATGTCAGGGAAATCGACCGGGCGCTGAGCGGCGACGCGCCCCCGGTCGACCGGGACGCGATGGTGCTGGAAAGCTGGCGCCGCTGCATCGAAACCTATGGCATGGACCCGGCAAGGGCCGACCCCGCGCATATCGTCACGGATGCCGAATTGCGCCAGCATCGTGAGCAGTCCGAACGCCTGATCGCGACGGCGCGCTCGGGCCTGCAATCGCTGTTCCGGCAGGTGGCGGGGCAGAACTACGTCCTGCTTCTGGCGGATGCAGAGGGCGTTTGCGTGGATTTCTTCGGCGATCCGCGATTCGAGGACGATCTTCGCCAGGCCGGGCTGTATCTGGGTTCGGACTGGTCCGAGGATCTGGCCGGAACCTGCGGTGTCGGCTCCTGCCTCGTCACGGGCGAGGCGGTGACCATCCACCAGAGCGACCATTTCGGCATCGCGCACACGCCCCTTTCCTGTACCGCCGCGCCGATCTACGACACGCGCGGCCAGTTGACCGCCGTGCTGGACATCTCTCTTTTGCGGTCGCCCTCGCCGAAGTCCAGCCAGAACCTCGCGATGAACCTCGTGAAAGCCTCGGCGCGCCGCGTGGAAATGGCCAACCTGATGGCGATGGCGCGGCGCGACTGGGTCCTGCGTTTCTCGTCGTCGCCGGAGTTTCTCGAGGTCGATCCCGAGGCCGCGGTCGCGCTGGACGGATCGGGGCGGATCGTCGGGATGACCCACGCGGTGATCGACCTGCTGGGCCGGGGGCGGCGCGACACCCTGATCGGGGCCCCGATCGACACGTTCCTCGAAATCTCGGTCGATGATCTGCCCGACCTGATGCGCGGCCGCCCCGCCGAGGAACGCGTGCTGCGCCTGAAGGACGGGCGCGGCCTGTTCGGCCATGCCATCGCGCCGCAGGCCGCCCGCGTGGCGCGTGCGCCGGTGGCGTCCGCGCTGCCCGGCGCCCTGTCCAGCTTCGCGGGCGCGGACCCCGCGCTCAACGCGATGCCGCGCGCCTTGCCGAAACGCGGGTTCCGCTGGTCCTCGAAGGGGAAACCGGCACGGGCAAGGAAAGGCTGGCGCGCGCGGTGCATGTCTGCGGCCCCGCCGACCGCGCCCTGCACGTGGTGCGCTGCGCCTGCGTGACGGCTGCGCAGATCACCGAACATGTCGACGCACCGGCGGGCACGATCTTTCTCAAGGGGCTCGAGGATCTGGGCGCTGCGGAACAGGCGGCGCTGCTGGCGCTGCTGGAGCGGCGCGAGGACCTTCGCCCGGTCGCGTCGTGCCGCCGTGATCTCGCACGGGCGGTGCGCGAGGGGGCGTTCCGCGCCGACCTCTATTTCCGGATCGCGGGCGACACGCTGCGCCTGCCGCCGCTGCGGCTGCGCCATGATCTCGACTGGCTCATCGACAGGGTGCTGCGCCGCCACAATGCCCGTGGGCTGAGCCTGTCGCCGGCGGCGCGCGCCGATCTGGGCGGGCGTGACTGGCCGGGCAACATCCGCGAACTTGAAAGCGTGATCGACGTTGCCGCCGCCGTGGCGGAAGGCAAGGTCATCGACCTGCCGGACCTGCCCGCGCCGTGCCTGTCCGAACAGCCGACGCCCGGGGGCGGCGACGACCTCGAGGCGCTGCTGGATGCGTGCGGGTGGAACATGGCCCGGGTGGCCAAGCGGCTCGGGGTGAACCGATCCACCATCCTGCGCCGCGTGCGCAAGGCGGGGCTGAGCGCGCCGGGCTGATCGTTGCGCGGGCGTGTTGCGCCCTGTTGCGCGCGCAACGTGCCAGCGCCCCCGACCGGATTCGAGCCCCCCGACACCGTCCGGAACATGGTCTGACGGCCGGGCGCATGCCACCCTTCCCCGCGATCAAGAGCAAGAAAAAGGGAGGAGACCATGCTCGATACAACCGTGGCCGATCAGACCCAGGGATTTCTCGACGCGTTCGACAAGGCGCTGGCGGCCGGCGACATCGCCGCGGCGCGCGACATGTTCGTCGACGATTGCTACTGGCGCGACCTCGTCACGTTCACTTGGAACCTCAAGACCGTCGAGGGCAAGGACGAGGTGGCCGACATGCTCGAAAGCCAGCTTGCCGCGACAAGGCCCGCCAACTGGCGGATCGCCGACGGCGAAGTCCCCACCGAGGAGGGCGGGATCACGACCGCGTGGATCCAGTTCGACACCGAGAAGGCGCGCGGCTACGGGCTGGTGCGGTTGCGCGACGGCAAGATCTGGACGCTGCTGACCACCATGGCCGAGCTCAAGGGCTATGAGGAGGCGCTGGGCCATGACCGCCCGCTCGGCGCCAAGCACGGCGCCGACAAGCACCGCCTGACATGGAAGGAAGAACAGGAAAGGGAGGCCGCGGAACTGGGCCATACCCGGCAGCCCTACTGCGTGATCGTCGGTGGCGGACAGGGCGGCATCGCCCTCGGGGCGCGGCTGCGGCAGCTTGGCGTGCCCACGATCATCATCGAGAAGAACGACCGGCCCGGCGATTCATGGCGCAACCGGTACAAGTCCCTCTGCCTGCACGACCCCGTCTGGTACGATCACCTGCCGTACATCAAGTTTCCCGACAACTGGCCCGTCTTCGCGCCGAAGGACAAGATCGGCGACTGGCTGGAGATGTACACCAAGGTCATGGAACTGAATTACTGGACCCGGACCGAGTGCAAGTCGGCCACCTACGACGAAACAACCAAGGAATGGACCGTTGTCGTCGACCGCGACGGCGAGGACGTCGTGCTGAGGCCCACGCAACTGATCCTCGCGACGGGCATGTCCGGCAAGGCCAATGTTCCCGATTTTCCGGGCGCGCACAAGTTCGCGGGCGAACAGCACCATTCGTCGCAGCACCCGGGCCCGGATCGGTATACCGGCAGGAAGGCGGTCGTCATCGGGTCGAACAATTCGGCCCATGACATCTGTGCCGCGCTTTGGGAGCACGATGTCGACGTCACGATGGTGCAGCGGTCCTCGACCCATATCGTGCGCTCGGACACGCTGATGGATATCGGCCTCGGCGCGCTCTACTCGGAAGAGGCCGTGCGCGACGGCATGACCACCGAGAAGGCGGATCTTGTCTTCGCCTCGTTGCCCTACCGGATCATGCACGAATTCCAGATCCCGCTCTACGAGCAGATGAAGGAACGTGACAGCGCGTTTTACGACGGGCTGGAAAAGGCCGGCTTCCAGCTCGACTGGGGCGATGACGGGTCGGGGCTTTTCATGAAATACCTGCGTCGTGGCTCGGGCTACTACATCGACGTGGGGGCGTCCCAGCTCATCATCGACGGCAAGATCAAGCTCGCGCACGGGCAAGTGGCCGAGATCGTCGAGGACGGCGTCGTGCTCGAGGACGGCACCATGCTGGAGGCCGACCTGATCGTCTACGCGACGGGCTACGGGTCGATGAACGGCTGGGCCGCGGACCTCATCGGGCAGGACGTGGCCGACAAGGTCGGCAAGGTCTGGGGGCTCGGCTCCGCCACCACGAAGGATCCGGGACCGTGGGAAGGCGAGCAGCGCAACATGTGGAAGCCCACTCAGCAGGAAAACCTGTGGTTCCACGGCGGCAACCTGCACCAGTCGCGGCATTATTCCCATTACCTGGCGCTGCAGCTCAAGGCGCGGATGGAAGGCCTCGAGACACCGGTCTACGGATTGCAGGAAGTGCACCACCTGTCCTGAGGCAGCGATGACGGCCCGCCCGGCAGGGCGGGCCGCTACCGGTGCAACGCGGCCAGCCGCGGGCCGCACCCCGCATTGAAAAACGCGACCCGCAGGCCATGTAGGGCCCCTGTGGCGGTCCGATCATCCCCCGTCCGCACGGGCGCGCGCCGGTGCGACGTGACGTGTGAATGTCGGATCATGCCTTTTCAAGGGCGTCGGGGATGAATAAGCTCGGGCGCGAGGTAACGGAACCAACCAGGGAGAGTTTCAATGAAAAACCTGCTCATGACCAGCGCCGCGATGGCGCTTCTCGCCGGCCCGGTCGCGGCGGACAACCACGGTGGCGGGATCACGCTTGGCGTCCTGATGGGCTTCACCGGCCCGATCGAGTCGCTGACCCCGCACATGGCGGAAGCGGCCGAGATGGCGATGAAGGAAGTCAGCGACAGCGGCAAGCTGCTTGACGGCATGACCGTCACGTCCGAGCGGGGCGACACCACCTGTATCGACGCGTCCGCGGCCACGGCCGCGGCCGAGCGGCTGGTCACCGCGGCGGGCGTGCAGGGCATCGTCGGCGCGGCCTGTTCGGGCGCGACCACCTCGGTCCTGTCTAACGTGACCAAGCCCAACGGCGTGGTGCAGATCTCGCCCTCCTCGACGTCACCGGCGCTGACGACCATCGAGGACAACGGCTTCTTCTTCCGCACCGCGCCGTCCGACGCGCGGCAGGGCAAGATCATGTCCGACATCCTGATGGACCGCGACATCGACGAAGTGGCCCTGACCTACACCAACAACGATTACGGCAAGGGCCTTGCCGACAGCTTCCAGCAGGCCTTCGAGGATGCCGGCGGCACGGTGACGATCAGCGCCGCGCACGAGGACGGCAAGGCGGACTATTCCGCCGAGGTCGGCGCGCTGGCCTCCGCCGGGGGGGAGCGCCTCGTGGTGGCGGGCTATGTTGACCAAGGCGGCAGCGGCGTCGTGCGTTCGGCGCTCGATACCGGCGCCTTCAGCACGTTCCATTTCCCCGACGGCATGATCGGCACGAAACTCGAAGAGAACTTCGGCACGATGATCGACGGCTCCACCGGGCAGCTGCCGGGCACCGACAGCCCCGGCAAGGACAAGTTCGAGGAAATCGCGGGCGATGCCTTCGATTCCACGTCGCCCTTCACCGGTGAATCCTACGACGCCGCGGCGCTCATCCTGATGGCCATGCAGGCCGCGGGCAGCACGGACGCGGCCGACTACAAGGATCACGTGATGGACGTGGCCAACGCCCCCGGCGAGGAAATCATGCCCGGCGAGCTGGGCAAGGCGCTCGACATTCTTGCCGAGGGCGGCGACGTCGATTATGTGGGCGCGACCGCGGTCGAGCTGATCGAACCCGGCGAGTCGGCGGGCAGCTATCGCGAGATCGAGATCAAGGACGGCAAGATCACGACGTCCAGCTACCGCTGATCGCGCGGTGAAAGGTTCTGGTCGGCCCGGGTGATTGCCCGGGCCGACCCAACAATGGCGGGGCGGCAACCGGCCCGATGGGGGACATGCATGATCGTCGTCGAGGACGTTCACAAGCATTTCGGCGGCTTCCACGCCGTCGATGGCGCGAACCTGACAATAAAGCCGGGCAGCATTACCGGGCTGATCGGCCCGAACGGCGCCGGAAAAACCACGCTTTTCAATGTGATCGCCGGCGTGCTCAGGCCCACGTCGGGCCGCGTGACGATGGCCGGCGAGGACATCACCGGCCTGCCGCCCCACGCCTTGTTTCACAAGGGCCTGCTGCGCACCTTCCAGATCGCGCACGAATTCGGCTCGATGACCGTGCGGGAAAACCTGATGATGGTGCCCGGCGGACAGTCGGGCGAATCCCTGTGGAAGACGTGGCTGCAGCGCGGCCGCATCGCGCAGGAAGAACGCGCGCTGGAGCGCAAGGCGGACGAGGTTCTCGAATTCCTGACAATCGACCACCTGGCCAACGAGAAGGCGCGCACCCTTTCGGGCGGCCAGAAGAAGCTGCTGGAGCTTGGCCGCACGATGATGGTGGATGCGCGGATCGTCTTCCTTGACGAGGTCGGCGCCGGCGTGAACCGCACCCTTCTCCGGACGATCGGCGATGCGATCCTGTCGCTGAACCGCGACCGCGGCTACACCTTCGTCGTGATCGAACACGACATGGATTTCATCGAACGGCTTTGCGATCCGGTGATCTGCATGGCCGAGGGCAAGGTGCTGGCCGAGGGCACGCTGGACGAGGTCAAGTCCGACGAGCGCGTGATCGAGGCCTATCTTGGCACCGGCCTGAAGAACAAGGAAAAGGAGACAGCCGGATGACGGCCGCCCGCGCGCTTTTCGCGACACTCGTGCTGCCGCCCGGGGTGGCCGCCAGCACGGCGCCGAGTTTCGGACACCCCGCCGCGGGTAACGGGCACGGGGGCCACGCATGAGCGGCGGCCCCTATGACGACCGTGGCAACAAGGACCGCACCATCGCCAACCCCGACGGGGCAGGCGAGCTGCGTCCCGCCGGCACCGAGGACGAGGCCCGCCCGGCCCCGGGCGCCGACGGCCCCTTCCTGATCGGTGACAACATGACCGGCGGCTATGGCCGGGGCCCCGACATCCTGCACGATTGCACCGTTTCGGTGGGGCATGGCCAGATCGCGGTGATCGTGGGCCCCAACGGGGCCGGCAAGTCCACGGCGATGAAGGCCGTGTTCGGGATGCTGGACCTGCGCGGCGGCGCGGTGCGGCTGGCGGGCGAGGACATCACCCGCCTGACCCCGCAGGCGCGGGTGCGCAAGGGCATGGGCTTCGTGCCGCAGAACCACAACATCTTCACGTCCATGACGGTGGAGGAGAACCTCGAAATGGGTGCCTTCATCCGCACCGACGACATCAGCGGCACGATGGAGCAGGTCTTTGACCTGTTTCCCATCCTGCGCGAGAAACGCCGGCAACCCGCCGGCGAACTCTCGGGCGGCCAGCGGCAGCAGGTTGCGGTCGGCCGCGCGCTCATGACCAAGCCGAAGGTGCTGATGCTCGACGAGCCGACGGCAGGGGTCAGCCCCATCGTGATGGACGAGCTTTTCGACCGGATCATCGAGGTCGCGCGCACCGGCCTTCCGGTTCTCATGGTCGAGCAGAACGCGCGCCAGGCGCTGGAGATCGCCGACATGGGCTATGTCCTGGTGCAGGGGCGCAATGCCTATACCGGCTCGGGCAAGGACCTGCTGGCTGACGCGGACGTGCGGCGGAGTTTTCTGGGGGGATGATGAGACGATACCGATCGGCAGCCCACCGTAACGGGCCTTATCGCGATCCGCACGGGCATGGTGCCGTCCTGCGCGGGGTGCTGGCCGCCCCGCCGTGCCGGGGGGCGCGCTGATGGATTTTCTCAACGCGCTTGTCGCGCTGTCGAACTTCGTCCTCGTGCCCGCCATCGCCTATGGCAGTCAACTGGCGCTCGGCGCGCTGGGGGTGACGCTGATCTACGGCATCCTGCGGTTTTCCAACTTCGCCCATGGCGACACGATGGCCTTCGGCACGATGGTCACGATCCTCGCGACGTGGTGGCTGCAATCCATGGGGGTCGGGCTCGGGCCGCTGCCGACCGCCCTTCTGGCCCTGCCCATCGGGATTGCCGGCTGCATGGCGCTCGTGCTGGTCACCGATCGGGTGGTGTACCGCTTCTACCGCGAACAACGGGCCAAGCCGGTGATCCTCGTGATCGTGTCGATCGGGGTGATGTTCATTCTCAACGGGCTGGTGCGTTTCATCATCGGGCCGGGGGACCAGCGCTTCGCCGACGGTGAGCGCTTCATCATCACCGCCTTCGACTTTCGCAAGATGACCGGCCTTCAGGAAGGCCTCGCGATCAAGACCACGCAGGGCATCACCGTGGTCACCGCCGTCATCGTCGTGGCGCTGCTGTTCTGGTTCCTCACCCACACCCGCGCGGGCAAGTCGATGCGCGCCTACTCCGACAACGAGGACCTTGCGCTGTTGTCCGGCATCAATCCCGACCGCGTGGTGATGATCACGTGGCTGATCGTCGGCGCGCTGGCGACGGTCGCGGGTGTTCTCTACGGGCTCGACAAGTCGTTCAAGCCCTTCACCTACCTGCAGCTTCTTCTGCCGGTATTCGCCAGCGCCATCGTGGGCGGGCTTGGCAGCCCGCTCGGCGCCATTGCCGGCGGGTTCGTCATCGCCTTTTCCGAGGTGACGGTCACCTACGCATGGAAGAAGGTGCTGGGCCATCTCCTGCCCGAGTCGCTTGAGCCGTCGGGCCTCGTGCAACTGCTGAGCACCGATTACAAGTTCGCCGTCAGCTTCGTGATCCTGCTGATCGTGCTGCTGTTCCGGCCGACGGGCCTGTTCCGGGGGAAAGCGGTATGAACGAGACACTCAGGAACACCGCGCTTTTCGGCCTTGTCGCGGGGCTGGTCGTGCTGACCGGTGTCATGCAGAGCTGGAACACCGCCATGGTCATCGTGAACATGGGGCTGGTCAGCGCCGTCATGTCCCTCGGGCTGAACCTGCAATGGGGGTTCGCGGGGCTTTTCAACGTCGGCGTCATGGGGTTCACGGCCCTCGGGGGGCTGGCCACGGTGCTGGTGGCCATGCCGCCCGTGACCGAAGCGTGGTCCGCCGGCGGCGGGCGCATCATCATGGGCCTGCTTTTCGGCGGCGCCGTGATCGCGGGGGCAATTCTGGTGCTGCGCCGCATGGGCCCGTCGCGCCTGCGCGGCGCCGTCGTGCTGGCGTTGCTGGTGATCGGGTTCTTCGTCTACCGCTGGATCTTCGATGCGGGCGTGCAGGCGGTCGAGGCCGTCGACCCGGCAAGGACGGGCTACCTTGGCGGGCTGGGCCTGCCGGTCGTCCTGGCCTGGCCTGTCGGCGGGTTGCTGGCCGCCGGCGCGGCGTGGATCATCGGCAAGGCGGCGCTCGGGCTGCGATCGGACTACCTGGCCATCGCCACGCTGGGCATCGCCGAGATCATCATCGCCGTGCTCAAGAACGAGGACTGGCTGAGCCGCGGCGTCAAGAACGTCACCGGCATTCCCCGCCCCGCCCCGTACGAGATCGACCTGCAATCCGACCCCGGGTTCGTCGCAAGGGCCGAGGCGATGGGGTTCGACCCGGTCGCCGCCTCGTCACTTTTCGTCAAGGTCATCTATGCCGGGTTTTTCGTGATCGTTGTGGCGGCCCTCCTGGTGCTGGCGCAACTCGCGCTGAACAGCCCGTGGGGGCGGATGCTGCGCGCGATCCGCGACAACGAGGTCGCCGCCGAGGCGATGGGCAAGAACGTCACGCGCCGTCACCTTCAGGTCTTTATCCTCGGCTCGGCCGTGTGCGGCATGGCGGGCGCCATGATGACGACGCTGGACAGCGCGCTCATTCCCACCACCTATCAGCCGCTGCGCTACACGTTCCTGATCTGGGTGATGGTGATCGTGGGCGGGTCGGGCAACAACTTCGGCGCCGTGCTTGGCGGGTTCCTCGTCTGGTTCCTCTGGGTGCAGGTGGAGCCGATGGGCCAATGGCTCATGGCGACCGTCACCGCGCCCATGGCCGAGGACAGCGCGCTGCGCGTCCACCTGCTGGAAAGCACGGCGCACATGCGCCTGCTGACAATGGGCGTGGTCCTGCTGGTGGTGCTGCGTTTCAGCCCGCGCGGCCTGATCCCCGAGAAATAGGCGCGCGCCGGCGCGTGGGCGCCGTGGGCACGTCCCCCGTCCGGCGCGGACCCGCCCAGCGGTAGCCAGCGTTTGCTCGGCCGGGTCGTCCCCGGAAACGGCCTGTCAGCCGGGTCCGGGGCCACTCGGCCTCACGTCATGCGGCCTGCGCGGCCTTCAGTTGCAGGCGGCGGCGGTGCAAGACGGGTTCGGTATAGCCCGAAGGCTGCTCGCGACCCTTGAACACCAGGTCGCAGGCGGCCTTGAAGGCGATGCCGTCAAACCCGGGCGCCATGGGCCGATAGGTGGGATCATCCGCATTCTGGTCGTCCACCACCTGCGCCATCTTCTGCATGACCGCCATGACCTCGGCCTCGCTGACGACGCCGTGATGCAGCCAATTGGCGATGTGTTGCGAACTGATCCGGCAGGTGGCGCGGTCTTCCATCAGGCCCACGTCGTTGAGGTCGGGCACCTTGGAGCATCCGACCCCCTGGTCGATCCAGCGGACCACGTAGCCAAGAATGCCCTGCGCGTTGTTCTCGACCTCCTTGATGATCTGCTCCTTCGACCATTTCCGGTAACTCGCGACGGGAATGTCGAGAAGCGTGTCGACGAAAGCCCGCCGGCCGCCGGCCCTCAGCGTCGCCTGAACGGCAAGGACATCGACCTTGTGATAGTGCAGGGCGTGCAGCGTGGCCGCCGTGGGCGAGGGAACCCACGCGCAGTTGGCGCCCGCCTTGGGGTGTTCGATCTTCTGCTCCATCATGGCGGCCATCAGGTCGGGCATGGCCCACATGCCCTTGCCGATCTGCGCCTTGCCGGACAGGCCGCATTCCAGCCCGATATCGACGTTCTGGTTTTCGTACCCGGTGATCCACGCCTTGCGCTTGATGAAATCCTTCCGGCTGAACGGGCCGGCTTCCATGCTGGTGTGGATCTCGTCGCCCGTCCGGTCGAGAAAACCGGTATTGATGAAGGCCACCCGGTGCTTCGCGGCGCGGATGCATTCCTTTAGGTTGACCGAGGTGCGGCGCTCCTCGTCCATGACGCCGATCTTGACGGTGTATTCCGGCAGCCCGAGAAAGGATTCGACGCGCGTGAAAATCTCGTCCGTGAAGGCCACTTCGTCGGGGCCATGCATCTTGGGTTTCACGACGTAGATCGACCCGTGCACCGAGTTTCCGCCCTCGCGCCGGATATCGTGCATCCCGATCAGGGTGGTGATCGCGGCATCCATCAGCCCCTCGGGGATCTCGTCGCCCCGGGCATCGAGGATGGCGGGGGTGGTCATCAGGTGCCCCACGTTGCGCACCCACATCAGCGCGCGCCCTTTCAGTGTCAGGTCGCTGCCATCGGGGGCGGTGTAGCGCCGGTCGCTGTTCAGGCGCCGCGCGACGGTCTTGCCGCCCTTTTCCAGTGACGCTTCTAGCGTGCCCTTCATCAGGCCCAGCCAGTTGCCGTACGCCAGCACCTTGTCCTCGGCATCGACGCAGGCCACCGAATCCTCGCAATCCATGATGACCGAGACGGCGCTTTCGACCTGGACATCGGCCAGCAGCGCCTGGTCCCGGCACCCGATGAAATGCGCCCGGTCGAACAGCAGCTCGACATGCAGGCCGTTGTTGCGCAGCAGAACGGCGTCGGGGGCCTTGGGGTTGCCCCGGTACCCCGCGAATTTCTCGGGCTCCGCCAGCGGGCAGTCATCCACCAGCAGGGCACCGTCCTGCACGTGGTAGCGTCGTACGTCGGCATGGCTGGTCCCCCGCAGCGGAAACGCCTCGTCAAGGAAGACGCGCGCGCGGGCGACGACGCGCGCGCCGCGCCCCCGGTCATACCCGCCCGCCGGCGGCGGCGTGCCCATGGCGTCCGTGCCGTAGAGGCAGTCGTAAAGGCTTCCCCAGCGCGCATTCGCGGCGTTGAGGGCGTAGCGGGCATTCGTGATGGGCACCACCAGCTGCGGCCCCGGCACATGCGCGATCTCGGGGTCCACGTTGGCCGTCTCGATCTCGAAATCCGGTCCCTCCTCGACCAGGTAGCCGATATCCTCGAGAAACTGCGTGTAAGCCTCGTGGTCATGCGGCTGGTTGCGGTGGCGAATGTGCCAGTCGTCGATCTGCCCCTGCAGCGTTTCGCGCTGGTCGAGAAAGGCCCTGTTCCTCGGTGCCATCTCCTCGACCATGGCCGCGAAACCGGCCCAGAAGTCATCGGCCGAAACATCCGTCCCCGGCAAGGCGTTCTCGTCGACGAAGCGCGCCAGTTGCTCGGCCACCTGCAGGCCATGCTTTTCGATACGTTGCACCATCTCTCGTCCCTTCGTGTCTGGTCCGGGCGGGCCGCTCCACGTGCCACGCCTTGGGCATGATTTAACGTGAAAGTTTCCGATAAGCTACAAAATTGGTAAAATTGTTTTACCGGATGATGGCGCAAACCGAGCTTCGGGTCATCAGGGCGCGCGGCCCCCGTGCTGCAGATCAGACGCCTGATCCGAACAAAGCCCTTGCCCCGCGGGAGCCGTCCATACATGGTCCGAGGGCAATGGCGAATGCGGCCTGATCGGCCGTACGAAGGGGTTCGAGGGATCAAGAAACTGTCCGGGGGGACAGTCTTGCCCGAGAACGGAACACCAAGTTGCACGCCGTGACCGACAGCGTCGGGCGTCCGATCCGTTTCTTCATCACGGCCGACCAGGTCAGCGACTATGTCGGCGCGCGGGCGCTGTGCGGGTCCCTGCCGTCCGTCGACTGGCTGATCGCCAACCGCGGCTACGACGCCGACTGGTTCCGGGACGCGTTACAGGACGGGGGATACGCCCCTGTATCCCGGGGCGGACGTCTCGCGGCAAAGCCGTCCGGCACGACAAGCGATGCTACAAGCGGCGCAACCGCATCGAGATCATGTTCGGTCGCCTGAAGGATTGGCGGCGCGTCGCAACCCGCTACGAAAGTTGCCCGAAGGTCTTCCTGTCCGCCATCGCGCTTGCCGCAACCGTCATCCTCTGGCTTTGATCGTCAATGACTCCCGAGCCTGATCTGTTTGCAAAGGCATCGCTGCTGCGGGTTGCTCCCGAGGCGATCATCAAATGGACCTGCAAAGGCACGTAAGTGATCGAAGCACGTGCTGTAAGGCAAGTTTCGGTTGACCTGGCCGGAAGGGGGGTGTCCTGGCGCAGGTCCAGTGATGCTTGCGGCGGGCGATCAATTTCTGCCATTGTCTCGATATGCAATCCCGACCACAACGCCCCCCCGAACCACGCCTCCGTATTCGCATCGTCTTCGGCGAGGACGAGATGATGGGGCCGGGCAAGGCCGACTTGCTGGAAGGGATCGCAAGCCGCGGATCGATTGCCGCGGCGGGCCGCGAGATGGGGATGAGCTACAAGCGCGCCTGGGAGTTGATCGGCACGCTCAACGCGATGTTCCGCGAGCCGCTGGTCGAAAGCACACGCGGCGGTCCGGGCGGCGGCGGCGCGTGTCTCACGGGCCTCGGGCGCGAGGTTCTGGCGCAGTATCGGGCCTTCGAGGCGGAGGCCGCGACGGGCGGTGCCGATCGACTTGCCAGCATGCAAGGGCTCTTGAGGGATATTCCCGACGGAAAATAACGCTTGACGGGAAGATACACTCGCTGCGATATGTTTGCCAAAACATATCAGCAGGGAGCTCCCTCGATGTTCAAGCCTGTCCTGTCACGTGCCGCCGCGCTCGTGCTTGCCGTCCTCGCGCCCTGCAGCGTCAAGGCTGAGCAGATCACCGTCTTTGTCGCCGCCAGCATGACCAATGCCATGGCCGAGGTGGCGGAGCGGTTCGAGGCTGCCACCGGACATGACGTGACCGTGTCGCTCGCCGGCTCCTCCGCGCTTGCCCGCCAGATCCAGCACGGCGCGCCGGCCGACATCTACATCTCGGCGAACCCGGGATGGATGGACAGGCTGCAAGAGGACGGGCTTGTCGAGGAGGGCACGCGCCTCGACCTTCTGAGCAATGCCATGGTCCTGATCGCGGCCGACACCGGCGTCGCGCCCGTCGAGATCGGCCCCGACATGGACCTTGCGGGCCTGCTCGGCGACGGGCGGCTGGCCATGGCGCTGGTCGATGCCGTGCCGGCTGGCATCTATGGCAAGGCCGCTTTGGAAAGCCTCGGTCTGTGGGACAGCGTCGCGGCCCAGGTGGCCCAGGCCGACAACGTGCGCGCGGCGCTGGCCTTCGTTGCCACCGGTGAGGCGCCCTATGGCATCGTCTACGCCACCGACGTCATGGCCGAGGACGACGTGCGTGTCATCGGCACCTTTCCGGCCGAAACGCATCCGCCCATCGTCTACCCCGCCGCGGCGCTGGCCAAGAGCGACAATGCGCTGAACCGGACCTTCCTCGACTTCCTGCGCGGCCCCGAGGCGCGGGCGGCGTTCCTGCGTCAGGGCTTCGTGGTCGTTGCGGAGTAACCGCTGATGGATTGGCTCGGCTCCGACGAGTGGGAAGCGCTGGCGCTCTCTCTCCGGGTCTCGTTGTGGGCGACGATTGTCAGCCTGCCACTCGGGGTTTTCGTGGCTTATGCGCTGGCGCGCTGGTCCTTTCCCGGCAAGCAGGTGCTGAACGGGATCGTCCACCTGCCGCTGATCCTGCCGCCGGTGGTAACGGGCTACCTGCTGCTTCTGACCTTCGGCACGCGCGGCCCAATTGGCAGCATTCTGGCCGAATGGGGCATCGTCTTCGCATTTCGCTGGACGGGAGCGGCGCTGGCGGCAGGTGTCATGGCCTTTCCGCTGATGGTGCGCGCGATCCGGCTGTCGATCGAGGCGGTCGATCCCAAGCTGGAACAGGCGAGTGCCACGCTCGGGGCCGCGCCGCTTTGGGTTTTCCTGACGGTTTCGCTGCCCATGGCGCTCCCCGGGATCATTGCCGGCGCGATCCTCGCCTTCGCCAAGGCGATGGGAGAATTCGGGGCGACGATCACCTTCGTGTCGAACATTCCGGGCCAGACGAGGACCGTTCCGTCGGCGATCTATGCTTTCCTGCAGGTGCCCGGGGGCGAGGGACCGGCAATGAAACTGGTAATCGTCTCGGTCGTCGTGGCCATGGGCGCGCTGCTTTTGTCTGAACTGATCGGGCGGCGCGTGGCGGCACGCATCGGGGGCGCGTGATGCTGAAAGTCACGGTGCGCCATGCCTTCAAGGACTTCACGCTCGATGCCGCCTTCCGCGCGCCGCCGGGGGTGACGGTATTGTTCGGCCGGTCGGGCTCGGGCAAGACGACGCTGGTGAACGCCGTGGCGGGCCTTCTGATGCCCAATGAAGGGCGCATCGCCGCGGGCGACTGGACGCTGCTCGACACTCAGGCGGGTGTGCGCCTGAAACCCCACCGGCGCAGGCTCGGCTACATCTTTCAGGAAGGGCGGCTGTTTCCGCATCTGACCGTCCGGCAGAACCTGTCCTACGGCGCGTGGTTCGCGCCGAAAGGCGCGCCGCGCGAGGATATGGGCCGTGTCGTGGACCTTCTGGGCATCGGCCACCTGCTCGGCCGGAGGCCCGGCGCGCTCTCGGGTGGCGAGAAACAGCGCGTCGCGATCGGCCGCGCGCTCCTGTCCGCGCCGCGCCTGATCCTCGCGGATGAGCCGCTTGCGGCCCTCGACGAGGCCCGCAAGGCCGAGATCCTCCCCTATTTCGAACGGTTGCGCGACGAGGTGAACGTCCCGATCCTCTATGTCAGCCATTCCGCCTCCGAGGTCGCGCGGCTGGCCAGTACGGTGGTCGCTCTCGATGCGGGCCGGGTTGTGGCGCAAGGCTCCGCCGCGCAGGTGCTGGGCGATGTGGGCGCGATGGGCGCGCGCGGCACGGCGTCTGTGCTGACGGCGCGCGTCACCCGCCACCATGCAGACGGGCTGAGCGAGCTTGCCGCGGCTGCTGGACCGCTGTGGTTGCCGTGGGTCGCGGCTCGAGAAGGCGCGACGATCCGCGTTCGGATCGCTGCGCATGACGTGATCCTGTCGCGGGCGCGCCCCGAGGGACTGTCAGCCCTGAACCTCCTGTCCGGCACGGTGACCGAGATCCGCCCGGGTGACGGACCCGGTGCACTGGTCACGCTGGATGTGGGCGGCGACCGTCTGTCGGCGCGTATCACCATGCGCTCGGCGCAGGCGATGGGCCTTGCCACCGGCCAGCGATGCCATGCTGTTATCAAGTCTGTCTCCATCGCCCCCGAAGATGTGGGGCGCGCCGATCAGGAACCCGCCGAATGACGCGGCCGCAGCGCCCCGCCTTCGCCGTCGCCCTCGGCATGGTCGTTGGGACCGCCGGCGGCCTGATCGGGCTGGGCGGGGCCGAGTTCCGGCTGCCGGCGCTGGTCAGAATGCTTCGCTTTTCCGCGCGCGAGGCCGTCACGATCAACCTCGTGGCCAGCTTCATCGTGCTGGCGGCGGCATTGCCCTTCCGCGCAGCGACGGTGCCCTCGGACCAGATCACGCCGCACCTGCCCGCCGTTCTTGGCATGCTGGCAGGGTCCATGTCGGCAGCCTGGATTGGCGCGGGCTGGCTCCGCCGTGCGTCCGACAAGCTGCTGGGCGGGCTGATCCTGATCCTGCTCGTTGCGCTCGGCTGTGTGCTGATCGCCGAAGGGCTTTTCGTGGTCGAACCAACGCGGCTTGTGGGCGCGGGCCTGTTCCCTACGGTCCTTGTCGCTGCCACCTGTGGCGTCGCCCTAGGCCTCGTCTCGTCGCTTCTGGGGGTCGCGGGCGGCGAGCTCATCATCCCCGTCTTCATCCTGCTCTTCGGGGTGGACGTGAAGGTGGCAGGCTCGTTGTCGATGCTGGTGAGCATGCCGACCATCGCCGTGGGCCTCTCGCGCCATTTCGGCACCGGATCGTTGCTACGCGAGGACGCCGTCTGGCGCACGACGATCCTGCCGCTCGGGGCCGGGTCGATCCTCGGGGCCAGTCTCGGTGCGATGCTGCTCGGGGTCGTACCGAGCCAGGTGCTCAAGATCGGGCTCGGGCTGATCCTGATCTGGTCAGCTTGGGGTGTTTTCAGGCATCTGCCACAGACCGCTCCGGCGGCGACCGCGCCGCCGGACCTGCCCGCGCGGGTGGTGGCGCATGACCCTGAATGGGGCCTTACGACGTTGACGGTAGATGGCCAGACCGTCACAGTTCCACGCGTCGACCTGCCGCCCGGATCGCGGACCTCCTTCCGGATCGACGATCGTGACGTCACGCTCGCTCTCGCCGTCGAGGCAGGCTCGAGTGCGCTCAACACACTCTCGGGGCGCGTGGCAGGGATTGACCTCCTGGCGGACGGCGCGACAGCCCGCGTGCGTCTGGCCATTGCGGATGCGGGCGAGATCTCGGCACTTGTCACCTGTCGGTCCGTTACCGGACTCGGCCTGATCGAGGGTGCGCCGGTGTTTGCGCGGTTCAAGGCGACGGCGGTGCGATGACAGGCCGCCTCACCCAAGATCCACCGGTGGAGCCATTCGTGGCCCGGCGCGCCGCAACATCACCACACAGGCCAGACAGAGTTTCGCGTGCCGTAGAAAAAGGCTGCCGGCACGCCCTCCGACAGTCTCAGAGGCAATCCGCAAGTGCCGTGGCGAGGTTATGCAGAACGTTACCGTAAAGATCCGGGCCGGGTTCGAGGTCGGAGCCAAGCGGGTCAAGCACGCCGGTACTCGCCTCGGACCTGTCCATGACCGCGGCCACGATACCGGGGTCGTATTGCGGTTCCGACAAAACGCAGCTCGCGCCTTGGTCTGCCACACGCGCCTGGATCTCGGTTATGCGGGCCGGGCTGGGGTCGGCGGCATCGGACACGGATATCGCGCCTGACGCTGGAAAGTCGAACGCCGTCTCGAAATACTGATAGGCGTCGTGGAAGACGATGAAGTTACGGCCGCGTACCGGTTCAAGGATGCCGTTGATCTCGGTGCTCAAAGCGGCCAGTTCCTCGCGCCCCGCCGCTGCATTGGCAAAATAGGTGCCCGCGTTGTTTGGATCGGCAGCAGACAGCTGTGCCGCGATGGCATTCAGCCAGACTGCGCCGTTATCGGGCGACAGCCAGGCGTGGGGGTCGTGATCCCCGTGATCATGCCCGGCATGCCCCGCACTGTCATGGCCCGCCTGATCTGCCTGACCGTGATCAGGGTCCTCGTGACCATGGTCGTCATGCGCCGCCTCCTCGGCATGATCTTCTCGACCATGGTCGTCGTGATCTTGGCCATGCGCGTCGGTGTCGTGGTCATGGCCGTCATGCTTGTCGTCGTGATCCTCATTCTTATGCGAATGCGCCTCGAACAGCACTCCCTCCCGGAACGGCAGTTTGGTCGTTCCATCGACCTCGAGCAGTTCTGTCGCGGTTGCGTCACCCGCCAGTGTTTCAATCGCCCCGCCGAGCCAAGGCGTCAGGTCGGGGCTTACCCAGAATACGAGGTCGGCGTCCTGCAACGCGCCCGCCTCGGACGGACGAAGGTTGTACTCATGCGGGCTGGCCCCGGGGGCCACGATCAGGGATGGCTCGCCTACCCCCTGCATCACGCGGGCCACCAGTGAATGAACAGGCGCGATATCGGCCACCACATCTGGCACATCCGCCATGGCCGTCCCACCCAGCACAGACGCGGCGACGGAAAGGGAAACGAGGTTTCTGGACATATGCGGCTCCATGTGATTTTATAACGTTGGTACATGGGTATAGGAAATGAGATAACATGACAAGCGCTGCCCACGCAGGAAAGCCCGCATCCAGCGACCTGATCGGCTTCGAAAAGCACGATCACGGGTCCTGCATCCGTTCCGGGCTCAAGGCGGCCGAGGCGCACTGCCAGACGGAAGGTTTGCGGCTCACGCCGGTTCGCCGCAAGACGCTGGAAATCCTTCTGGAGGCACACCGGGCGGTCGGGGCCTATGAGATGCTCGACAGATTGCGGGACGCCGGGTTCGGTTCGCAACCCCCCGTGGCCTACCGTGCGCTTGAATTTCTTGTCGCCAACGGGTTCGCGCACAAGATCGAACGGCTTAATGCCTTCATCGCCTGCGCCCATCCCGGGGCCAATCACTCGCCTGCCTTCATGATCTGCCGGATCTGCGAGTCGGTGGCCGAGGCGCAATCCTCACCGGCGCGCGGCGCGCTCGGAGAAGCAGCGCGCGCCACCGGGTTCAAGATCGAACGGACCGTGGTCGAGGCCGAGGGCATCTGTCCTGCTTGCGTGGGAAAGGTTGACGCATGAGCCTGATCGCGGCGGATACTGTCAGCGTCAGCTTTGGCGCGAACAGGGTTCTGCACGACGTATCTCTCGCGGTAGAGCCGGGCGAGATCGTGACCGTCGTCGGGCCTAACGGCTCCGGTAAGACCACGTTGCTGCGGTTGCTGATTGGTGCGGCCAGCCCATCCTCGGGGCACATCACGCGCAAACCGGGGCTGCGCATCGGCTATGTCCCCCAAAAACTTCATATCGACCCGACCCTGCCCATCACGGTGGACCGGTTCCTGCGTCTTCCCGGGGGTACAACGCGTGCTGCCTGCGCCGCTGCTTTGGAGCGGGCTGGCGTGCCCGGCCTGTCGACCCGCCAGATGTCCGCCCTGTCGGGCGGCCAGTTCCAGCGTGTGCTTCTGGCACGAGCGCTGATCAATGAGCCGAACCTGCTCCTGCTCGACGAAGCCACGCAGGGGCTGGATCAGCCGGGTTCCGCCGCCTTCTACCAGCAGATCGAGGAGGTCCGGCAAAGAACCGGCTGCGCCATCCTGATGATCAGTCACGAGTTGCATGTGGTCATGGCGGCCTCCGACCGGGTGATCTGTCTCAATGGTCATGTCTGCTGCCAAGGCACACCCGAGACCGTCTCCGCTGCGCCGGAATACCGCGCGCTGTTCGGCACCGGCACCGGTGGCGCACTGGCCCTCTACCGGCACGAGCATGATCACCGCCATGACGAAACCTGCGCGCATGACCATGCACCGCAGGACAAGCAAACCGAGGCCGCCGAATAATGCTGGACGATTTCATGACCCGCGCCGCGCTTGCCGGCGTCGGCGTGGCCCTTGCAGCGGCGCCCTTGGGCAGTTTCGTCGTGTGGCGGCGCATGGCCTATTTCGGCGATGCCACGGCGCATGCCGCGATCCTGGGGGTGGCCCTTTCGCTGGCCTTGCAGATCTCCATCTTCGCGGGGGCCGTGGCCGTGGCGCTTGCGATGGCGCTGATCGTGACGATGCTCACTGGACGCGGCTATGCGATGGACACACTGCTTGGTGTTCTGGCGCATTCGGCGCTGGCGTTCGGATTGGTTGCCGTGTCTTTCTTGTCGGGAATCCGCATTGACCTGATGGCCTATCTCTTTGGTGACATTCTGGCGGTGTCGCGCGGCGATCTGGCGGTGATCTGGGGCGGTGCGG